>CAYZYO010000176.1:0-1775 GCA_964482585.1 uncultured Syntrophomonadaceae bacterium | reverse complement strand
AGAAAGAGGGGAAGATATGGTAATAACGATTATTAATAACAAAGGGGGGACAGGCAAGACAACAACATGTGTAAATCTAGCAGCAGCTCTTGCCAGGAATGAATATAAAGTCCTTTTAGTTGATTTAGATCCCCAGGCATCAGCATCCCTATCACTCGGCAGCACATATGACAATTTATCACCCTCAGCAGCAGATGTGCTTTTTACAGGGATTACTGTAGAAACGGCTAAGCGTAATACAACTATCCCCGGTTTAGATTTACTAACAGGAGATATGGACCTGGCTAACACTGATTTAATTCTAGCTGATGCTGTGGGACGGGAGAACATGCTGGGAAAAGCCCTTGAGCTTATTAAAGACAACTACGATTTTATATTTTGTGATTGTCCTCCATCACTTTCATTATTGTCGATAAATGCACTTCTGGCAGCTGACCGGTACCTGGTCCCGGTTACTCCGGAGTACCTGGCATTAGAGGGACTGGTTTCATTAATGAACGGTTTGGAGCGGGTAAAAGAAGGTATGGGTATTGATATAGAACTAATAGGAATTTTATTTACCATGGCAGCTACCGGCATTTTTCCTCAATTAAATAGAGAACTAAAGTGGCAAAGAGAGATAATTGGCCTGGTGCGGGAACAGTATAGTAATAATGTATTTAAAACCGTAATAAAGCGAGATTCCAGGTTAGCAGAAGCCCCCTCGTATAGCAGAAGCATTTTTGAATATGCCCCGGAATCAAGTGCTGCCAGACAATATTCAAGCCTGGCAAATGAAATTCTCAAGCGTTGTGGGTATATTTAAAAACTTAAGGAGGTATTACAAAAATGAAGAGTAAAATAAATAAAAACATCTTTGAGCGTTCTTCCAGCAATTCCAGTGAAGAAGCAGTAGAGGCTGTAAAGAACCCGGAAGCGGTACCAGCATCCAGCACTAATTCAATAGCGGCTGAAAAAATACATTTAATAGTTGAAGCAATAAAGGCCGGCCAGCTTGAAGCACGGGCAGATTGGGGTGGCGTCAGTGGTGCAGATAGAGAAATATTAAAAGATATTAATGAAATGCTGGATGTTTTGGTTGAACCTTTAAACCTGGCGATAGAATATACAGGTATGATATCAACCGGGAATACCCCGGAAAAAATAACTGATAAGTACCAGGGAGATTTTAACCAGTTGAAGAATAACTTTAATTCCTCTATTGATTTAATCAGCCGTATAGTAGATGAGTTTGGAGTATTAATAAACGGGGTCCAAGAAGGGAAAACAGATATTCGGGCTGATTCCGAGAAATTTTCCGGTGTATGGCGCAAGATACTAAGGGGTACTAACGATGTGTTAGATTCTCTGGTAGCCCCAACCAATATGGCTGCCGAGTATATTGACCGGATAGGAAGAGGAGATATACCCGAGAAAATAACTGATGAATATGCGGGAGACTTTAATGAAATTAAGAACAGCATAAATGCCTGTATAGATGGTTTAGGTGGACTGGTGGAAAGCAGTGACGTTCTAAGAAGAATGGCCGTAAACGATTATAACAGAGAAGTAAAAGGAGAATACCAGGGAATTTTCGCAGAAACTACAGAGTCCGTAAACGAGGTAAGGCAGAGATTGCTTAATATTCAAAATATAAGCAAAAAAATTGCAGTTGGTGATTATTTAGAATGGCTGGAGACTTTAAGAAAAATAGGTCAAAGATCACAAGCAGATGAAATCATACCGGCCTTAATCACAATGATGGAGAATATTGACGGCTTAAGTGATGCAGTAAT
>CAYZYO010000175.1:0-2046 GCA_964482585.1 uncultured Syntrophomonadaceae bacterium | reverse complement strand
AATAGTCTCGCCATCAACAGCATATTTGGTAATAGTGAGTTCGGTAGTGGCTGCGCTGGCTGGTTCAGGCACTATCATGCCTACACACTGGAAGAGGAAAGTAAAGACCAAGGCCATAGCTAATAATTTTCCTCGTCCTTTTCTCATGAAAAGCATAATTACACTCCTTTCCTTCTTTCATTTTCTATATGTATGCTTTTGATTTATAAATTCACCTATAAACCTGCCTCCTTTCCTAAAATCATTTAGCTGGTTCATATTGTGACAATCAATTTTAGCAACAACAGTACTCCCTATTAGCCATAAGCTAAGATTGCAAATTTTACCATAGTTTTAAGATTGTTAGTACAGTTTTAAATACTACTTACAATCAATCTACTTCAGAAGACCCGGCTGCTATTTTTTCTTCAATGAGGTCTACCAGGGAAACCACATCCTTTAACGGGTTAAAAACCGGTAAATCGCCATAATTCTTAATAGAATTAGACATTACCCCGGATATAGCAAAAACTGAGCTGTCTTTGATTTCGTTAATCTCATCTGCTGTACGAGCACAAATGATTTTGGGAGCATTATAATCTGCTACCCCTTCCATAATAACGAAATCATGATTATAAAACCTTAAAATATCGTCTACCGGCAACCTGAAAGGGAAAAGTATGTCGGTTTCATTCAATCCCCTGGCGGTTACCACCTGAGCACCAGCATTTTTATGTCTGCTGGTATTGGTTCCATCTCTATCCATACTAAATTTTTTATAGTGGATTTCCTTAATGGTCCCTACTGTATACTCTCTTCTCTGAAGTTCTTTAATTATGTATTCAATAGTTGTTGTTTTTCCTGAACCTGAATAACCCAAAACGGAAAACACTTTCATATACAGTTCACTCCCGGGGTTAAGTATTATTAGATTTACTAATATTTACACTGCTAAAAGTTGGTTATTATATCTTGTTAAGGAGACTGGAATCTCCTTAACAAGAGTAAAATAATTATTTAAGTATTTGAGACAGAAGCAAAAGCTATAGAATACGGTTTGGCAGTAATACTAGAATTGCATTGCTCTGGATATAATAGTAACTGCTTCACCTCTGGTAGCATTGTTTTTAGGTTTAAAACTGTTATCCTGGTAACCGGTAATTAGTTCATTACTGGCGGCAATAATTACCGCATCCTGGGCCCAGGATGAAAACTGATCCTGATCGGTAAAGGTTTTACCACCAGTTACCTCTGTTAGTTGGGCTGCATTTACAACCATTACCGCCATCTGTTCACGGGTAATAAAATCATCGGGGCCAAACAGCTCATCACTATAGCCATTAACTACGTTCTTGCCGGCAGCGGCTGCAATATAATCCTTAGCCCAGTGTTGAACCGTATCGTTAAATACTTTGCTGCTTTCTGTTTCTAATTGGAATGCTTTAACCAAAATGGCTACAAACTCGGCCCTGGTAATCTGGTTATTCGGTTTGAAGCTGCCATCAGGATATCCCCCTATTATTCCAGAGGAATACATCTGGTTTATTTCTGCTGCCGCCCAGTGCCCCTCAATATCGTTTAAAGGCTTAATTACTTCAGGTGCCTTTTCTTTACTGAGTACTGCAAATAATGAAAAGTGAGTTGTTTCTCCACTGATTTTTTTCTCTGTCGTATCAACTTCTATCTGGTCTAGAATCAGCCATTGATCGTTATTCCAAGAATAAATACCTACCTCATCCTTGTCGGTATCTACCTTAGAAGTATCGAATGGTAAGGTAATCTTAACCTGTTTTTTAAACTTACTGGTTTGATTACTGGTTATTTCATAATAATCACTGACAGATTTGAGTCCTGAAGGTATTGATGGCAGGCCGGAAGTCAATTTTTTAACTGTAACCCTAATACTGTTGTCTACTGCACCAGCCGGGAAATTTATTTCAGCACCGGCTTCGTCTATAGTGCCGCCACTGCTGGTAATAGTGTGACCGGTAGAACTGCTACCTGAACCTCCTCCGGTTATGGTCAAGTCCTTGGTGTCAACATTATCACCGTAACCACTAACTACGG
>CAYZYO010000174.1:0-2333 GCA_964482585.1 uncultured Syntrophomonadaceae bacterium | reverse complement strand
ATAATAAGACTTGATACAACTTCCAGTATCTTTTCTTGAATTAGACTTATCTCCTAATAATAAACATCTATACTCAGGGTTTACTCTTTTTTGCATATTATGCTCAATCTGAATAAGTGAAACTTTTGTTAAAACCACATTATTCTGAGAATGACGTGCCTTCAGATAATATCAGGATATTTTACTAATGATTTGATGGGGAAAAAATATAGAATATACTTGGAGACGTCATTCTACACCATTATTATAGCCAAAAATCAAATCTCCTTATACAGATACCAGAATCAAAATTTAGCAGGAGAATTACATAATAATATAGAGGCTTCTCCTTAGGGCATGGTTTACCATCAGGAATAGCCTCCTTAAATTTGTAAACGAATTAGTCCCCCCTAAAAAAAGTTACTTTTCAATGCCATTAATAAATAAAACGCTAAACATCTATTTATAGGGTTTTATTCTCCATTCCTATTCTACCTTCGGTTGAATATTTTCAGGGGAAACCAATTAATATGCATGAATTGGGGTTTTTCACTTCATTATACTCTTAATTCACCTTCGCAAAATCTGGGGCATAAATCTTAGCTTTTTCTTCACCTCGTAAAACTCTTAATCCACCTTCAGCAAGGGCTTGTAATTCATCCTCTCCTGGAAATACAAATACTTTAGATATGAATGCGATCCTTTCCCTAATCCATGATACAAAGGTTTCATCATAAGCTATACCTCCGGTTATAAATATAGCATCCACCTCACCTTCAAGTACAGCGGCATTGGCACCGATTTCCTTTGCCACCTGATAAGCCATGCCTTCATAGATAAGTCTTGCCTCTTGATTGCCTTCTTTACTCATTTCGCTTATAGCCTTGGAATCATTTGTACCCAGATAAGCAGTCAACCCACCGTTTCCTTTAATCATTTTTTTCATTTCTTCATGCGAAACCTTTCCTGAAAATGCTAAATTTACTAGATCTCCTACAGGAAGCGTTCCGCTTCTTTCTGGTGAATAAGGACCTTCTCCATCTAAAGCATTATTTATATCTATTATTTTTCCTTTTTTGTGGGCACCAACTGAAATTCCTCCCCCAAGATGAGCAATAATCAAATTAACCTTTTCATACTCTTTACCTAAAACCAAAGCTGATTTCCTTGCTATTGCTTTTTGATTTAGGGCGTGGAAAATGCTTTTTCTCTCGAATTGAGGATGACCTGTCAGCTTAGCTATAGGCTCCATTTCGTCAACGACAACCGAATCTACAATAAATGAAGGAATATCTGCTTCCTGGGCTATCTCAAATGCCAGTATTGCACCCAGATTAGATGCATGCTGTCCATAAGTACCGGCTCTTAAATCATTCAGTATCTCTTCATTTATTATATAGGTTCCGCCCGGCATAGGTTTTAACAACCCTCCCCTGCCAACAACAGCTGAAAGTTCGTTAATACTCATCCCGTTCTCTTTAAGGCTTTTCATTATCACATCTTTTCTAATTTCGAATTGGTCTATTATGTTTTCAAAAGGGGCTAATTCTTCAACCGAATGCCTTAATGTCTTCTCGAAAACCATATTCTCGTTTTCAAATACTGCAACTTTTGTTGATGTTGATCCGGGATTTATAACTAACTGTTTCATTATTTTCCTCCTTTTGATGAACGGTAAAGGTGCCATGAGGCGCAACCGTTAGACTAATACTATAGATGCTGAATAGCTTGACCCAACTTATTAACCAAAAAAGGTCATCCTTTTTAGGACAACCTTGTATATTACTTACAACCCCTCTGGGTTAAGTTACTGCTGTCAAAGCAACAATATTAACTATATCCTCTATACTGCATCCCCTGGAAAGGTCATTGACCGGTTTAGCCATTCCCTGCAATACCGGGACAGCCTCGGCCCTAGCCAGTCTTTGTACTAATTTATAGCTAATATTTGCAGATTGTAAATCCGGGAAAATTAAGACATTACAATCACCTGCCACTAAACTTCCAGGTGCTTTAGAATGACCAATTTCTGGAACTATAGCTGCATCCAGCTGGAGTTCTCCATCAATCTTAATTTCCGGGAATTTTTCTTTAGCAATATTGGTAGCTTCTATAACTTTGTCTACTAGTTCATGACTGGCACTGCCTTTAGTAGAAAAAGAAAGCATACCAACCTTGGGGTCATTTATCTCACACAAATTAGCCGCTGTATCTGCTGACGCTTTGGCAAATTGAGCCATTTCAGCTGCACCAGGGTTAATCGTTGCCGCACAATCTGCGAAAACGAAAACACCATTATCACCATATTTACAGCCGGGAATAATTATAATAAAAGCAATGGAAATCGCAGATAT
>CAYZYO010000173.1:0-2366 GCA_964482585.1 uncultured Syntrophomonadaceae bacterium | reverse complement strand
TTATGTATCCGTCAAAAACTTCACACATAGAAATCATCGAACAAACATGAGAGAATAACCTGAACACATAATTGAGGAGGTGTTCAGGTATGTTGGAAAACGATTTGCGCAGCCTGTGGGAACAGCGTCTGGCAGAGTTTGAATGCAGTGGAACTAGTAGTATTAAGGTCTGGTGCCAGGAGCAAAGAATCAGAGAAAACCAGTTTTATTACTGGCGCAGAAAACTGAGATCTCAACCGGATAAAAAAGAACAGCCTGTTAAATGGCTTTCCCTGGCTATGGATAATGGGAACCAAGGGAAAATAAATCCTAATTCCATAACAGTTCATATTAGCCAGGTAACTATTGAAGTTAATAAAGGTTTCGATCAGCACCTTTTCCGGGAGATTGTACAGGTACTGCAAACAATATGATAAACGAAATATCAGGTAGACAAGTTTATTTAGCCTGTGGCAGTACGGATCTTCGGAAATCGATAGATGGATTAGCGGTACTGGTTAAAGAAGTATTCAACTTGGATCCGTTTAACCCTTGTCTATTTGTCTTCTGCAATCGTAAGCGAGATAAGATAAAGGTCCTGCAGTGGGAACATAACGGATTCTGGTTGCACTATCGTCGATTAGAGCGGGGTAAATTTAATTGGCCTACAGCTAATACCGATGTAGTTACTATCAGCTACCGTCAGTTTCGTTGGCTTTTAGATGGTTTACCACTAAAACAAGATAAGGCTCATAAAGCAGTTAAACAAAGAATAATTTTGTAGTCAGAAACCAGTTCTAAGGCCGGATATTTAGGCATTTTTTAGGTGCAAAGACACCTACTTTCTGGTATAATAATAGTATGAAAATGCAAGAAAATACGGCTGAAATAATAGAACAACTAAATGATACAATCCTTGTACAGGAACAACAAATTGTCGAGCTTAATGCCAAGTTAAAATGGTACGAAGAGCAATTTCGCTTGAGTTGCCAAAAACAGTTTGGTGCTTCTAGTGAAAAAACTCCCCCAGAACAGCTTAATCTGTTTAATGAAGTTGAAGATACTGCTAACAGGAAACTTGAAGAACCGACTATTGAAACTATTACTTATCAGCGACGCAAAAAACAACCTGGGAACAGAGAAGAACTATTAAAGGATCTTCCAGTTGAAGTGGTTGAATATCGCCTGCCGGAAAATGAACAAATATGCCCTTGCTGTGAAGGGCCGCTGCATGAAATGAGTACCCAAATCAGGCAGGAACTCGAAATAATTCCGCCCCAGGTAAAAGTAATAAAGCATGTACAGTACATATACGCCTGTCGCCACTGTGATAAAGAACAAGATAAGACGCCAATAATAAAGGCCCAAATGCCTAATCCGATATTACCTGGCAGTCTAGCTTCTCCATCAATGGTGGCTTACATAATGGATCAAAAATATACCAACAGCATGCCATTATATCGCCAGGAGAAGCAGTTTTCCCGGTTAGGAATAGGTTTATCACGCCAAACCATGGCTAATTGGCTGTTAAATACAGCCGATCCATGGTTGAAATTAATCTATGATCGAATGCATAAGATATTGCTTGAAAAAAATACCCTTCATGCTGATGAAACTACCTTGCAGGTTTTAAAAGAACCGGGGCGGTCAGCTGAATCTAAATCCTATATGTGGTTATATCGGACTGGGCGAGATGGTCCGCCGATTGTTTTATTTGATTATCAAACAACCAGAGCCAGCAAGCATCCGGTGAATTTTCTTACTGGTTTTAAGGGTTATCTACATACTGATGGTTACAGCGGCTACAACCAATTAGATGGTGTTACATCCGTTGGTTGCTGGGCTCATGCACGTCGTAAATTCATGGAGTCACTTAAAGCGTTGCCTGCTGAGCAAAAAGACAAGCCGGTAGCAGCTAGTATTGGGTTGCAATATTGTAATCGTTTATTTGACATTGAAAAAGAACTTGAAGATGTTACTGATAAAGAACGCTATGAAAAACGCTTGGAATTGAGTAAACCTATACTTGATGAATTCTATAATTGGTTAAAAAGACAAAAACAACTCGTTTTGCCCAAAAGTGCCTTTGGCCAGGCAATTACCTATTGCCTTAACCAGTGGGAAGATCTAAATAACTTCCTGCAGGATGGCAGATTAGAAATAAGCAATAATAGGGCTGAACGTTCGATTAAGTTATTTGTTATCGGAAGGAAAAATTGGCTGTTTTCCAATACCCCCAGGGGTGCACGAAGTAGTGCAATTATTTACAGCATTATTGAAACGGCTAAGGAGAACAACCTTAAGCCCTATAATTATTTAATGTATTTATTCGAGCAACTGCCAAATGTAGATACTAATGATCCTGCCATTATGGACAGCTTGCTGCC
>CAYZYO010000172.1:0-2371 GCA_964482585.1 uncultured Syntrophomonadaceae bacterium | reverse complement strand
AAAGGGCAGATTATATTTAATGGCAATAATATTGCCGGTTTACCTCCTTATAATATTTGCAAAAAGGGAGTTGCCCGTACTTTCCAGAATATTCGACTGTTTAAGGACTTAAGTGTAATCGATAATGTTAAGATTTCCTTCCATAAGGATGTTAGTTACAGCTTTATTAGTACTATTCTCAGACTCCCGTCTTTTTTCCATGGGGAAAAAGATATAGAAGAAAAAGCCATGGAGTATTTAAGAATATTTAAGCTGGATAGTAAACGTGATGAAATAGCTTCTAATCTTCCCTATGGTGAACAGCGCCGTCTGGAAATAGCCAGGGCATTAGCTGCCCAGCCGATCATGTTAATTCTAGATGAACCCGCAGCGGGAATGAATCCCTATGAAACCAGAGAGCTTATGGAGTTAATAAAATGGCTGAAAAGCGATTTTAAACTCACCATCCTCTTAATCGAACATGATATGTCATTGGTCATGGGGGTATGTGAGCGTATTTATGTATTAGACTATGGAGAAATAATAGCAAAAGGAATACCTGATGAGATACGCAATGATAAAAGGGTTATTGAAGCATATCTAGGTGAGGAGGTAGGGTAGTGCTAAAGGTTAACGAGGTTGATGTATACTATGGTGCCATTCACGCTCTTAAGAAATTATCTCTGGAAGTAGAGAACGGCAGTATTGTTACCTTAATTGGAGCTAATGGTGCTGGGAAAACAACAGTACTAAAAACTATTTCGGGAATACTGCGGCCTACCCGGGGAAAGGTAATATTCAAAGACCAGGATATCACTAGAGTAGCACCTGAAAAAATTGTTGCTCTGGGAATATCCCAAGTTCCTGAAGGGCGCAGGGTTTTTCAGACCATGTCAGTAATGGAAAATTTAGAAATGGGAGCTTTCCTGCGTACTAATAAAAAAGAAATTCAAAATGATATAGAAAATGTTTTTACCCGTTTTCCCAGGCTAAAAGAAAGACGCAAGCAGCTGGCAGGTACTTTAAGTGGAGGTGAACAACAAATGCTGGCTATCGGCCGCGCTTTAATGGCTCAACCAGAACTGCTGCTTATGGATGAGCCGTCTATGGGATTAGCCCCTTTGTTGGTTAAGGAGATATTCGAAATAATTCAAGATATTAATTCTAAAGGAACAACAGTTTTGCTGGTGGAGCAAAACGCCTATATGGCATTATCAATTGCTGATAAAGCTTATGTAATAGAAACCGGGGATATAGTTTTGCAGGGCACTGCTGAAGAATTATTGAAAAGTGAAGAAGTTAAAAGTGCCTACCTGGGTGGGTAACTGTTTTATTATATTCATAAAAAATTTTTAGAAAACATAAGACAAAAACCAAAAAAGGGGGACTGAATGATGAAGGTAAAGGAAAGAATGAATAAGAACGTCATTACTGTAGATCTAAACAGCAGTCTTACCGAGGCTTTTCAGCTATTAAAAGAAAACAATATCCGCCGTCTGCCGGTCATGAATAAAGGACGAGTAATAGGCATAGTTACTATTAGCGATTTAAATAAAGCAGCACCTTCTACAGCTACGTCCTTGAGCATGCATGAAATCAATTACCTTTTAATTAAAACAAAAATTAAAGATATTCTACCTAAGAAACAAATAGTTATAACTATCGGTCCGGAGAATTATATTGAAACTGCTGCCAAGCTTATGAGGCGAAATAACATAAGTTCACTGCCGGTAATTGACGAAAATGGCAATCTGGTAGGGATAGTAACCGAAACTGATATTTTTGATGCCTTAATTGAAATCCTGGGAGTGAAACAGGCTCACAGTCGTATAGATTTTTATACCTATGAGCGGCGTGGAGCCCTGGCTGAAATAACCGGGATGATAGCGGCTAAAGATAAAAATATACTTAACACAGTAGCCTATTATGATGAGAGTAAAAATCTTTATAAGCTGATCTTTCGCCTGGAGGAACTCAATGTGGATGATGTAGTAAAAGAGTTAGAAAACAGGGGCTACGAGGTTGAGTCAGTAATTATCCGCCAGGAAGAAGAATGGACAAATAATGCCTGAAAAATTAAATTTGGATACGTAATTTATTCCTGCTCGATTCTAAAGGTTGGTCGGCGGATAATCTTGTGTAAGTAATATATAATAGCTCTTGAACCGCCTGGTGGTGATTCAAGAGCTATTATTATGAATAGGGGACGAACAGCTAGAAAAACTTCTGGAAATAGTAAAGCGGAGCCACGAAAAACCTTTGCGACGAACTACTAAAATAGAAATATTTCAGAAAAACTAAAACCCGCGCTAACCTGCGCGGGTTTATAATCTTTAATGGTGAGCCATCCAGGATTCGAACCTGGGACACCCTGATTAAAAGTCAGGTGCTC
>CAYZYO010000171.1:0-2459 GCA_964482585.1 uncultured Syntrophomonadaceae bacterium | reverse complement strand
GCCTGAAATCTATTCTATTTCTATCATTCTTTTTGCGCTTTTGAATCATCTTGGCCGCTAAACGCCTGGTTATAAGGGGAAACATATTTTCCATTCGATAAATGTCATCAATATTAGCCAGGGTAAAATTCTGTTCCAACGGGTTTTTTCGTCCCCCGGGCGACTGGGCCGAACCGCCGCGGCTCATTGATGAGCCCAAAGACATATCACCGTCACTGACCGTTATTTCTTCTTCGTTAGGCGATTTTTTTTGCTGATCCAAATTATTTATAAAATGCCTTTCTCTATCTGGTTGATTTCCCAGGATAAAGTAGCGGTCAAATACTTCTTCAAATGCTTTGTTGTAAGCGTTTTCTTTAATTAAAGTGGTATATAGTGCAGAATAAAAGTACTCCTGTTCTGACCAGTCCAGGAGTAATAGAGCCTGGCAGCAATCGTAAGCCTGGCTGGTAGTAACAGGAATCCCTTCCTTTCTTAGTTCAATAAAAAATCCCTGCATAGTCTCAAAAACTCCCATAACTCAACTCTCCTTATATAACAACATAATCCGATCATTTTAACGCGATATAAATTCTAAATCCTGCCTGCCGTAAAGCATTCGCTCAAGCTTTTCCATATCTTCATGGTATTTTACCAGGGTATTAAGGGTCTGAAGCATCGTTTCCACATCCAGATCATCTTTGCCCAGCCAGATAAGCGATTGAGCCCAATCAATACTTTCAGCAATACTGGGAGATTTCTTTAGGTCTAACCGGCGTATGCGGCGCACTACCTGGGCAATCTTTTGAGCAAGCTGCGGTTTCAGGTCAGGGAGTTTAAGCAGCAGTATCTCTTCCTCCATTGCCAGTGAAGGAAAGTCCAGATAGAGATATAAGCAGCGGCGTTTTAAGGCTTCTGATAATTCCCGGGTGGCATTAGAAGTGAGAAAAACATAAGGGATATGACGAGCCTTTACTGTTCCCATTTCTGGAATAGTTATCTGGAATTCCGATAACAGCTCTAATAACATAGCTTCAAATTCAAAGTCGACTTTATCAATTTCATCAATAAGCAATACTGTTGGTGTACTGGAAGTAATACTTTCCAGGAGAGGGCGGGTTAGTAAATAGGCATCGGAAAAAATATCCTGTTCAAGCTGTTCGGTGTTGCTATGGTTCTGACCGGCAATAGCCTGAATGTGCAGAAGCTGGCGTTTATAATTCCATTCATAAAGGGCTTTGGATTCGTCAATCCCTTCATAACACTGTAGTCTGACCAGGGGTAGGTTTTTCATAATACTGAATGCCTGGGCTATAGCGGTCTTGCCAACTCCGGCCGGGCCTTCTACCAAAACCGGCTTCTGCATTGCCTGGGCCAGAAATAGTATAGTAGCCGTTTTATTTTCACATATATACCCTGCTTTGTACATGTCCTCTCTAATTTCCTGAATTTTATCATTCATCTATCATTACCCCCTTGCTCTGCATTTCTAATTCTCCTAAAAGGCTCTTAAGCCACTTAAATCGAACCTTTTCAACCTCTATACCATATTCAACTATATTTACCCGGTATTTATCAACACCATGTGCGGTCATATTTTTAACCGCCTGATTAAAGCGTTCTGTTCTATTATTGCATATCTGCAGCTGTTGTTTGAGTTTTTCCTGAATATGCTCGTTGTCAAGATATTTAAAATTATTGACCTTGTTCAAAAATGGATACTGCTTGAAGAAATCAAATTTGGTAGTATCCTGTTCTTGACTATCTGAGTGCAGCCACTCGTAAAAATCTCTTTCCCCTTCTGGAGTAATGCTAATTATTTTCTGGTCAGGCAGGTTATCCTGTCTGCTGATTTGCCTTTCTACAAGCTGTTCCTTTTCTAATTTCTTAATTGTTGAATAAAGCCTGCCTTCATTGACCGGTGAATTTGCCGGTGCAAATTCAGAGAGAATCTTTTTCATTAAACTATAACCATGGGTTGGAAAATCTAAGAGACAGCCAAGCACCAGGTATTTAAAAGACATCTGCATCTCACCTTTTCACAGAAATAGTAGGTACCTTAATATAAATATACCTTATTAATAAGGTATATACAAGAAAGAAATAAATTTTAAGAGCCAAGTAATAACCGTGTTAAGTTGAAGCAAGGCCGTATGACAATTTATGTTATAATTTACCTGTGGATTATCTGATTTGATTGTAAATAACCCCCAGTGCCCGGAGGACACAACCACCGATGAAAATAAAGCAAGGTGATTAACCACAGATGAACACAGATTTAACACGGATTAACACGGTAGAGGCAACATCAGTCGCCTCTAAGGTTCTATCCGGTAAGGAGATTGTATTAAGAGTTTCTTACTAATTAGGAGGGAAATCATGAAAATTGTTGAAATTTAGTTAGTAAATTCATAATTATTTACTCATAAATCGAAAGCAGGTGATTTTTTGGAATCCTTTGATTCAACTAAAAGAAGTTT
>CAYZYO010000170.1:0-2463 GCA_964482585.1 uncultured Syntrophomonadaceae bacterium | reverse complement strand
CGGCCAGCGGAATTCAGGGTAAAAGGGCGGCGACTGAAGTCGCCTCTACGGTTCTATCCGGTTGCTGCGGTTTTCCCCAAACCAGTGCGTGGCCAAATTATCTAAGTAAGGTGATTGCATTAAGCCTTTATTTTCTTACTAAATATTAAGAAATCTTTATTATTTCTTGAATGCTAAGGTCTTTTGTTAATACCTGGATAGTGTTAATATTTAATATAAAAGATACCATTGTAAGAAAGGAAGATTAACCATGAATGAAAGAACAGGAATATCTAATATTCTTAAAACTGTTTTAATCTTAATGGTTATATTAGTTATTGGTTGGCTGTTATTAGTATTCAGCAACTATTATGCCAGCGGGAACCAGGAGAAAAGTGAGAATAAGGCCAAGGTTCAAGAAAATGATTCATCTGGGGTTATAGTAGGACCGACTAATATTGCTGATATGGTAGAAAAGGTCAGCCCAGCAGTAGTTAATATTGAAACAACCGTAGTTACCTCTAATTCTATGAATGATTTTCCTTTAAACGATCCGTTTTTCCGGCAGTTTTTTGGAGATAACAGTTTTACTCCTAAACCGAATGTGCAAAAGGGAATAGGGACTGGTTTTGTTATAAGTAAGGATGGTTATGTCGTTACCAATCAACATGTCATAGATAAGGCATCTAAAATAACCGTAAATTTTGATGAAGATAAGCAGTATGAAGCTAAAGTAGTGGGACAAGACTATGAACTGGATCTGGCAGTTTTAAAAATTGATGGCAATAAAAATTTTACTACTGTTAAAATAGGAGATTCTGACTCTATGCGTGTAGGAGATTGGGTTATAGCGATAGGTAATCCCTATGGGCTTGATCATACGGTAACTGCAGGTGTGGTAAGTGCCAAAGGCAGGCCTATTGAAATTGAGGATAGAGTCTATAAAAATCTTATTCAAACCGATGCTGCGATAAATCCTGGAAATAGCGGAGGCCCACTGTTAAATACTAAAGGTGAAATAATTGGAATAAATACCGCAGTAAATGCTCAAGCTCAAGGTATAGGTTTTGCCATTCCGATTAATACAGCTAAAGAAGTATTAAATGAATTAATTGAAAATGGTAAGATAATGCGTCCCTATATGGGAATATGGTTACAGCCGGTTGATGAAGAAATAGCCAGGCATTTTGGAATTGAGAAAAAAGGTATAATAATAGTTAACATAACCAGTGGTGGGCCTGCAGATAAAGCAGGAGTACTTAAGTATGACGTTATAGTATCTATTGATGAAAAAGAAATAAACAGCTATGATGATCTGCAGGAATTTCTGCAGGATAAGAAGGTTGGGGATAGGATAATGCTGGAAATTTCAAGAAATGGGAAACCTATGCTGCTTCCACTTAACCTGGCAGAAAAGCCATAATAATAACAGGAAAAAAAGAGATGATGACGAATAAAAGAAATATAATTAACGGGGTGGGTTTTTTCCCACCTTATTATTTATTAGTTACTTTGATAAATGTAAGATATCTTTATGCCAGGGATATATTAAAAGATGAAGGGGGTTAGATTATGGACCAGATAAGACAGATAGGGATACTAACTGGTGGTGGAGATTGTCCCGGTCTTAATTCAGTGATTAGGGCAATTACTAAAACAGCAATTATTGAATACGGATTAGAGGTAATTGGATTCCTGGACGGGTTTAACGGACTTGTTGAAAACCGTTATGTACAGCTGGATTTGCGTAGTGTATCAGGAATTAGTCATACTGGTGGCACTGTTCTGGGGACTACTAATCGGGATAATCCTTTTAAATATTTAATTGTTACCGAGAAGGGGCAGCAGTTTAGTGACGAATCTGATCGCGCAATTAATAATTTAAAACATCTAGGGCTTAATGGACTTATTGTTATCGGTGGTGATGGCAGCTTAAGCATAGCCCAGAGGTTTTACGAAAAAGGAGTTCATATTGTCGGAGTACCCAAGACGATTGATAATGATCTGTCAGCTACAGATGTCACTTTTGGGTTTAACACAGCAGTAAATACAGCATCTGAGGCCCTTGATAAACTGCATACCACAGCTGAATCACACCACCGGGTAATGATTCTAGAGGTTATGGGTAGATATGCTGGCTGGATAGCTATGCACGCTGGGATTTCAGGAAGCGCAGACGTTATTCTTATTCCCGAGATACCATTTAGAATTGACGCAGTAATTGCTAAAATTGCTCAGAGGTATCGCCAGGGTAAAAAATTTAGTATTATAGTTGTAGCTGAAGGAGCTGTTCCCGAAGATGGTGAAATGGTAGTCCAAAACCTGGTTCCTACCAGCCATGATCCGATTAGATTAGGAGGTATTGGACAGAAAGTCGCCGAAGACATTGGAAGCAAACTGCAGGACATAGAAATCAGAGTCACTATATTAGGCCATCTCCAAAGAGGAGGAAGCCCCACTGTCCGGGACAGGGTTGCGGCAAGC
>CAYZYO010000169.1:0-2545 GCA_964482585.1 uncultured Syntrophomonadaceae bacterium | reverse complement strand
GAGATCTCATAGTGCAGGGTTTCATCAAAGCTTCCAAAATACTTTTTGAAAATCATATTTATACTGCCCGTGATTTACCTTACAATACTCAGTTAATACCTATGTCTGCGATTTTAGCTGTTTTAGGTAATAAAATTAATAATTTAGGTTGTAAAAAGAAATTAGTACAATGGTACTGGTGTGGGGTTTTGGGTGAGCTTTACGGGTCGGCAAATGAAACTCGTTATGCCCTTGATTTACCTCAGGTGGTTGACTGGATTGAAAATAATGGTCCCGAGCCTAAAACTGTTTATGATGCAAACTTCTCTCCCTCCAGGCTTCATACTTTAAGGACGAGAAACAGTGCAGCTTATAAGGGAGTTTATGCCTTGCTTATGGAGGCTGAAACAAAAGATTGGCTTTCGGCTACAAAAATTGATTTTAGCACTTATTTTTCCGAGTCTATCGATATTCATCATATTTTCCCCGTGGCCTGGTGTATAAAAAATAGTATCAGCAAGGATGACTATAATTGCATTATCAACAAAACTCCCTTATCAAGTCGTACCAACCGTATAGTAAGCGGTGATGCACCCAGCAAATATTTAGCAAGAGTACAAAAACATGCTGGAGTAAGTGACGCGGAGTTTCACGGTATATTGAAATCTCATGTTCTCTCATTAGAATTCTTGTACGCTGATGATTTTGTAAACTTTTTTAACGACCGAAAGGAGAGAATACTTCAAAGGATTGAAAAGGCAATGAATAAGACTATCCCAAGAGGATCTATGCAGGTTGAGGAAGGTATTTATGTAGACGAAGGTAGTGAAGAAGAATAACCCTTTATCTTTTCCAACAACAATATAACCCCGTAGTATCCCTAGAGTGAAGAGCCTTTTTAAAAGCCAAAGCAGAAGATAACAAGTGAAAGGGGAGTTATCCTGGTGTTAGATTTGCCAGTACCGGGAGCAGCGAGGCAATATGCAAGGAAGCAAAACCTGGCCTTCTTTTTTTTAGGGGTTTTTTTAGTTTATGTAGTTTTTTTTACTTCTCTGACTATGATACCTCTATACATATTAGAACTGGGAGGATCAGAGTTCCATTCCGGTTTGCAAAGCACATTATTGTTTTTAGCGGCAGTGTTTTTGCGTCTGTATTTAGGTCCTATGGCCGATAGTAGAGGCAGGAAGATACCTTTATTAATCGGGGCTTTTGCCTTTTGTACATCTTCTTTATTATATGTTATGGCTAATAGTATCTGGGTTGTTATGTTTATTCGTATTTATGAGGCTATTGGTCTGGCTGCGTTTCTTTCCAGTGCCAGTTCCTTTGTTGCTGATACGGCTCCCGAAGGAAAACTGGGAAGATATATGAGTTTTCACCGTTTTATTATTACTCTTGCCCTGCTGGCCGGACCTTCGGGTGCTCTATTTATTATCAATATTTATAGTTTTGCTACCTGGTTCACTATAAATTTTGGGCTTGGTTTTTTTGCCTTGATAATGTTGGGTTTGGTAAAAACTTCACCTTTAGGTGTAACAAAATTTAGTTCCCGGGAGCGGCTATTTCATGTACTTAAGAATAGCAACTTATGGCCCATCTTTCTGGGAATAATATTACTTGCTTTTTCTTATGGAATTCTACTTACATTTGTTTCTATTTATATTATGCAGGTTACCGATATTAAGAATCCCGGGATTTATTTTACTTATTATAGTATAGCCGGATTACTAGCTAATTTTAGTGCTGGTTATCTTTCTGATCGCTTTGGGCGGCTGGTGGTGAGTCTACCTTTCGTGATGTTAATGGGTTTAGGATTAGCTATTTTGTTTTTACTTCCGGTACAACCGAAAATCTTAATAATCAGTAGCATTATGACCGGATTTGGATATTTTGGCGGTAGTCTGTCTCTAATTGCCTGGTTAATAGAAATATCAGATTTAGAAGTCAGAGGGACAGTACTATCAATTCAGGAAAGTGGTATGGATTTAGCTGTCGCTGCCAGTTCTTTTGTTGTGGGGATCACCAGTTCCTGGCTAGGTTTGTCAATTTCCTTTTTTATTGTTGGATTAAGCATGTTATTATTCGTTCCCTTGTTTGCTTACAGGAAAAGAAATCTGCTGCGGTCTCTCGATGGATCTTAATACCACTGAAAGAATTAATAAAATTCATATCATAGTAATCGCTCTGATTCATTAAATTTACTAGAATAAACTTTGAAGACAAGCCATACCTGGTAAAAACTAAAGGGACTTTCCTTCAAAGCGGACTCTTCGGGTGTTAAGAACAAAACCACCTGCCAATATTTTGCCTGCTGATGAGCTTAAAATCTAATATGTAGTGGTAAAATGTGAAGAACATAACATCGGTTTATCAGGGATTCTAGCAATCGAACTGATAAACTCAGGAAAAAGTAACAAAAAAGAAAATAAAGTGGGTATAACGGTTATATTAATTGTATATAAATCTAATCTTTGCATAGAAAGGTGATGCCCATGACAACCAAAACCAGAGTACCCAATAGATTGGCCCAGGAAAAATCCCCTTATCTTCTCCAACACCAATA
>CAYZYO010000168.1:0-2766 GCA_964482585.1 uncultured Syntrophomonadaceae bacterium | reverse complement strand
ACCTGAACCCACAAAGATTCCATCACAACCTAACTGCATCATTAAAGCCGCATCAGCTGGAGTAGCTATTCCACCGGCGGCAAAATTAACTACCGGTAATTTTTTGTTTTCGGCCACATAATCAACCAGGTGTAACGGCGCTCCAATTTCTTTGGCAAATGTCATCCTCTCTTCTGCCGGTAACAGCTGAACTTTCCTGATATCTGCCATTATAGAGCGCATATGCCTGACCGCTTCTACTACGTTCCCTGTCCCTGCTTCTCCTTTAGTCCGTATCATTGCTGCCCCTTCACCAATTCTTCGTAGAGCTTCGCCCAAATCCCTGGCCCCACACACAAATGGGATAGCAAAACTCTTTTTATCAATATGATATAGTTCATCGGCCGGAGTCAAGACTTCACTTTCATCAATAAAGTCTATACCAATTGCCTCTAATATCTGTGCCTCCACAAAATGACCTATTCTTACTTTGGCCATAACCGGTATACTCACCGCATTTTTTATTTCTTTTACCATTTTAGGATCTGACATACGAGCAACTCCACCGCTCTTTCTAATATCAGCGGGAACCCTCTCTAAAGCCATAACTGCTACTGCACCGGCATCCTGCGCAATAACCGCCTGTTCAACATTTACTACATCCATAATAACTCCGTTTTTAAGCATTTGTGCTAAATCTTTATTAAAAACGTGACGTTCCATAATAATCCCCCTTTAAAACTTCTTCTTTAGATAATATAAATAATTGTATCGTTACAATTATTTATATTATTGTGATATGATAAGTATTATTGCATATTGATTTTAATAATGTCAATGAGAACCGGGGGATAATAATGAATCTTTTTGTATCGTTACAATTAGATAAAGGCAGCTCATTACCTCTATATCACCAGCTGTATCAGCAGCTAAAAACCCTTATTACCAGTAAAACCTTAAAGGAGAATGAAAAACTTCCTGCGGTTAGAAAACTAGCGCGAGAACTGGGGGTCAATAATATAACTGTTATAAATGCCTACAGAATGCTGGAAAAAGAGGGGCTGATCTATTCTAAAACAGGCAGTGGAACTTACGTACTGCCTCACCAAACAATAATAAGCTCAGAAAATATTACTCTACAGCCTTCCAGGGGTATTCCCGAGTTAGATATTATGGATCATGGACAGGTTAAAATTACTGCAGATACTATTAATTTTGCCAGTGCTATTCCCACGCCCGAACTTTTTCCGGTTGAGGATTTTAAGAAAATACTAAACGAGGTGCTTGATCGCGACCGGGGTAATGCTTTTGGGTATCATGAAAGCCAGGGGTTTTTCCCATTAAGGGAGAGTATTTGTGGGTATCTAGAAAAAAATGGAATTAAGGCAGATATAAATAATATCCAGATTATTTCCGGTGCCCAGCAGGGTATCGATATTGTTGCCAAATCTCTACTTAATTACGGTGATTATGTTATCACCGAAAATCCTACTTATACTGGTGCAATTGCTGCTTTTAAATCCAGGGGAGTAAACATTATTCCTGTAGATATTGAACCAGATGGGATATCCATTTCAGGACTGGAAAAAGCAATAAAAGATTACAAGCCAAAATTGATTTATGTTATGCCTAGTTTCCAGAATCCTACGGGATACTGTTACAGTATAGAAAAACAAAAATCTCTTCTTGAGTTATGCAGCCAGGAAAACGTATTTGTAGTTGAAGATGATTCCTTTACCGAGCTTTATTACGATGGAAAAGCAAGGTGTCCTTTAAAAACACTGGATGATAAGGACAATGTAGTTTACATTAAGAGTTTTTCCAAGATTTTTATGCCGGGATTAAGAGTAGCCTTTCTATTATCACCCCAAAGTGCTATATCTCGCCTTATTGCTGCTAAACACACATCAGATATAACTACTTCCGGGTTAATGCAGCGGGCTTTTGACCTTTATTTAAGGAATAACCTGTGGCAAAAACACATCCAATTTATGAAAGATATCTACCAGCAGAGATATAATCTAATGTTAAGTTCATTCAATAAACATTTACCAGAGGAAATTACTTATTTCCCACCAGGCGGCGGGCTGACAATATGGCTCTCTTTATCAGCTGATTGCTCTCCTGATATTTTCTACCAGCAGTGTCTTAAAGAACAGGTAATTGTCACTCCAGGTAATCTGTTTTATCCTGATAACCTGGCAGTAAATAGATTCAGGATAAGCTTTGCCGCCGTCTATCCTGAATTTATTGAAAAAGGCATAATAAAACTAGGTCAATGCTACCGGCAGTCAGTGAATCTTTCAACCAAAAGAACTGAATACTCGCCACTTCTTTAGCAGCTGCACATAAAAGTAAAAAGCCTACCGTTAAGTACCTCCTATAATCCACAGGTATTTGAAATGCTCATGTTCATGACAAAATTAGTTTTTCCAGCCATGCTGGCATATATTTTTTGGATTAATAAAAAAACCTGTTCCGCTTCACCGGTAATTATTGTTGACATAGCATTGACTTGATATTTTACCTGGTATTTACTGATTATATCCAGTACTTGTTTCACCGTTTCCTCATAATTCTCATCTGCTAGCGGATAAAAACTCAACTGGCATGACATTAATGAGGTTTTTGGAAGAGTACACATATAAATCCTCCCCTTTCCTTATTCGATAACTTTTTTTCCTCTACCCGATTAAACATGTTATTTTCAGCATAAGGTGGGATAAAAAGACACTCTCTGCTATCTAATAAATTTTTCCGGTCCAGGTCTTCCATCTGCCGCCGGGT
>CAYZYO010000167.1:0-2903 GCA_964482585.1 uncultured Syntrophomonadaceae bacterium | reverse complement strand
AATGACTGCAAAGAATTATGCTAAGGATTATAAACCTATTGATTTACTTGCAGTTTCGGCTGCCAGGGAAGTCCAGGATGGTGACATCGTTTTTGCTGGCACCGGTCTTCCTATGCTGGCAATAATGCTGGCCCAGCTTTCTGGTGCACCTAATGCTGTATGTATATATGAAGCCGGAAGTATTGATGGTCGGCCGATAGATCTACCTACATCTGTTGGTGATTCCCGCTGTGCTTACCAGGCTGCTATTGCGGCTGGTCTTGCTGAAACCTTTTTTGGTTCCCTGCATTCCGGATATGTAGATCTGGCATTCCTGGGAGGCGCAGAAATTGACAAGTATGGCAATGTCAATACAACCGTAGTAGGTGATTATAGGACTCCCAAAAAGAGGTTTACCGGGAGTGGAGGCAACCCGGATATAGATTCCCTGGCCAGGAGAACTGTTTTCATAATGGTTCAGGAGAAGCGGCGTTTCAAGGAAAATGTTGACTATATAACCTCACCGGGATGGAGAATACCCAAGTGGCCTTCCGGGGAAATGGTTTCCAAACAGGAAGTATTTGGCAAGTTCTTTAAAGGAGGCCCGACAGCAGTCATATCTAATATGGCAGTATTCCGCTTTGATGAAGAAGGGCTAATGTATTTAGACACTTATCATCCTGGCTTTACTGCCGAACAGGTTAAAGATAACTGTGGTTTTGATTTAAATATATCCCGTTGTAAAGGAGAGACAGAATATCCTACAGTAGAAGAAATAGACCTGCTCTACAACAAGGTTGATCCAGAGGGCATCTTCCTACCCTAACTAGAATAATAAAAACTTGTTTTACCCGGAACGTAGAACAAGCAACCAGGAAATAAATAGGTATTTATTTAAAAGGAGATTAATAATCTCCTTTTTTTTATCCTAATATGCTGAATCAAGGAATTGAAATAAAACAGATCCAACTTCTTCTTACCTGGCTTTTGGGATTACTTTTGTTAGGAATGAATTTTATTGCTTAAATCGTGGTTAATATCAATCTAACTGTAATAGAGATTTTAAAAACTTATGTTTCATTCATAATAATGCCTGAAGTCATTAATGATTTAAAATCTATTTTGGTTATCGCATCATTTTAACATTAAATGATTTTATAGCTACCGTAATAACATCGCCTATTTTTTTATTAGAAGTAATAAACTTTTCTTTTGGCATTATTGAGGTAATACAATTATCCCCAACTTGAATAGTTACCTGGGCCATAAAATCCCCTTCGACAATGTCAATTATAGGACCCTTTAACCAATTTATCAGCCCTTGATTGGTAACTTTTAATGTAGATGATCCGGAAAAATTAACCGGCTGAATAGGCAAAGTTTTATTAAACCATCCGTAAAAATCACTATATGCTTCACACTCCTCATCGGAACCGCTACAAAATCCTTGTACTTCGCAACTTTGGCAGTCGTGAACATATTCTTCTTTTCGCCAGCTAAGGAATTCCTGATATGCTCCACATTCTTCTTCTGTCTGGGTGCAATAACCGTATACTTCACAATTAGAACACCTTGGGTCAAAATACATATAGCTCCTCCTAACTTTACTTCATAAAATATTTGTGTATAAGATATTTTTGCTTATAACTAAACTACTGCAGATATTATCCTTTAAAACCAATTATTCCTTTACATGCTAAGTACTCCCAAATACCAATCAATATTTTACTATATTAGATGCTATAAAATAAATAAAATAACAAAAAATTACAAGTGTATTATTTATTCGACAAATTCTCTATAATAAAGATATAAATTTAAATTGGAGGTGGTACTAGATGAAGGTGAAAGACATAATGAGTTTTAATCCTTTAATAATTAATGGGAATTATACAGTTAAGGAAACTGTAAAAATATTTTCTGAAAAAAGAATAGATGCAGCTCTTATAGTAGATGAAGAAAAAAAATTAATTGGAATTTTTACCAAAACTCATATCTACCGAATGATTCTTAATAATGTTGATATGAAAACCCAGGTAAAACATGTGATGAAACGGGGACCTTTTCTTACCGGACAACCTGATGACGAGTTCGAAAACGCAGTTACTTCTGAGGTACCACGCCTTCCAGTTACTGATGAGAAGGGTATGGTTATTGGGATTTTAACCAGAGGAGATATAGCCAGAGCTTTTTTTCATTCGTATCATAGTATATCAAGACAGCTGGAAGCAATTATTAATTCGACTCATAACATGATTATTTCGGTTGATAGAAAAGGAAGGGTAAATGTGTTTAACCGGGCAGCAGAAAATATTCTCGGGGTCAAAGCCAAAGATGTTATGGGCAAACCAATAGTTGACATATTACCTACCAGCCGCCTGATGAACGTAATTAAAACAGGCAAACCGGAACCTTTGCAAAAAATAACCCTGAAGGGCAAAAACTTTATTTCCAATCGTTCTCCCATTATCAAAGATGGAACAATTATTGGTGCTGTATCAGTTTTGCAGGATATGTCAGATATTCAAAAAGTTTCTCAGGAATTAGAATATATAAAAGAGCTTAATGAAGAATTTAATGCAATATTTACTTCTTCTTATGATGGGCTATACATATGTGATGGAGAAGGAACTATCCTGCGGCTTAACCAGGCATTTGAAATGATAACTGGAATTAATGGCGGTGAACTATTGGGGCGAAATGAAGCAGAAACAGTCGAGGAAGGAATTGTATCTGAGTCATTAACCAGGCCGGTTTTACAAAAAAAAGAGCCAGTTACTATTATCCAAAAGACTAGAGCAGGAAAAACTGCACTAGCAACCGGGAATCCTGTATTTGACAGTGAAGGCCAAATATGCCGGATTGTTTCTAATGTAAGGGATATAACCGAATTGAACATGTTAAAACAGAAACTGGATCAAGCC
>CAYZYO010000166.1:0-2924 GCA_964482585.1 uncultured Syntrophomonadaceae bacterium | reverse complement strand
TAATAAAGGATTATAGGTTGCCTTTATTAACCTAAATATATTATACAAGGAAGGATGATTATTATGGATACAAAAAGAGCATTAGAAATAGTAAACTCACTGGGAGTCATTGAAGTATTTCATCAGGGATCACCGGTATGGATTGAAAATATTGAAGAGAATTATGCTGTAATAAAATACCTGAATAGGGAACAAGGGAATCTGGTGCCAATAGATGAATTGAAAGAAATTAAATAAAAATAATCGCTAATTTAAGGATTAGAACCACTTTATGACTTGCAGTTGACAACAAAAAAAATTTGCCTCTATATAACCCTTGTAAAAATAATTGACATTCCATATAATTACTATGTGTTGTCGAAAAACATAGAAAAAAAGAATAGTTGAATATAGAGGTATATTTATGCAAGACCATAAAAAAGCTATGGACAAGGACAAATCAAAGATTAAACTTAATCAGCCAGAATGCTCCGGGGAAAGAATGCAAGATAAATTATTGCCTGGAGAGTACAGGTTAATATTAGATAATGTAGAAACTCAAATCTGGACTTTAAGCGATATAGATGTCTACCGTAGTGTAAATAAAGCTAGAGCTGCTTTTTTAGGATTAACTAGAGAAGAATTAGAACACAAAAGAATAAAAGATATAGTAAGTCCAGAAGAAGCTGAGATATGTCTTTCTGGTAATCTGGAAGTATTTAAAACTAAAAAACAAATAAAAACCGAAGAATGGCTGAAGGATAGCCAGGGTAGAATGCGGCTATTATCAATTACTAAAACTCCCAAACTCGACAAAAATGGCAATATCCAATACATAATTTGCGAAGGACATGACATAACGGAAAAAAACCAGATGGAAGAGGCTCTCCGGTTATCTGAAGAAAAATTTTCTAAAGCATTTTATTATAGCCCGATGATAATGACTATTACAACAATAGAGGATAGAAGATATATTGATGTAAATGATAGTTTCTGTTCTTTTCTGGGATACACCCGGGAGGAAGCTATTGGACGCACAGCTCAGGAACTGAACATCTGGCCTAATCCAGCGGATATTGATAATTTGAAGCAGACGATTTTAGATGGGGAGCCAGTTCGTAATTTCGAGTTTAGTTTTCGCACTAAATCAGGAGATACGCGGGTAGGATTATTATCTGCAGAGATATTAAATATTTATGATGAACAGTTTTTCATAAATACAATAGCAGATACAACTGAACTGAATAAATATGAACAGGAAATGGCTCGACTTGCCCAACTTAACCTGGTAGGAGAGATAGCTGCCAGTATAGGGCATGAAACCAGGAACCCGATGACAACTGTTCGCGGTTTCCTCCAGTTACTTATGGAAAAAGAGGACTATAAACCGGACAAAGAGTTTTTTGATTTGATGATTGAAGAGTTGGATCGGGCAAACTCTATTATCACAGAGTTTCTTTCCCTGGCTAAAAATAAAAAAGTAGATCTAAAAATTAATAATCTTAATTCCATAATAGAGAACTTATTCCCTTTAATTAGAGCGAGTGCTTTTGCTGCAGATAAATATGTAAAGGTTGAAATGGGTGAGATTGATAGTCTATATTTAGATGAAAAAGAGATGCGCCAGATGATACTAAATATTGTTCAAAATGGGTTTGAAGCTATGCCAGCAGGTGGGAAATTAACCATTAAAACTTATATGGATAAAAACCAGGTAGTTTTATCGGTTCATGATGAAGGCAAAGGTATTAAATCAGATATTTTTAACAAGATAGGTACACCTTTTACAACCACTAAAGAAAATGGAACCGGTTTAGGGCTATCAGTTTGCTATAGTATAGCGCAGCGTCATAATGCTAATATTGAAGTGGATACAGGACCTAATGGAACGACTTTTTATATTAGGTTTAAATACTAATTTTACCGGCTATTCTTCTCGAATTACTTCGATTTTAACTTTAACCAGCAATGCAGCCATTGCGCCTAATGCTGCCAGTATAGGAGATAAAACAGTTAACACTCCACCAACTGCTATTCCAGCTGTAAGGGGAATCTCTACTCTTAATTTATCATCCGGGGTGCTTATTATTAGCCTTCTGACATTACCGGACTCTATAAGTTCCTTAACCTGGTCAACCAGTTCATTAGCTTTAACCTCAATAGTCTCTGTCCACGTTTTTTTTGCCATCTCAGAGCCTCCAAGCAATTTATTTTAGTTTTCCCATATTATAATATAAATACTAATTTAATAAAATGAAATGCTTGAAATAAAGGTAAAATAATACATCAACAATATAAGGTAAGCCTTATAAAATTAGTACGAAAATAAACGCTTAGTACAACCACCATACTTAAAGTTAATGCTAGGCAGCAACCGGATAGAACCGTAGAGGCGACTTCAGTCGCCCCCCTCGCTGAATTGCGGCTGGGCAGAGCCTGAAGTCGCCTCTACGGTATAAGATACGGTAGAATATAGGAATTAGGGATTAACTGCAGAGTTAAAGGTAAAATATTATAATTGTTCCAGATACCTATTAAAACAAAAACCAAAAATATGCAGTGAATCTGTGCCAAATCCTTCTTCATCTGGCGTTAATCACCTCTTTGTTTTTATAAGTGGTTGTGCCCTTTGGGCATCAAAGGTTAGTTTCAAGTAATAATTTATTATAACCATGGTAATATTAATAGAGAATAAGAATGTGAAACAATCTTTTAATAAGGACGGTGTGAGAATATGGATTTAGAAAAAACATTAAGTAATGTGACGGAAAGCAGTAAAAAGGTAATAAAAAATATTAAAGACAGCATAGAACAGGTATTAGATTCAGTAAATAATGAATCAAAGGATCAAGAACCGCCAAAACAACAGTAGCTATAGGGATTTTGCATAATAAATCTGTCATCCTGGTATGGAACCGGAGGATATTATTATGTTTGATAATGGT
>CAYZYO010000165.1:0-3028 GCA_964482585.1 uncultured Syntrophomonadaceae bacterium | reverse complement strand
TCTTTAATTCTTGTATTGTACCGTATCTTATACTGTACGTAGAGGCGACTTCAGTTGCCGGCTAGGCAGAATTCAGGATGAAAGGGTGGCGGCTGAAGTCGCCTCTACGGTTCTATCCGGTAAGGTGATTGTATTAAGAGTTTATTTTCGCACTAACAACAGTTAAAACGGTACTCTTCTATTTGCATTGACTAATCAATGCCGTACAAGACTATAGGGATTTTCTTGACCCGCGGGACAAGAAAGAGTTAAATTATTGCTGTAAAAGTAATAGAAAGAGATTGGAGTTGAAAAGAGTGCCTAAGGTGTTGCTGCATATTTGTTGTGGGCCATGTGCCAGTTATCCGGTTCCTAAACTGCGTGAAGAAGGTTACCTAGTAATGGGTTACTATTATAATCCCAACACTCACCCGTACACAGAATATATTAAGAGGCAGGAAGCCCTGGAGCAATATGCACATAATGTTGACTTGAAAGTAATATATGATGAAGAATATAATCCAGTGGAATACTTCCAGAATATTTCCTTCAGGGAAAGCCGGCGCTGTTTTATATGTTATAAGATGAGGCTTGAACAGACTGCTCATATTGCTAAAAAAGGCAAATTTGACTATTTTACTACTACACTACTGGTCAGCAAGCATCAGAAACACCAGTTAATTAAAGAAACAGGTGAAGCCATGGGGGATAAATACGGGGTTCCTTTTCTATACCGGGATTTTCGAGAGGGATTTAAGGAAAGCGGGGTAATTTCGCGGGCAATGGGATTATACCGGCAGCAGTATTGTGGCTGTCTTTACAGTGAAATGGAACGATTTGCTCCCCGGGATCTAGTTAAAAAAACCTTTAAGAAAAACATCTGAAACCATAAAACATTATTAAAAAATGTATTTAAGTAAGGGTTATGCATAATTGCTTTTGACAGGTACTTAGTACTGTCATCTATGAGGCAAAGTGACATGCCAGGTTGTTAATTATGCAAAACTCTAAAATAAAAATAGATTAATTGCTATTAGATATGGTGAGAATATTAAAGTGACCCGTCGCAATTACAGCTTGACCGGAATCAGGTTTAGGTAAAGGGAGTAAATGCTGAATAGTTTCAATCCCGGTTTTGGGGATATTATCATAATAGCTGTTTTATATCACTAGAATTCTGGCCCCCGTAGAGGAAGTTTTAGTCTCCGCGAGATTATCATCCTGAGGAAACCCAGGGGAGCTAAAGATTCTTCACTGAAGCTCAGAACCTGTTTTTGAATTAGGTAAAACTCCTATCTAACCGGTTTGAAAATTAGAGAAAAAGTATTTTGTTGCGTATTTCAGGAGTGATAAAGTGTTCAATATGGAAGGTTTAGCTAAACTACTCATAGGTTTGGGCTTGATTATTGTTCTTGTCGGGGCGGTTTTTTTGGTATTATCTAAAATGGGATTAACCGGATTTAGACTTCCGGGGGATATCTATATAAAAAGAGAAAACTTTAGTTTTTATTTCCCTGTAGTAACCTGTATTGTGCTGAGCATAATCTTATCTTTAATACTTAACCTATTTGGTAGGCGGTAAATACTTATGCAAGATAATAATATAGACCTATTTAATCTTCAAAGTTACCAGTTTAATTTACCTGTGGGATTTATTGCCCAGTATCCGGCTGAACCGCGAGATAGTTCAGGGTTGCTGGTATTGGACAAAAAAGATGGTAGAATAGAAGATAGGGTTTTTACTGATTTAATTGATTATATGGAAGCCGGTGATACCCTGGTACTTAACCGGACCAGGGTTATTCCGGCACGTCTTTTTGGATATAAACCTACTGGAGGCAAGGTTGAAATTCTTCTGCTAAGAAAGATCGGAGATAAATGGGAAACATTAGTACAGCCTGCTAAGAGGCTAAAAACTGGCAGCATAATCAACTTTAGTGGTAGTGATACCCGTGCAGAAATAATTCAAGAACTGGATATGCGGGGGGGACGATTAATAAGGTTTCAAGACTGTACTGATGAAGATAGTTTTATTAATAACACAGGCCATATCCCCCTGCCTCCTTATATAAACAGAAATGACGAAAATTTGGATAAGGACCGGTACCAAACTATATACGCCAATGCCAATGGTTCATCAGCGGCTCCAACTGCAGGATTACACTTTACGGATAGACTGATAAAAAGAATTCACGATAAGGGAATTAATACAGCCACACTGGTTCTGCATGTTGGCTTAGGAACCTTCCGTCCAGTTTACAGTCAGGATATCAGAAAACACGATATGCATTATGAATACTATCAAATAGATGCTGATACTGCTGACTTATTAAATCGAACTCGTGATAGTGGAAACAATATAATAGCAGTTGGTACTACCGTGGTAAGAACCCTGGAAACCATGTATGATGAGAAACATGGATTTTCAGCGGGTGAAGGAGAAACCAATAAGTTTATTTACCCGGGATATGATATAAAATCTATCGATAGCTTAATCACTAATTTTCATCTTCCAGGTTCTTCACTCCTGATGCTGGTAGCAGCTTTTGCCGGTTTTACCTATACAATGGCAGCGTATAAGCATGCAGTTGAAAACCGGTATCGTTTCTTCAGTTACGGGGATGCCATGTATATAAAATAGGTTCTTATTTACCTGAGAATAATTAATCCCCCATGTCCGGAGGACACAACCACTTATGAAAACAAAGAGGTGATTAACCACAGATGAACACAGATTTCGCACGGATTAACACCGTAGAGGAGACTTTAGTCTCCGGCCAGCCGGAATTCAGGATGAAAGGGCGGCGACTGAAGTCGCTTCTACGGTTCTGTCTGGTAAGGTGGTTGTACTAAGCATTTATTTTCTTGCTAACCCCTCATGACCAGAGGGCACAACCACCGATGAAAATAAGGCAAGATGATTAACCACAGATAGACACAGATTCACACAGATACACGCAGTTTGGTTTTTATTTTAATAAGTATCTGGAACAATTATAATATTTTACCTCTAACTCTGCGGTTATTCTTTAATTCTTGTATTGTACCG
>CAYZYO010000164.1:0-3057 GCA_964482585.1 uncultured Syntrophomonadaceae bacterium | reverse complement strand
CGTATCTTATACTGTAGAGGCGACTTCAGTCGCCGACCAGCCGCAATTCAGGGTGTCAGGGCGGCGACTGAAGTCGCCTCTACGGTTCTATCAGCAGGTTTACCAAAACGCCAGTGCGTGGCCAACTTATCTAAGCAAGGTAACTGCATTAAGCGGTTATCATCTTAATAATATTTTCCATATTAAACCTTATTAGCCTATTATTAAATAATCCCTGGGTTAACATATGAAAAAATCACCAAACCTGTTACCAGGGCAATTAAAGGCTTTTTCTTCTATTATCGACTATTATCATGTCCGGTAATATTTATTGACAGTATTAGTATCTCTTGATAGAATATAAATGGTAATTTTTTGATATTTATGTAATAAAACTCATTAAAAACTAAAGTTTCCAAACCGCTCATTAATCAGCTATTTGGAAATGTTTTTCGCTTATTAGTGCCTCCATAAAATATAAACGGAGTTATGAAACCGGAGGAGTCCCTCACTATTTCAGGACATGGAGGAAAAGCCCAGAAATATTTTCTGGCAATGTATTGCGTAATGTTTTTCCAAACCTAGTTTGTGTTGTTTCCCCTCAGGGGGCGAGAAATAATAATTAATAATGGGGAGGAGTTTAATTATGAGTAATGGGAATATTGCAGCAGGTACTAAGATTCCATGTAGAGTTAGTCGGACACTAGACGTAGGTGATTTCTCTATGTTACATCAACTCACCTGGTTTAATATGGCAGTTCACAGCAATTCGGAATATGCCAAGGAAACCTGGTTCAAGGAACGTTCACTTGCTGCTCCAGTAATCTTTGTGGTTGCAGACGGTCTGGTTCATAATGCGGACACGGTTGCCGAACTGTTGCAAAATAATGGCTATGACATCTATGCTTATGTCGGCATAGATAACGTGAAAATTACCACTCCAGTCCTTTTCGGCGATACTCTTAGAGCAGATGCCGAGGTTGTTGATTTCCGGCCTACCAAAAATCCCAAAATGAATATACTGCAATACAAGAACAAGACATATAACCAGCGGGATGAACTGGTTATAGAGTACACTACAAGCATGCTGTGCATAAAAATGGAAGATTAGGTAGGAGAAAGCTCACAAAACAAAACCCCCCTGAAACAGGGGGGTTTTCATTATCAAAATCCTGGATTATAGAATATCTGCAGACCGGTTAATTTTTAAGATCGTTCAGGCCGTGTATTTTAATAGTGCAGTTTACGAGATCCTCTATAACAATCTTTACTCTATATTGGTTAAATAAACTGCATTAACTACTTGCTTAAAAATCTATTGGTGAATTTGCTGCATGGTTTTGCTGTAAACATTAGATAGTTGGTCTTTTGGTGATGTATACGGATTACCCCATTGACGATTTACTGATAGTTCGATTAATGCTGAATGTCCCCCAATTATTTGATTCATATTGGCAGCATACATCGCTTTGATTTCAGGAGTAGAACTCGCCATAAGCGCATTAAAATAAGCTGTGGCACCGCCACTTGAAGAGAAAATCATATTCTTGGCGATAATTTCATCTGAAAGATTCATGCTTTCTTTTGCCTTATTCCCGAAAAATGACGCCATATTAATGTACCTCCTCGATATCAGTTATTTGGTTTTCCTCAATAAACTGCTGAATTGCCTTTATTCTTCCTTCTGTCGCCAATAACCCTGCTTCTGCCTGTCTTTTTAATTCATCGTCACTAATTAATGTTTGCATTGCCTTTCCTACTACCAATGAATTTTTTTCCATATCAAGTAGAGTAGTCATTGATAACATTTCACTTTCTGAAAGCTTTCTCATTCTATATCCTCCTTCAATATTTACTCCTGCAAAACACTATCTGTTTGAATGTAGTTTGTGTATTTTAATCCAGGTATATTCAAACTAAGCTGATATTTATCCAGGTAACATGGTGAAGGCAGGCTAAAACCATCAAGAAAACAAACAACAATAAAATAGTGCTAGATTGATAGGAAAAAACCTTCAGATTAACTACTTACCACTTTGTTTCCTCCCTGTGCTTTTGCCCGGTAAAGTGCTTTATCTGCCCGGCGCAGGAGTTCTTCCATGTTCTCCCCATCAAACGGATACATCGCAATACCTATTGAAATCTTAACGCTCTCGTTGTGCTCCTCTAACAGCAGAATCTTCATGGATAATGCTTCAAGCCGCAGGTCTTCCGCACGATTCATGGCCACTTCTGTGGTAACATCCGGCAATATCACAACAAATTCTTCTCCCCCATACCTGCAGGCAATATCCTGTTCTCTGATACTGGTTCGCAGCACTTTTCCCAGTACCAGCAATGCCTGATCCCCTGCAGCATGTCCATACCTGTCATTAAACTGTTTAAAATGATCAATATCAATCATCAAAACAGCTATTGATTCCTGGTTTTTCCTGGCGAGAGTTAATTCAGCCTGCATGCTCTCCTCCAGATACCTTCGATTAAATAATCCGGTTAATGGATCTCTAACCGATTGTTCTTCGAGTTTTTTTCTCAGCGTCAGATTTGATAAGGCTGCTGTTAGGGTATTGGATACGGTTGTAGCCAATTGCCGAAAACGTTCGTTAATTACATCAGGATCAGCATACCAGACAATTATGCCAAATAATTGATCAAATATATACAAGGGAATCGATAAATTCTCAAGCATCACGGGTTTATTCGAAAAGTAAACATCATCTTCAAGCTGCAGCTGTTCATTATTAATACCCTTTAAAAGAAAAACAGATTCCAGCATAACTAACTGCACCAGGACTTCTTCTCAAAAGCCATCCCAGCACGGCCAAAAACAGGTGCAACAGGCTGGCAAATAATAACATGATAGTATATTCTTCTAAGCTCATATGATTCCTCACTGTAATAAAGAATTCGGAAAATCAAGTATAGGAATTCTAAGGTTAGTGCTATGCAACTTTATTTTTGCCTACAAAAACACTACCGAATGAATTCATTATAGCATTAAAGCCCTAATAAAATTTACTCTTCGCATTGAATACAGGAGATATAAGGGCTTTTTAAAAACTGAATTAAAGAAGATTT
>CAYZYO010000163.1:0-3089 GCA_964482585.1 uncultured Syntrophomonadaceae bacterium | reverse complement strand
GCACTAGCGGGACAGCCCCGCGTCGGAGTAGGTCATTGCCAGGAATTTAATATTTTCTGGGGGACGCGAAGCAGGGGAGCGGTCCCCCTGCTTCGCGTCCCCTTTGACACCCCTCTTCCATTATGTCTTGTGCTGATTAATCGTCCTCCGGTGGACACTCACATGTGCCGGGGGTTGGGGCACCGCATCGAACATAGGTGTTACCAGGAATTGTATTGGCACCAAAAGTTATTGGAACCTCAACACATAGCAGCTGGGATACGGTGAAGGTACAGGAACCGTTTGGCTGTCCAGAGCAAGGAACATCACCTATAACCGCTGAACCACAGCACACAGTTCTAGTACGGCCAAGGCAGGCGAATGGTTCTATAGTAACGGGAAGACATATATTGATGAGCTGAGAAGTAGTAGTTTCGCAAACCTCAGGGCATACTGGACCACAGATCATCTTTGTGCCAACAGATATAGAACCTCCTTTTAAGCAAACATTAACACCGCCTACGGGATATCGAGTAGTCAATTCGAAACAAAATAGACCTACGCTGTCAGGCTCACCTAATACCTTACTCAGGGCGAAGTCAAACTTAAGCCCGGAGCATCCGGTAGTAGGATCAGTATCAGGGGGAATGAAAAGCACCACATTTTCATCGGTAATTTCCTGTGGGGTATCGTTGATAGTAACTGAGATATTGGTTATCTGTTCTCGCGTAATCTCTGGACATATTGCTAAGACCCAGTGACTTAAATCAATATAAGTGCTAATGTCTTCTCCTACCCCGGTTATACGGTAACAGAAACGCTGATTCTGGTCAGATGGAGGATCTAGAATAGAAAGAGACAAATCCAGTTCTACGGTAAAGGGGAGAATGCTGTCTTCTACGATAACATCGCTGTAATCAATCAGGGTATCACATTCTATTTTCTGGCTTGATTGTCATCCTCTGAGGCAAAGTGACATAGTAAGGATTCTTCGCTAAAGCTCAGAACACGGTTTTGAATTATACAAAACTCTCAGGTTGGGTGGTAATTTCTAAGAACAATCACTGCAATCATCGGTAGATGCTTCATGGCATTTAACACGAAATTTACCAGCATAAGCGGCAGCTCCAAAATAAACGGGTACCTCTACACAGATTTCCTGGCTAATGGTAAAATAACAGACTTGTTCCTTGTTGCTATTACAGGCATAGGTTATTTTCTTAATGATAGGGTCACTGCAGCAGGTAGTCTTAGTTTCCCCAGTAAAGGAAAATGGTTTGACTGCAATGGGGACATTAACAGTTACTCGCTGGTAAGTTTTGTTAGTACAGATATTATCATGACTAATGGTATCTACAAGCCCATCATTGTATACACTATCCTTTATCTCAGGAACATTCGGTTTTCGGAAGTCACATTTGCTATTGTTTATTGAACAAGTAACAATTTTTTTAGGCAATAGTTTTCTCCTCCATTATTTGTATTGATAATACATACTATTAATTGTAAAGCTAAAGTGCTACTAAAGAATCAAAGGTATACGGGCGGTGTAACATTAAAATAGGTCTAGGAATAGGCTTATATAAATAGTTTTTTGAAGAGGAGGAGGTTATTTTTGCCAGATAATAGAAATATTGATAAAGTTATAGAGAAATTTATATATAAACTGAATAATGCAATAGAAAGAAAGACCCGAGCAGAGGAAGAAAAAAATTCTCAAACTAAAATCTCAAAAAAGAAAGTAATAGAATTGCCTCTTAAAGATAAGGATTGAGAGTATTAAATAATTTAATTCACATGTCACTTTGCCTCAGGATGACAGCATGCCGGAGACTGAAGTTTCCTCTACGATGTAAGAGTTCTGATGATATAGAATAATTTTATTAAAAACCCTTGATTAGTAATTTGGAAGAAATAATAATTAATTGATAAAATATAAAAAGAATATGCCAATCTATACAAAGCCTATGGCTGAGCTTAATAAAAATGCAACCGTGGGCTTCTTTTTTTCCATAATTAGTTTTTTATTTATTATTCAGTTTATTAGTAGTGTCATCGAGAGAGCCCAAGGATCTTAAGATTATTCGCTAATGCTCAGAATAAACCAAGATTTTTATTATATAAAAACTAATTTAAACATCAAAAGTATTAAACTTAGCAGCGCATAAATAGAAAAGATAATAGCTTCATCTAGTTATTGGGTTGTGAATAATTAAGAAGAAAAGTGGGACTGGCACTGCATCTTTAAGCCAGATTTATAATAATAAACACGGTTACAATGCCGGATATGATATTATTAAAAGTTAATAGAGTATTTAGGAGGACATAGTAATGTCGATGCCCGGGCTATTAGAACTCGATACAATTGTCTATTTTGCCTGGAAGAGATACAAGTATGGGGATAACACTGCAGTTGATGATATATATGATAGATTGTTACCATTTTGTCTCCGGGTTTGTTCAAAAACTTGTGGTAAATACATAAGCACAGAAGACGAAGAAGCAAGTATAGCACGCTTGGCAATTGTAGAAACCTTTGAAAAATACGATCCCGAAAAAGGAAAATTTCTTGTTTATTTGGGGCGAGTTATAAAAAATCGAATAATAGATTATAAACGTAGTGAAAAGAAACATTTTACTGTTCCTTTATCAATACTTTCTGGAAATCGAGATTTCAAGAATACAGTAATCGATGATACCTGGGTAGAAAACATACTTGATGAATTGGCTCGAAAACAGGAGATAGAATTTTTTAGGAATTTACTTAAAAGCTTTAATATTAGTTTTAGTGAATTGGTAAAATCAGGGCCCAAACAGAGTAAAAGCAGGAAAAAGGCGCAGAAGATCGCGTGGATGATAGTGATGGATAAAGAAATAAAAGATCATTTAATAGAAAAAAAAGTACTGCCGATAAAGCTTTTAGAAGAAAGATGCCTGGCTGATAGAAAAATAATTGATAGATACAGAAAATTTATTATTGCCAATGTATTAATAATTATATACGATTTACCTTATCTAAAACCCTACGTAGTAGATAAAGGGGGGGAGTATGGTGGTTGAGAAAGGCTTAGTAGTTGAAACTGGAGATGGTTGGGTAATACTACTTCTTC
>CAYZYO010000162.1:0-3089 GCA_964482585.1 uncultured Syntrophomonadaceae bacterium | reverse complement strand
ATATATTGCATATTGCCTTCTAAGCCTTTACTTGATTTAAGCTTGACCAGCACCTTAATATATGTAAAAATATATTATAATTGTTAATAATTTACATAAAGGGGGCCGGCACTATGCCCTACACAAGGGAAAAAGTATCATCCTTGATTTTGGAGTTAAGAAAGTTACAGCACGAAGTTCCATGGGTAGAGTTTAAATCCAATAACTTTACTCCCGATTTGATTGGGGAAAACATTAGTGCTTTGTCAAATGCTGCTGCCCTGCATGATCGATCTCATGCTTATCTGGTTTGGGGTATTGATGATGCAACCCATGATTTTATAGGAACTGATTTTGATCCTCAGGAAATGAAAAAGGGCAATCAGAGTTTAGATTTATGGCTTTCAACCTTAATCAAACCGCAAACCCAGTTTTACTTTCATTCGGTAACCATTGATGACAAAAAGGTTGTGTTGCTGGAAATCCATAGAGCATCACATATGCCGGTAAAATTTAAAGAAGTTGAATATATCAGAATTGATTCCAATAAGAAAAAGCTAAAAGATTATCCTGACCTCGAAAAGGAATTATGGCATATATTTTCCAGAATAACTTTTGAAAAAATGGTAGCGATGGAAGGAATAAGCGATGATCGGGTTATCAAGTTGCTGGACTACCCTTCCTATTTCGATTTATTATCGTTAGATCTGCCAGAAGGGAAAAAGGGCATTATGGAAGCTCTAATAAACGAAGGAATGGTTACAAATTGTGAAACAGGCGGCTATAATATAACCAATTTAGGGGCCATTTTATTTGCAAAAAAGCTTTCTGATTTTCCCTATCTATCCAGAAAAGCCATTAGGGTTATAGTATATCATGGAAAAGATAGGACTATATCCAGTTATGAGCAAATTGGAAGCAAAGGATACGCTAGTGGATTCGAAGCTTTAATTGCCTTTATTAATCAAATCCTGCCTAAAAATGAAGTTATAGGTAAAGCATTGAGAAAAGAGGTTCCAATGTATCCCGAATTGGCCGTTAGAGAGTTGGTTGCCAATGCCATAGTTCATCAAGATTTTTCTATGCAGGGAGTTGGGCCTATGATTGAAATATTTGATGGAAGAGTCGAAATTACCAATCCGGGCAACCCACTAATTGATAAGCAAAGATTTGTTGATCATCCGCCTATATCAAGAAACGAAACCCTGGCTTCGTTTATGAGAAGAATTGGAGTCTGTGAGGAGCGCGGCAGCGGTTTTGACAAGGTTATAGCTCAGACCGAATTTTATCAATTACCAGCCCCCGAAATTGATATTTTTGATAATCATACCAGGGTAACGCTATTTGCCCATATGAGGTTTGCTGATATGAGCAAAGAGGACCGCATCCGGGCATGTTATCTTCATGCTTGTTTGAAAAGAGTTAATCGGGAATATGTTACTAATTCATCATTAAGAGAGCGGTTTAATATAAAAGAAAAAAACAGCTCCATGGTTTCACGCTTGTTAAAACAGACTTTGGAAAGCGGCTTGATAAAGTTAGCTGACGAGACTGCTTCAGATAAGAATAAAAAGTACCTGCCTTACTGGGCCTAGTTTTACTTGACTGGTAGTTGACTGGATCTGAATAATTAATGAGTGATGGGCTGATAAACCCTATTATTTAGGGGTTTACGCACTTGAATTAAGAAGAATTTTACTTGACTGAGTTATAACGTTTTGCCAATAGACCATGTTTCAAATACATCTTCATAGGTTTACGTAATTATTGGGAAGCGGAGGATTTATGGAACTGGAACGTATAAAAAAGAACCTGGAGAACAGGTTTTCAGCCGATTTGAAAGCCGGAGAAAAACGCAAAATAATCTTTTGGTATGATACTGAAGGGCAGTTTGCTGACCTGATCGAAGAACTGCAGCTGGAAAACGCTAAGTTACATCGCCTTATGGACAGCAATTACTTTTGTACTAAATACCTCTTAGAGGTCGAAGATACTGAATCCAACTACTTGATCTATGCCAATAACCGGCCAGCCAGGGATGAGGACAACTGGCTGATTGATATAATGCTATACTCTTATGAATTCTTTGCTGACCGGCTGGCCCTGCAAATGGAAGAGCTAGGAATAAACAGGAACCTTAAACCCCTGGTTAAAGATTACCAGAAATTCTTTAACAGCAGGGAACGCCGTAAAAAACTGGCTGGCTATGGAATTGCTGATTATGATGAGGCCGGGTTGGAGCTGGCTATGATGTCAGTTTTGTGCGCTTTGAAATATCCTGACCAGCTCCAGGTATTTAAAAAGGTCCTGGGAACCAAGCTGGAAGAAGAAAATAACCGCTATTTAACTGAAATCAGCCGGTTTATGGATAGCCAGGTTTTCTGGAAGCATGCCAATAGGTATTTCGGGTATACCCGGGAAGAGAATTCTTTACAAAAACTGGCCTCCCATATTCTCATTAACAGCCTCAGCCGGGTGCTGGATGACAATCAGCTCAGTCCCCTCAAAGAATATCTATCTCCTCAGGGAAAGGCTAACTGCATCTTCTTCGTTGACAACTGGATGAACCATCAGGGGGATAAGAAAGCTTATGAGCAATTGGCAGTCAGCATAGAAAGGTTCTTGAACATTGCTGAGCGCTTGGATTCAGTGAGCATAAGTTCTTTAGGCGAATGTGATATATTTGAAGCCTTTGATAAAAAGGTTCTGAACTATATAATGGAATCCATTCATAATGAAATCCAAAATTATGAACAGTGCCTGGGTCTTATTGAAACCCGGCGCAACAAGCACTGGTATGAAAAATACCAGAGTATTTATGAAGCCATTTACTATCTAATTAAAATACTGCAGTATCATCAAAAGCATCCGGATATACCGGGGTTGAACATTCAGCAGCTATGGGAACAATATACAAGTGATTATTATCAGCTTGACTACTATTACCGCTTGTTTTACTGGTATTATGACCAGAACCCGGTAGAAGCACTAAAATCACTGCGTATCAAGGTGGAGAATATCTACAGCAACTGGTTCCTGGAAGGGATGGGTACCGCCTGGTCAGCAGCTATAAACAATTATACAGGCAGTGAACTGAAAATAGATGGTGT
>CAYZYO010000161.1:0-3202 GCA_964482585.1 uncultured Syntrophomonadaceae bacterium | reverse complement strand
AAAAGTAATGGGCCCGAAAGTAACCGGACATATGTTTATAATTAAGGAATCACCAAGTCCAAAGATTACTAATCTTAAAATAATTGCTGAATATGCACCTGGACAGGAAAACAACCTTGAACAGATGCAGAAGGAAATATCTGATCATTGTAGAGCAAACAATCGTTGTAATCCAAAAATTGAGTGGGTAGAACCTGAAACCCTGCCAAGATATGCCAGAAAGACTCCGGTTATGATGAAACGCTACTAATTAAATATATATTAGTGTATTTGAAAACTGTATTTTAAAAAACCGAAAACAACTGATAATACCTGCACCGGCATCTGCTGGTGCAGGTAAATTATTCTATTCATAATTGATTAACTACCCCCCCATGCCCGGAGGACAACCACTTATGAAAACAAAGAGGTGATTAATCAACCACAGATGAACCCAGATTTGCACAGTTTCACGCAGATTTTTTGGTTTTATTTTGATAATATCTTGAACAATTATAATATTTTACCTTTAACTCTGCAGTTATCCCTAATTCTTATATTGTACCGTATCTTATAGCGTAGAGGCGACTTCAGTCACCGACCAGCCACAAATCAAGCGTGTCAGGGCGGCGACTGAAATTACCTCTACGGTTCTATCCGGTTGCTTACGTTTTTACCAAAACGCCAGTACGTGGCTAACTTATCTAAGTAAGATGACTACGTTAAGCATTTATTTTCTTACTAATAGCCCAAAAATAAAGTCCACTGTCTGTCAATTAGCCCAGTTCTCCCTTCTATTAATTAACTGTATTGTTTTTGCTTATTAAATAATCTACTCATAATTTAAAGTATTGTTCAGTTTATAATTCAAAACTAATACTATTCTAAGCAACAAATATGTTATTAACTAAATCATTAATACTAAACTTTATTTATAATACGAAATCAATTCTATTGTTATTTGAATAAAGAAAGGAGGAGGGACTGGAGCTGGCAGTAGAACAATTTGATCAACGAAGAGACACTATTTCTAATCAAGAGAATCCTAATTAGTCTTCAGCCTCGGGACATAAAAGAAACCAAAAACTATTAATTAACATTTAAACTATTTGCTTTAAACCAAAAACTCTGCAGTTCAAAAATGTAATTATGAAAGGGAGAATGCTAATGGATACTTATTTTGCATCTCTAGTGGAAAAACATGCAAGGGAAATACCAAATAGGATAGCTGTAATTGATGTTGATGGTACAGAAAAAACCTGGAAAGAATTCAGCGATGATGTTACCCGTCTTTCCAATTCGCTATTGGGGCTGGGGTTAAAAAAAGGCGATAAAATTGCTACTATTATGTACAATGGTTACGAATATTATACAGTTTTTATGGCTGCCGCCACTATAGGACTAGTTGTAGTAGGATTAGACCATAGATTTACTATTCAGGAAGCAGCTGATTTATGTGAACGTACGTCTCCCAAGTTAATAATTAGCACAAATTATTCGGTATCTGAATTAGCAGAGAAAGTAAATATTGAACATGTCTATGTTTATCAGGATGATAAGGATTATCCTGGAGCACTGTTATATGAAAACTTAGTAAAAGAAGGCAGTACCAATGCTATTCCTGAAGAATTAAAACCTTCTGTAGATGATCCGTTAATTATAATATTTACCAGTGGTACTACCGGCAATCCAAAAGGAGGCATGATAACACATAGGAATACCTGGCATATAAGTAAGAACTCATGTGATAGCTGGGAGTTCACTAGTGATGATAAAGTAATGTGTTATCTACCAACCAGTCATGTTGGGTGCACCCATGACCAAATTACCTTAGCCGTTTATTGCGGAGCTACCGGCATTTGTATGCAACGTTTTAGTCCTGACAATTTGATGGCTATAATGGAAAAGCATAAAGCAACATATATTGTTACAGTCCCCACAATATTTCGCCTGCTCTTATTAAACGTTGATTTTTCGAAATATGATACTACTGCTATGAGATGCTTGGTTCTTTCAGGTGAAGCCGTAAGTGCTGAATTAGCAAATTCAGTAAATAAATATTTTCCTAATGCATTAGTTGCCTCGAGCTGGGGGATGACTGAAACTGCCGGCTTTTTTACCTTGACTTTACTCAGGGATTCCATGCAGCTTGTGGCTGATACAGAGGGTGCTCCAAGAGGTAATAATTCAATGAAAGCGTTAAAAGAGGATCGTACCTGGGCAGAGGTCGGTGAACTTGGTGAACTCTGCATTACCGGACCTCAAGTTATTCCTGGATATATGGATGAAAAAGATAATGTTGGCACTTTTTTTAAAAAAGATGGTAAGAGATGGATGAAAACGGGCGACACCGGATATATGGACGAAAGAGGCTATATGCACTTTGTTGGCCGTAATAAAGAAATGTATATTTCAGGTGGATATAATGTTTATCCTCCAGAAATAGAAGGATATCTAGGTGCCCATCCCAAGATAAATGCTGCCGCTGTTCTAGGAATTCCCGATCCAGTATGGGGTGAAATAGGCTATGCATTCATCCAACCTGAAGAAAATGTGGAATTAGATGTTGAAGAAGTACTCTTATATTGCAAAGAAGGACTAGCAGATTATAAGAGACCCAAAAGGATCTTTATAAGAACAGATATCCCTAAAACTCCGATAGGAAAAATAGAGAAAAAAACACTTAAGAATAATCTGGAAAGATACACCAGCTAGTATTTAGTAGGGGAATTATCGAAATTTAATTATAAAAGGTTAGGTTGAATAATACTAGCTTAAATACATGAAAAAGCTTGTCTAAACTAAGGACCGGACGTAGTATCGATAAAAGAAAACATTAATATGGATTTACCTGGCTGGCTACTGTCAGTACAGGTAAATCCGATTATTTAAACATAATAGTATTCTTTTATAAATTCAGGATTTGCCCAACAACTATTTTTCTAAGTAAAAGCTGCATCCGTAAAGGTTCACTCTCTCAGGCTTAATGTCATCCTGACCCAAGTGATTGAAATTTTGAACTATGCAAAACTCTCAATTAGATTTCTAAAAAACTGGTATCTGCGGATATTATTTAATCAAGTAATATCTATCCTAAAAATTTTACATAATAATTGTATAATGGTTTAATATTGTTCAGTTATAAATCGGTATTCTGAACAATAATCAAAAGGAAGTGATTCAAGAATGACCTGGACACAAATACCAGTTTTACCAAAGGTGA
>CAYZYO010000160.1:0-3544 GCA_964482585.1 uncultured Syntrophomonadaceae bacterium | reverse complement strand
CCTATAGTTTAAGCTGATAAAAAATACGGTTAATCGGAGGTTGCAGGAGATCGAGGCCGAGGGCATTTATCCGACAAAAAAACATATAAAATGTTAATTAAGGTAAATTAGACCAATTAATGTATGAGTATTATAGTATAATTTATGATATATTTAGTAAAGATTGATATTAAATATTGTGGTATTTATAGAAAAGTAGGAGAAATTATAAGTGTTATCATTTCATAATGTTGAGCAGTATAAAGAGAATCAAACCGTGTTTGACTTGGTACTAATGTCAATTGTCTCTACTTATGTTGGTCAACCGTTGCACATCCATGTGGAAGGGGTGCGCGGAACTGGCAAAACTACTATCATGAGAACTGCTAAGCATATCTTACCTAAAATAACCAGGATAAAAGGCTGTGTCTACAATTGTGATCCGTCTGCACCACACTGTCCGGAACATAAAGGAATGACTCCAGAAGAAATTAAAGAACTAGGTGTGGAAGAGACAACTATGCCATTTCTTGAAATATCTCACTCTTCTAAAACAGGAACCGTAGTAGGCAGTATCGATTTAGAGAAGTTAACTGACAGCATGTATCCGGAAGCACGTCTCCTGCCAGGAATAGTACCTCAGGCTCACCGGGGAATTATTTTTATAGATGAGATAAATCGCCTGGCAGATACATCTCCAGAGATTACCGATGTTTTACTTGATGTTATGGGGAACAAGCCTGGACATTTACAGATTGAAGAAGCTGGATTACCAGTAGTTGATCTACCAGTAAGTTTATCTGTTTGGGCAGCATCTAATCCTGATGAAGCCCCGGGTGCACTAGAGTGGGTCAGAAGACAGCTGTCTGATCGTTTTGATATGGTGTGCAGCATAGGTAGACCATCTTCGGTTGAAGTCTTATCCCGTATTCTCAAGAAGAATTCTTTCTACTATAAAAGCAGACATAAGTCAAAAGTTAAAATAGATGATGCCAATTATGGTATTTTGACAAAAAAGATTACTAAATGGGGAAGAGCCTATAAAACGGCTGAATTAACTGATTATCTGCGCAACTATATATCTCAACTATATGTAAATTATAAATTTGAGAGTCTAAGAGCTGCTGAAGCAATTGAACAGGCAGTATTATTATATAGCATAATTAAAGGACATGATAGGGTTCTTACAAGTGATATTAACCAGATTATTCCAATGATTCTAAAACATCGTATTGGAGAAAATGCTCTTAACGAGCTTATTCGCAAAATGGAGGGGAAAGATTCTAATAGTGCCGAGGGTATATAGATATTTAAAGCTGGGCGAATGTTAAAGCATTTAATATCCTTGAGTTATAAGGCTATTCAAGAAATTCCCCTATATGCTCCTGAACAGTTGGCGGATTATCATCTTTAAGTTCTTCATCATCTAGAGACTGGTCGTCAGGGGGTTGCTCCGGGTCACCATTGTCACCATTGTCACCATTGTCACCATTGTCACCATTACCTGGATCAGGTGGTTCTTGGGGAATGGTCTCTTCTTCCGGAATTAGGTCATCTGGATAAGTTCCTTCCAACTCGTCTTCAACTTCATTTTCAGGCTCATCGTTTGTTTCAGGTTCATGAGGTTGTGATTTTTGGGGGACTTCATCTAATAAGTTACTGTAGATTAATTTATTCATAAAATCTCTCCAAATGGGAGCTGCTACCGACCCTCCATAGGTAGAGTTACCTCCTACAGGCTGTCCGTCACTATTTCCTATCCATACAGCAGTGACTAATTCCGAAGTGTAACCCACAAACCATAGGTCGCGACTGTCAGTTGTTGTTCCTGTTTTTCCGCCGCTAGCAATAGCTATTCTGGCATTTGTCCCCGTTCCATAATTCACCGTGTCTTTTAGTATTATATCCATCTGTTCAGCAGTCCTGCTTTTAAGAACCTGTTTTTTACCAGTATCAGATTGATAAATAGTATTATTTTGTTCATCTATAATTTTTTCAACTGTGTAGTAGTCACGGTGTATACCCTGGGCAGGGAAGATAGTATAGGCAGAAGCCATCTGCAACGGAGATATCCCTCTCTGCATTCCTCCAAGTGCCAGGGCAAGGTTTTTGTCAGCTTCTTCTATACTTGTAATACCGAGCCCGGTTAAGTATTTACTGGCTTTTTCTACTCCTAATTGATTTAATACTTCAACTGAGGCGATGTTATAAGAATTGACTAAGGCTTGTTTAACTGTGGCTTTTTCTGGATTATTATAACCATAATTTTCAGGAACATATCCTCCTCCAAAATCACGTTTCTTATTATTTAAGATGGTATCAGGGTTTATTAAACCTGCATCCATGGCAGCTGAGTAATAAAGGGGTTTTATGGCTGAGCCGGGTTGCCTTGCAGCTACTGCCATGTTTATCTGGTTTTTTTCGAAGTTGACTCCTCCTACCATCGCTTTTATCCCTCCAGTTCTGGGATCTATTGATACCAGAGCAGCATCTTGAGCTTTTATCCCCCGGGAACTGAAACTTTTAACATTATTATAAACTGAGTTTTTAGCAGCTCCCTGCATACTGCGATCTACAGTGGTATAAATTTTCAAACCACCCTGGTACAGCTTGTTTACCCCAATTATGTTTTCCAAGTGGGCACTTAAATAAGCCATGTAATAAGGGTTATTACTGGAATGCGGGATATAAGATTTAAAGGAAACCCCCTGGTTATAGATCGTTTGTTCTTCCTCTTGGTTAATAATGCCCTGTTCTACTAATACATCTATCACAATCGCTTGCCTTTTTTTTAAGGCTTCCATATTTTTTTCTGGTGAATAGTATTCAGGTGCCTGTATCATACCGATCAGCATAATAATTTCTGCATCATTAAGCTCCATTACATCTTTACCAAAGTAGGAATCAGCGGCACACTGCATACCGGAACAACCTCTGCCCATATAAATTTCATTCAAGTACATATTTAGAATTGCATCTTTGCCATATTTACCTTCTATCGCAGTCGCAATAAATACTTCCTTAACTTTGCGCGAATAGGTTTTTTCTTGACTTAAAAATAGAGTGCGGGCAAGCTGTTGAGTGATAGTACTTCCACCCTCTGATTTACGACCGCTTTTTAAATTATTCCATATTGCTCTTCCTATTCCCTTGGAATCAAGTCCATTATGTTCGTAAAAACGGCGATCTTCAACTGCAACAACTGCTTTTTTCATTAAATCAGGAAAATCACTGCTGTATTCCTTTTTATAACCTAGCTTATCCATTTCGGTATTATCACTGTAATAGACAACAGACTGTTCCTTTATCTTATATTCCCAGCTGTTGATTCCAGTTAAAAACTGAGAGAGTTTCATTGTAGAATTAGTAACTGATATACCTAAAAAAAAGAAAACTACAAAAGTAATAAGGACAATAAAATAAATACCTAGTTTGTACAAAAATTTCATATTATCCTAACCTTTCATTACGATGGTTGTTAATATATCTACTAAATTGTTATATAGTATTATCATATATTATTATCATTAAATATAGTGCTAAATTAAGAATATTATAGTTGGTC
>CAYZYO010000159.1:0-3551 GCA_964482585.1 uncultured Syntrophomonadaceae bacterium | reverse complement strand
AATCGATTAAAATACACGATAGAATATTTATGAAAGGAATAATTTGGTATAATATAGAAAGAAAATGGCTATGAAGGTGAAAAAATGCGCATCACCATTGAAATTTCATCAGAAAATACAATAAATTTACCTATCCATTACAACTACTTAGTACAGGGCTTTCTTTATAAAAACCTCACTGATAAAGATTACCGCACATTTCTACATCAAAAAGGTTACTATTTAGCAAACAAACAGTTTAAATTATTCACTTTTTCCAGGTTGTTAGGGCGCTTTAAATTATATCAAGAAGAAGGCAGAATAACCTTCTACCCTCCAGTCAAATTAGTAGTTTCTTCTGCAGTGGAACAGTTTATTACTGATTTGGCAGAAACCTTGATAAAAACCGATTTCAGTTTTCTGGGGAATCAGGGTGTAGAAACAAAAAGTATTCAAGTACACAAAGAGCCAAGTCTCACGGAAAAAATGCAAATAAAAATGCTTTCTTCTATAGTGGCTTATTCAACTATCATGAAAAATGGTAAAAAATATACTGAATATTATTCACCATGGAATGCCAGGTTTCAGGAGATTTTCAAAAATAACCTGTTAACCAAACACGAAATAATCTATGGACAGCGACCTAAAGATGAAGAAATAAGGATAATACCAAACGGCAACCAGGAAAGAAAATTTGCCCGAATTATAAACTACAAGGGTACTTATATTAAGGCCTATGCAGGAATCTACTGGTTGGTTGGTAACCCTGACCTTATTAAAACTGCTTATGATGCCGGTTTAGGGTCTAAAAACAGCCAGGGGTTTGGGTGCTGGGAGGTGGTTGGGTAGGAACGAAGAAAGGTGAATTAATTGAGTGTGACAGGTGTAATGGTATAAATCCTGAGCAGATATAGAGCAAATTATTTATAAATTAGATAAACAAATTTACCTGGCAAGGATTTAAAATGATTATTTTTTAGTTTTTTAATAACGGGGTTATGCATCTGCCGCAGAGGTGGGTGCATTTTTGGTTTTTTAGAAAAGTCGAACGAATCCCTGGCTTTGACTTAGTTTATGATCTGATAATGAATTACAAAAACGTGCGCTCAAAAAGGCAGTTATGATAATGTTGTGTCTCGATTATACAGAGTGCACTGAGCAGCGATGATATTGATATAACCAAGTTGCCAGGAGAGATCAGAAGCATATATGAAGAAAAACGTATACAAAAGGGAAACTGCAGTTGCCCCTGACGGGAAATTATGAATTGCTGAAAAAGATAGGCAACCCAGTGGGGACGGTATGGGCAAAACAAAAAAGCAAGGTATTAAACATCTTGGAGAAGAGAAATTATAACTTTTTATCCCATGGGATGAATTCCATTGGCAAAAGGGACTTTCAAGTTATGCTGGAGGAAACATGTTCATTTAGTGAAGCTTGTGATATTGCTATTGTTAATAAGAGGGGATTAAAAGGGGCTCTCCAATTGCCTCGGAAGATTTAAAGCCGGGTAAGGTAGCAGTAACGAATTGGGATGGTGAATGACAGTGAGTGTATCTGGACAGCAGGAGGTATTAATAGCAACCGTGGGTACGGAGCCGCAGGTTGTTACATTGGTATTGGATTCCCTTTTATCAAGGGGTTGTAATATTAGAGAACTGGTGCTGCTGTACACTGGATCTCCATTAGTAACATATGGGATAGAAAGAATACATCGTGAAATAGAATCGGAATTTTACCACCAGATTATTATGAATCCGGTTGTAATTAGTGGAGAGAGAAAGGCTCTGGATGATTTTCGTACAGTCAATGATATCAATACCCTGTCCAAAACTATTTATAAAATAATAAAAGAATATAAACAAAAAGGTTCGATAATTAACTTATCGGTAGCTGGAGGTCGGAAGGTCATGGGTATTATAGCAATGGTTGTAGCACAGATGCTTTTTAAAGCAGAGGATAGGCTGTGGTACCTTATCACTGAGGGCTGGAAACCAGGGGATAGTCAGGATATGCATATAAGTGATCGTAACAGTCATTTACTTATTGAAGTTCCAGTAGTCAGATGGGAAGAATCTTCGTTATTGCTGGGAATGAAAGAGTTTGCTAACCCGATGGATTTGATACATTGGCAGGAAAAGCTGTTTAAGAATAAAAAGATGCGTAGAAGAAGGGAATTTGTAGAACACTGGTTGTCGAAAGCAGAAGGTGAGGTAGCAAGATTGGCTTGCCAGGGTCTAGATAATGCTGCTATTGCAAGACGTTTACAAAAACAGGAACGTACAGTAGTCAACCAGTTGACCAGTATATATGGAAAATTGTATGAATGGTTGGAATTTCCCGAATACAGAGTTGAGCGTAGCACATTGATTGCTGAACTAGCTCCGTATTTTGCCTTGAAAATAGATGATACAGGCTAGAAATTTACTTACATATTAAAAATTGTGAATAGGTTACCATGTTGGTTTTGGCTAATGCTGGTATTCTTATGAATAGTAAATATAAAAAAGCAATACAAAAAAAAGGGCAACTTCTTATGGTGGGAGACTATAAATTTTTTTAAAAAAGGTTACCTGATAGGATGAGTATGACCAATATTCAACATGAGGGTATTATTAATAAGTAGAATAATGCTGACATATTATATAAATTTTATTGAGGTTGAGAAGTTATGTTTCAGATCGTAAAAAGAAATAGGTTTTTTAAGAGTCCCTATCTGAATTTGAAATCGGTCAATTTTCTAAAAGAGTAGTGTTTAAGTTTACAAAATGATACCTGAAAGGAGGAATATGTATGAATAATGTAACTGATCTTATTTTGTTGATTGGTACTAATCCATTACCTAATTATCTGACTGCTGCCTATTTCACTAACCATAGTAAATCATTAAAAAAAATTTGGATGATTTGTTCTGAGACAAATATGCGGATAGGCCAGCAAGGAACAAGAGACTATGCGAACCGGATTAAAGATTTGTTAATAAAAACGTATCCAGAAAGATTTGACAACAAGAGTTTCCCGGAGATTTTTCTGAAAATAAGTGGTGATGCGAAAGCTATTCAGCGTGATCTTAAAAAAGGTTTTATCTTAAATGAGCAAAAAGACGATAAACCCCGAATATATCATATGAATTATACCGGGGGAACAAAATCAATGGCTGTGCATACGTATCGATTTTTTGAACAAGAATTACAGGATTCTATTTCTTTTTCCTATTTGGATGCACGTAACCACATGCTGATAAATGATAATCAGAATACGATAATTTGTAAAGATATGCGAGAGGAGATCATATTTGATGTTGAGGACCTTATCCAGTTACATGGTTTTGAAAAAATTGGTGCCCAAACGTATCAGGATCAGGGACAACCACTGGATTATTATGAAAAGATTGTACAGGAGATTTGTAACAATACATTTTCGCGGGATGATGGTTACTGGTTAGAAAGTTATGTTGCTGAGACACTTAAATATGGGATTGCTAATAAAGGGATAACTGCGCAGGTTTTAGAAAACTGGGAAATGAAAAAGCCGGAATGGCAAGTTAGAACGAAATTTGAATTAGATGTTAT
>CAYZYO010000158.1:0-3561 GCA_964482585.1 uncultured Syntrophomonadaceae bacterium | reverse complement strand
ATTGTATACATTATAATTGGCTGCCCATCTGATGTCAATATAAAATCACTTATAATGATTGTTCTGTATCCTGATCTAATCCTGGGTTTAATAAAGTGAGGTTTTTTTAAGTCTGGAACCATTATAATATTTTACCTTTAACTCTGCAGTTAATCTTTAATTCTTGTATTGTACCGTATCTTATACCGTGGAAGCGACTTCATCCTATCCTGTAGAGGCGACTTCAGTTGCCGCTCTTTAATCCTGAATTGCGGCTGGACGGCGACTGAAGTCGCCTCTACGGTGTTTCTATCTACGGTTCTGTCCGGTAAGGTGATTCCATTTTAAGCCATTATTTTCTTACTAATCACTTCTAAATATATGCAACAATAATTGGATATAGACTTTATATTCTATATAATGAGTTCGCTTATTCTAGTAAAGCGAGTCCTGCTCATAATAACCTGCCCAAATGACTTAAGCTTTCCCCAATAATCTTTTTGACCGGGGTATTCTATAAGTGGTGTTCTTTTGTTATAATTAGGTATTGTTTGCAAGAAGAATCGGATTTTATATAAAGTATAACACTGCTTTCTGGATGGAGATACATATGCAGAAACAAGAACTAAAACAAGGAATCAATGATTCAATCCCCATTATTTTGGGTTATCTACCGTTAGGGTTTGCCTTCGGGGTGCTGGCAAATGAAGTGGGAATGTCTATTATTCAAGCCACGATGATGTCAGTCCTGTGTTTCACAGGGGCTGGACAATATATTGCCATTGGGATCGTTCAAGCGGGAGGGGCAGTCTTTACTATTATTATGGCCAATGTATTAGTAAATCTAAGATATTTATTGTTTTCTACATCTTTAGTGCCCTATTTCAAAGGACGAGTTCCAACTGCTATTGGCAGCCTTTTAACCTATGGATTGACTGATGAGACTTATGCAGTAGCGATGAACCGCTACCAGAATCATGCACCTACTGCCTCTTATATGGCTGGCCTTAATATAAGCTCCCATTTTGGCTGGATCTTTAGTACGCTATTGGGGGCCATACTAGGAAGCTATATTGGCAATACGGACCGCCTGGGGTTGGACTTTGCTCTGCCGGCCATGTATATCTGTTTATTGGTCTTTATGGTTAAAAGTAGATCAGACCTTATTGCAGCCTTATCGTCGGCGTTGTTTTGTCTGCTAATTGGTTATTTTGCACCGGCTACTATGAGCAATTTATTTAATATTATTATTGCAACGATTATTGCTGCCAGTTTGGGGGTGCTAATCAGTGAGCGGGGCTAGTATTTGGATCATGATTATCGGGGTTTCAGTGGTATGTATTTTGCCGCGTATCCTGCCAATAGCGTTGTTTTCTCGCTATGAATTCCCCGAACCGCTAAAACGGTGGCTGTCTTATGTAGCCCCAGCAGTTTTAGGCGCTTTGACCGCATTGAGTGTATTGGCGCCAGAAGGATATATTAATATAAGTATTCATAACAGGTACATCTGGGTTTTTATACCCACACTGCTGGTAGCTATTAAAACCCGAAGTCTTTTTTACAGCTTGTTAGTTGGAATTTGCACGATGGCTTTGCTGTATAATTTCTGTTAAAACAAATACGACTCATATCTTCTGCTCTCTCCCCTGCACTCCCCTGGTATTTAGCAGATGCCATAAGTTAGGGGTTATAATATCTTTTAATTTTTTGTTTTTTTTCATTAGAATCTGATTAAATCACTATGCAGAATTACATTTCCTTCCAGATTCTCATTGCCAGATCGTCCGCCTACCCAGATAAAAATCAACCGGCTATCGGTGAGAACTTGAACTTCAAATGAATTAAACATTGGAATAAATTCAGTGTTTATTTTGGAGTTGGAATCGATCGTAAACAGTTGGTTAAATACCTGTTCTTTTGGCAATGGATCTAAATTGAATATCTTAACCCTGGCAGAATGTTCCCTTAATCCGTTGTTCAGTACAAGTACCCGGATATTATTAATGCCTTCACTAATACTGATCGGTCCAGTAGTATACCTATATTTTAACACGGTTGCCATTATACTTCATCTCCCTTAACAATTACTTTGTTATAATATTCATACTTTATAGAAACTGTGTCCCTATGACACATGATATGGCATGAAATTTGCTAGATAACATTGGAGAAATGAAGTGTTTATTGTATAATAACTATATTCTAACAACATGATAGTGTATAGAGATCATTTATGGCAAAATTACCCGGCAGATTGCGTATTCTTATGCAGATCAGCATTTAATTATAAGGAAAAAGTTTTGCATCAACATTAACATAGAGTGTACAGTGGAGGGAGCTAATACAATTATGATTCAAGAAATATTTAAGGGCCTTTACCAGATTAAAATACCCCTGCCAGGAAATCCATTAAAGGCATTGAATTCTTACTTAATAAAAGGAAAGAAGCGAAGCCTTTTAATTGACACCGGTTTTAATTGGACTACATGCAAAAAAGCACAGTTGCATGCAATGGCAAAATTAGGCCTGAATTGGGCTGAAATAGATTTTTTTATTACTCATGCTCATGGTGACCATTCAGGGCTGGTATATGAATTGGCGAGTAAAGACTCTATAGTATACTGCAGTAAAGCTGATGCTGATTTGCTCCAGGAGTGTATGACAGCCAAATATTGGGAGAAAAACGATGCTTTTTACATAATAAACGGTTATCCAGAGAAGGATATCGAAGGATACGTCGATAATATGACTGACTGGATATCAGGCAGTGATATCAAATTCACCTATGTTAAGGATGGGGATATAATTGAAGTTGGTGATTACAGCTTAACCTGTATTGCTACCCCTGGTCATTCCCCGGGACATATGTGTTTATATGAACCTAAACATAAATTTTTGATAGCTGGAGACCATCTTTTGGGTAGTATTACATCTAATATCACCTCCTGGACAGGACGGGATGATTTCCTGGGACTTTACCTGTCCAGCCTGGACAAAGTGAATAGATTCGATATTAACCTGGTTTTGCCAGGACACCGGGAGACTATTAGTGATCCTTACAGGAGAATATTGGAGTTAAAAAATCATCATGGAAAAAGACTGGCAGAGATCTTTGATATACTTAAGCACGGGCCAATGAATGCTTACCAGGTTGCAGGCCATATGCATTGGGATGTTAAGTGTGATTCGTGGGAAGAGTTTCCCAGTTACCAGAAATGGTTTGCTACCGGTGAGGCCCTTGCTCACCTGGAACATCTGGTCGAACTAAAGAGGATACAGTGCAGGCAGCAGGGGCAAGTAAGAGTATACGAACAGCTTTAAAAAACATTATGTGAAACAAGAGCGCTGTCAGACTGTGTCGTCATAAGGAATGGTGATGTGCTAATTCTTTTCCACCAGATGTTTCCAATATCGCTGAGGCATACATCTTTTTTGCAGCTTGGGGTTAATTCTGCTGGATATGGCTATATTTTCGTAATAATGCTTCCAAAGCTAGCACAAGGGGACGGTTCTCCTGTGTCAATAGGACGTGCGCCCATGGGCGCACCGTTTCTATTGACACAGGAGAACCGTCCCCTTGTG
>CAYZYO010000157.1:0-3735 GCA_964482585.1 uncultured Syntrophomonadaceae bacterium | reverse complement strand
ACTGAAGTCGCCTCTACGTACAGTATAAGATACGGTACAATACAAGAATTAAAGAATAACCGCCGAGTTAGAGGTGAAATATTATAATTGTTCCAGATACCTATTAAAATTACAACCCAACTGCGTGTATCTGCATGAATCTATGTCCATCTGTGGTTAATCACCTCTTTGTTTTCATAAGCAGTTGTGTCCTCCGGGCATTGGGGTTAGTTTTCAAACAGTCCTTTTATTTCTGGTGTTTTTACTGTTGGATAACCCATATGCCTATAGGCAGATTCAGTGGCAATTCTTCCCCGGGGGGTTTTTTGGATTAAACCCAGTTTAAGCAGATAAGGTTCATATACATCACTTACGGTATCTGTCTCTTCTGATACAGCAGCCGCTAGAGTTTCCAGGCCTACCGGGCCGCCGGCAAATTTATTAATAATTGCCTCCAATATCATTCTGTCCACAGTATCCAGGCCGCATTCATCTATCTCCAGCATCTGCAGAGCCAATTTAGCGGTTTTTTCACTTACTATTCCATTGCCCTTTACCAGTGCATAATCACTTACCCTTCTAAGCAGACGGTTAGCCACCCTTGGTGTACCCCGTGCCCGACAGGCTATTTCATAAGCACCTGGTTTATCAATATCTATGTCAAGTATCCCTGCTGCCCTTAATATAATTAAGGATAAATCTTCGGAACTGTAAAAATCAAGCCGGCAGTTTATTCCAAATCGATCCCTGAGGGGAGAACTTAAAAGCCCGGGTCTGGTTGTAGCTCCGATCAGCGTAAAAGGCGGAATTTCAAGCCTTAAAGTTCGGGCAGCCGGTCCTTTACCAATTACTATGTCTATAGCGTAATCCTCCATAGCCGGATACATTATCTCTTCTACACTGCGGTTTAACCGGTGTATCTCATCTATAAACAACACCTCTCCCGCTTCCAGGTTGGTTAATACAGCAGCCAGGTCTCCTGGTCTTTCTATCGCTGGCCCCGAGGTCTTTCTAATTGGTTTTCCTATTTCGTTGGCAATTATAGTTGCCAGGGTAGTCTTGCCTAATCCTGGAGGTCCATTTAACAGAACATGATCCAGGCTCTTATTTCTCCCCCGGGCAGCACTAATAAAAATGTTAATGTTTTCTTTAACTCTTTCCTGTCCTATATAGTCATTTAACCTTAAAGGCCTTATAGATAATTCTGAATTATCATCATCTTCAATAATCCGGGAGGATATCAGTCTATCATTATCCAAAGAATTATACCTCCATCCTATTTATCAAACTTCAAAGATTGTAACACTCTTTTTATATTCTCTTCAATACTATCACTTAATTGACTCCTGTTTTTCATCTGGATTACTAATGTCAGGACTTCGCTGCGATTATAACCAAGTACCTCCAGAGCTTCTACTAAATCCGCCGTATCATCATCAGTAATGTTTTTTAACATGACCGGACTATCCTGGATTTTATCTTTTAATTCAAAGACCAGCCTCTGGGCACTTTTCTTTCCTATTCCTGGTATTTTAATAAGGGTCTTTTCATCTTCGCCGGCAATTGCCTGGTAAAATGCAGATGGTTCCATAGCTCCAAGAACATTAAGCGCCCCTTTGGCTCCCATTCCTGAAACCCCCAGCAGCTGTTTAAATAGCCTTAATTCTGAGCTATCAAGGAAGCCATAAAGCCTGAATTCATTTTCCAGTACCTGCAGATGCGTATGAATAAAAACCGTGTCTCCAACATCAGGAAGCCTGGGAAAAGCCATTGATGAAATAATGATTTCGCAGCCCATTCCGTTGACTTCAATCGTTATGTAGTTAATTGACTTATCGACCAATATACCTTTTATAAATGCAATCATTAAGGCAGCTCACCCCTAATTAAAAATGTTCTTTTATATTAATTTTTGTAAAGCCTTAAGGCGATAAGAATGAATATGGCAAATGGCAACTGCTAAAGCATCAGCAGCATCGTCAGGTTTTGGCATCTTGGGTATGGATAATATCTTCTGTATCATCAGCTGAACCTGTTTTTTTTCTGCATTGCCATAACCAACTACAGCTTGTTTTACCTGTAAGGGAGTGTACTCTGATACTGGCAATCCTGCATTGGCAGCAGTCATCATAGCTACCCCTCTCCCCTGGGCAACAGTAATGACGGTTTTAGAGTTTTTATTGTAAAAAATTTGTTCGATTGCAGCCATTTCGGGATTATATTCATTAATTATAGTTGTAAGGTCATTGTTTATTTTTACCAACCTTAAAGACATTTCCCTGCTTGAGGGGGTTGAAATTACCCCATAATCTACCAGTCTTTCTCGACCTTTGCTATATTCTACCAGACCATAACCAGTAGTAGCTATACCCGGATCAATTCCTAATACCAGCATAATATGCCTACTTTCATTTTTATTATGTTCCCATTATATAGTTTATTAATGATTACCACAAACATCAGTTCTTTTTAAATAAAATTTGCCTCAGGATGACAATCACGACCGGGACTAAAGTATGCAAAAGTTCATTAAATAGCTATTATGCAAAACCCTAAATTATTGACCGCAGTTTTTATCAAATTTTTACTCCTACTATTATGTCACTTTATATGTTCAAAACCATATATTGGTATAAGAAGTCAATACCAATGTTATATTTATCACCTGGCAAAAAATACCCGCCGTGTTTTTACCTAATTAATATTAAGACTATTTTATCAGGAGGAAAAACTATGGACTACATTAAATTAAAAACAGTTGTTGGATTAAGCGGTGCCTGTCTTGCTGAGATCATATGCTCAATGCTGGGGGGATGGGATTTGTGGTTAAAAGCACTGGTGGTTTTTGTAATCCTGGATTATCTATCTGGAGTTTTAGCTGCCTGTATTGAAGGCAAACTAAACAGCGAAATTGGCTATCGCGGCATTTGTAAAAAAGTATTTATATTTATCCTGGTAGCAATAGCATATCAAATAGATATATTATTTAGTATGACCGCAATTAGAACCGCAACCATTGGATTCTACCTGGCTACCGAAGGGTTGTCTATTCTGGAGAATGCCGGGAAATCCGGATTGCCTCTACCTGATTCTCTGAAAAACGTTTTTGAAAAACTTAAAGACCTGGATACTGAAGAAAATTTTGGTGAGCATTTTAAAAATAATCAAAAACCCCCCTTATAGAATGTAAAAAATTATTGTAATAAAATATATACTACTAGCTTAAATGAGAGGTTTTTATTTAGTACCGGGTTAAATTAAGGTTTCCATATCCGGATTTTATTTTGTCTTAAAGACCATTTAAATATATACCCCATTTTTTGTGATAAAAATTTTAGGCGTACTAATGTTTTGTCATTTTTGGCATCAATTGCCGGAACTAATCCCAGCTTGACTTCTTTCCCATCTACAATTGCAATGTCTTTATCCAACCACATAATTATTTCCCGGGCTGCTTTGGGAGGTATAATGATATCAACACTTGACCAGCTTTCTAACCAGGCCGTTGTTAATACTGACCTATACTTGAAAAAATCATAAGGTATCCAACAATATCCTTTATCACCCCAGGATTCCCCCCAGGAATTGCGTACTTCAAAGTAGCCAGTATGTCCTTTGTGCTTCAATTCATCATTATAGCCCATCACGCATACTGCATGGCCTCCTAGTGCTCTTCCCTTTGGCATTTCAATGAATGCACCTTTATCCGGAGATAGAAAATTTTCATAAACTACAACCGCCCCTAGAACTGGTCCA
>CAYZYO010000156.1:0-3786 GCA_964482585.1 uncultured Syntrophomonadaceae bacterium | reverse complement strand
CGATTTATCGGACCTAATGAAGCATTTTTATTTATTTAACTGCAAAACTCGGGAGAGGCGACTTCAGTCGCCGATCAGCCACAAATCAGGGGGTCAGGACGGCGCCTCTACGGTTCTGTCCGGTAAGATGATTGCATTAAGCTTTTATTTTCTTACTATATAGAAAGGCTAATTTAGCAAAACCTCCAAGTATGTAATATAGTAGACAGTCTTTTGACAGGTATTGGATATCAGTATTATACTTAATTATAGTTCGGGGGTAAGATAATGAAGATCCTTGTAGATGCAGATGCATGTCCGGTAAAGGACATAATTGAAGAGATTGCTGGAAACTATAAGCTTAGAGTTATAATGGTTTCGAATTCAAGTCATGTAATAAATAGCGATTATTCAGAACACTTAGTTGTTGATGAAGGATCACAGGCTGCTGATATTGCAATAGCTAATAATACGGAAGCAGGTGATATAGTTGTAACCCAGGATTATGGCCTGGCCTCAATAATTTTAACCAGAGGAGCTATGGCAATTCATCCAGATGGCAAAGTATATACTCTCAATAATATAGATGGGCTGCTGATGCAAAGATATATTAATTACAAGGCGAGGCAGGCTAGAAAAAGAATAATCAATATGAAGAAGCGAACCCAGGATGATAATAACCGGTTTATTGACAGTTTTAATAGATTGATTGAAGAATCGGTTTTTAAATAAATTATTATAGTGTTTTAATATTGCGTTCTGGATTAGATACTTATAAAATTAATTAGGGCATATGCACAATTAATAAGAAATGTGTAGTTATAAATAATAGCAGTAACAGAAAGGAGAAAAACATGTCTGATCAATGTAAAAATTGTCCATCGAATGAAGGTTGCACGTCAGATCCGGGTCAGTGTGGAGTTGAGCAGGAAAAAAGTCTCCTGGGGTCACGAAATAATGTTAGCAACGTAATTGTAGTTATGAGTGGTAAAGGAGGAGTAGGAAAATCTTCGGTTACTGGATTAATTGCCACCAGTCTTGCCAGGGCAGGGAAAAAAGTTGGAGTTCTTGATGCGGATATAACTGGGCCAAGCCAGCCCAAGACTTTTGGAATTACTAAGGCGCAGATAGTAGCAAGTGAGTTTGGAATAGTCCCCCCTACTTCCAAACTGGGAATAAAATTAATTTCAATTAACTTTTTCTTACCTAATGAGGATGACCCGGTTGTTTGGAGAGGGCCGCTTCTGGCTGGTGCTGTAAAGCAGTTTTGGGGTGAGGTGGATTGGAGAGACCTTGATTACATGATAGTTGATCTGCCTCCAGGAACTGGAGATGTTCCTTTAACTGTAATGCAATCAATCCCGGTAAAAGGAATTGTAATAGTATCCTCACCACAGGATCTGGCTTTTATGGTAGTTAAAAAGACCATAAAAATGACGCAAAAGATGGAAATTCCTATTTTAGGACTTATTGAAAACATGAGTTATGCAGTTTGTCCACATTGCAAAGAAAAAATAGAAATATTTGGTAAGAATCAGGGCGAAAAAGTAGCTGGTGATACTGGAATAGATTTTCTGGGCAGTGTGCCCTGGGATTCTTCGTTTAATGCTCTGGTAGATGAAGGTAAAATAGAAGATTACCAATCAGAATTTATGGATCCGATTGTTGAGAAGATCTTAGCAAAGTTACCATAAGTGATTTAAAAAGGTTGGGAACTAACCCCAACCTTTTTAGATTTGTAACTTAATGCTATAGACATCCCGAGTTATTCGAGTTCCACCGGTCACATTGCATCAGGATACCAGTCAAGCCGAAGACTCAAGTCTCCTCTACGACGGTTACAGAAGCAAGGGTTCTAATTATATGAAAAAGTTAATTAAGAAAAATCGGCAGTATCTTATTAACATGTTCTCCCTTAAATATAATATTAATATTTGAAAAGAATATAATATATTGATGAAATTAAATTTTCATTGCAAAAAAACAATATAATTCAGCATATACTTTAGAGAGATTTTTTAATGCAATCATTACCTGCCGCAGACTTTTAGTGATTTAAATCCGGGTTTTTTGCAGTGTAACCAGATTATAGGTAAAAATGAAGAAGAGATTGTATAAAATTAAGATGTATATTAAAATTATTTATATAATAGTGTAAATAGATGCTGCAAGGGGTATTATTGAGGTAACATATAGCGGAATCTTCCTTATAGTTTACTTTAAGTACTAATTATTATTATAATCTAAAGGCAGAAGTGAGAATGGAGGTTTGATAATATGGTAACTAATCTTTTTATGGAAATAAGGAAGCTGTTTGCTGATTTGGCTTCCACCTTAATTCTGGGAAAGAATCAAGATGCAGCTAATTTAGCAATGATATTATCTGAAAAAACCAGGGATTTAGCTGAGGAATTAGGCAAATAGAACTCTTTTAAATGGTATCTAATACTATATTACTTTATACTCCAGGATGACAATTGAGCGGGAGACTGAAGTCTCCCCTGCCCCTTACGGGTGCAAGGGGTTCTAATGAAAAACAGCTATTATGCAAAATCCTTAATGATTTAGCTTATTATTATTCCATCAGACTTTTTTTTGGTATTAAGATATGTGATCACTTTCTTATCCGTGGGAAAAGCGAGAGATGGGCTGTTTTCAAGGTCGAAAAATGCCAGCTTATCCAGGTCATCACCAGCCTTTATTTTCCCACCTATTATTTTAGCGATAAACCAGATTCCTACAGTATAGCATTCAGGGTCATGATAGTTTGATTGAACTGTAAACAGACTTTGCAGTTCAATATCAAGATTAGTTTCCTCTTTAAATTCTCTTCTAATTCCAACATAAACATCCTCACCATATTCGAGATAACCACAGGGTATACACCAAAGGCCAGAAAATTGTCCACCTTTTCTGCGGCCAAGTAAGATTTGTCGATTCTCATTTAATACTATGGCAGCTACTCCAACTATGGGGTTTTCGTAAAAAATAAACGAACAGCTGGAACAGGTTAACCTTGGTCTTTCCTGGTGATTAACATATTTTAGTTCATGCCCACATTTTGGACAATAATAAAACCTCTGCCTGGAATTAACTAACAATTTTATACCTCCCTGATGATAAGTTATTAAACTTAATATATAATTGTAAAGATAACAGGTACATATAGTCTATACTATTTACAAGTGTACAGCAGCTGCAAAACCCTGCTGCATCAAATAGTTAACCGGCTAATAAAATTAAAGAGGTGATAAGGTGAATCTTAAGGCAAGAAATAAGATATTACTTACCCTATATAAATCTCAATTAAACCGGCCTGATGTTAAGCTGGATAGAAAGCGGCTGGGGCTTGATTTCGAAACATTTTGTATAGCTATAGAGCAGCTCTTGGATGAAGGTTTAATATGTAATGCTAACGTTATTCGTTTAGGAATGTGTCATCGGCCGGTTGAGGTGTTTACTGGTAGTATTAAGCTGACAAATAGGGGAGTAGATTATGTGAAGGCAAATTTAGAATCAACCGCTGATGCTGTTGAATAATCATATAATATCCAACTAAAGGATTTTTACATCTATTGAAATTAGCCATTGTTTAATCTCGTCAGTTATATTTACATCTTAAACCTCCATTTTAATGCAATAGAGTAATAATTAGACATTATTGTCGCAGAATCCTTTTTTGACTTACTTAATCCTCTGCACTTTATGAATGACTCTGAGTATTACGAAAAAATTGATAATAATATTACTAATACCTTTAGATTAAAAGCTTATATACCAATGATTTAAATGAAAGAAAACCTATAG
>CAYZYO010000155.1:0-3853 GCA_964482585.1 uncultured Syntrophomonadaceae bacterium | reverse complement strand
TTGTATATACGCCATGCTACCATTATCCTCCTTTGGTAAACCACTATTGTTAAGCCTGTCAAGATTATGTTTTAAAAATTAAAAAATGTAAATACAAATTCATTAAATATATTGTATGCATGACTTAGTTTCTTTTATTGCTCAGGTATTGATGTATGCTTTGGGCCGCTTTTTTACCGGCTCCCATGGCTAAAATTACTGTTGCGCCACCACTTACAACATCTCCTCCCGCAAATACACCAGGCTTGGAAGTCTTTCCGCTATTTTCATCAGCAACTATATTTCCCCATTTGCCAGTTTTCAGATCAGGTGTAGTTGCTGGTATTAATGGATTGGGTCCCTGTCCAATGGCCATAACAACCGTATTCACTTCTATTTCAAATTCAGAGCCCTCTAATGGTATAGGCCGCCTTCTTCCAGATGAATCAGGCTCTCCCAATTCATACTTTTGACAAATAATACTCTTAACTCTGCCTTCCTGGTTGCCTCTAATTTCAACCGGGCTGGTTAAAAACTCAAAAATAACGTTTTCTTCAGCAGCATGTTCCACTTCCTCAGCCCGGGCAGGCATTTCATTTCTTGAACGCCGGTAAACAATGTATGATTTCTCAACACCTAAACGAAGAGCAGTACGGGCCGAATCTATAGCTACATTGCCTCCCCCAATAACTGCCACCGTTTCTCCGGTACGAATAGGAGTAATAAATTCGGGAAATTTGTAGGCTTTCATTAGATTAACCCGGGTAAGAAACTCGTTAGCAGAATAGACTCCATTTAAATTCTCTCCGGGAATGTTCATGAAATAGGGTAATCCTGCTCCTGAACCAATATAAACAGCATCATACCCATTTGCCATCAATTCATCTATAGAATGCAGCTTACCTATAACACTATTAAGCTTTATCTCAACTCCAAGTTTTTTAATATCTTCTATTTCCCTGGCAACAACAGCTTTAGGCAGCCTGAATTCCGGAATACCATAGACTAGAACCCCTCCTGCCACATGTAGAGCTTCAAATACTGTAACCCCATATCCTATTCTTGCCAGTTCGGCGGCACACGTTAATCCTGAAGGCCCAGACCCAACTACTGCTACCTTTTGGCCATTTGATGTTAAATCTGGTTTTTCATTTAACTCATCATCTTCCTTTTGCCAATCTGCAACAAAACGCTCTAACCTGCCTATTGCTACCGGTTCATTCTTTTTACCCATTACACAAAATTTTTCACACTGGCTTTCCTGGGGACATACTCTTCCACATATTGCGGGAAAAGCGTTTTTTTCTTTTATTTTTCTTGCAGCTCCCTGGTAGTCTTTATCCACTATTAATTTTATAAATGCTGGAATATCTACCCCTACAGGACAACCATCTATACATGAAGGTTTTTTACACTGTATACATCTCTGGGCTTCTAATAAGGCCAGTTCCTCAGTATAACCGGTTGCAACCTCATCAAAATATTTAACCCTTTTCCCGGGATCGAGAGAAGGCATTTTATATTTATTCTTGATAATTTTTGCAGCAGCCATTAACAGCCTCCTCCTTTCTTTAGACAATTACAATCAGCTGCTTCTAAAGCTATTTTTTCTTCCTTTTTAAACATGTTTGCCCTGCTCTTAGCAACTTCCCAATCGACCATATGCCCATCAAACTCTGGCCCGTCTACACAAGCAAATTTTATTTCCTCTCCCACTCCAACCCTACAAGCACCGCACATTCCAGTACCATCAAGCATTATAGAATTAAGACTGACAACCGTTTTTATTCCCCTGGTTCTAGTCATATTTGATACTGATTCCATCATTACAAGAGGTCCAATTGCTACAACCATATCAATATTTTCATTGCTAATTATTTTTTCTAAAACATCGGTAACAAAACCCTTTTCCCCATAGCTCCCATCATCAGTTACAACATAGAGCGAATCACTTACCTTTTTCATTTGTTCTTCCCAAATTATATTCTCCCGGGACCGGGCACCGATAATTGATAGCACACGATTACCTCTATCATGAAGATCCCTGGTAATAGGATATACTGGTGCTACCCCTACTCCGCCACCAATACATACTACAGTTCCATAATAATCAATATCTGATTCTTTTCCCAAAGGCCCTACAAAATCAAGTAGTTGCTCATCTTTTTCCAGCTTCCCGAGATCATAAGTTGACCTACCTACTTCCTGAAAAATAATTGTAATAGTACCTTTTTTACGGTCATAATCAGCAATAGTAAGAGGTATCCTCTCAGCTTTTTCATCCAGTCTTAGAATAATAAACTGCCCCGCCCGAGCTTTTTTAGCGATGTCAGGAGCAGCAATTTCAAATAGTTTAATATTAGAAGCCAATACTTCCTTTTTCCTTATTTTGTACATCATAAATCCCCCTGGTTTACATAATTAGATCTATTCTACGGTTTTCCTGGTATTTTGAGACGATTTTTTAAGAATTAGATTGTATATTTTACTAAACTGAGATTTTTGCATAATTCAAAGATTTCCCATGCCCCCTGGCCCAGGACGACAAATAAGCCGGAGACTAAAGTTCCACTACGGATGGAGGAGTTCTAATGATCTAGAATAGCTCTTATGCAAAATCATAAAACTGAAACTAAATTATTTACTATAAAAATAATATTCTAAACAAAAAAGCCCTTTAAAGAGCTTTTTTTCCCATATAGTTATTATTCACTTAAATTTTCAGCAACCGCTTTATGAATAATTTCCTGCAGATCATTAAACAGCTGAATAAAACAGCCCTCAGCATTAAAAAACTCAGCAATCTCATTTATCTGGTTTAATTTAGCAAACTCCAGGGTGATTTCATTAACCGAATCCCCTGCCATTTCTTCCCCTAGCAGCTTTAATTTATTTAACTCCATCTGTCGATTGCGCAGGTTATAAATTTTCTCTTTATATTCAGGATGTTTTTCAATTCTTTCTTTGGCAGCAATATAATCAAGATATACATCGCTATCAGTTATTGCCCGTGCTAATTCGTATGCCTTGTCATAAGGATTATCTTTGTTTTCCATTATATTCCCCTCTTTCCCTAGTATAATCATTGTCATAGCTTATAGTCTATTTTAAACAGGTAAACTCCAGTGTAATTCCTGCTACTTAAAAATTAAGACTAAATCAGCCTCTTAATCTATAAACTTAACAATAAACTGAGATCGAGTCAAGAAAGGTAATAATCTTTAGCTCAATATTATTTACATTAATGGTATTTGCACTTTAATATTATTATGTTACTATAATAATAGGTTAGTATGTTGAATTTTTAGCTTGTTTTGCTCTTTTCTATGGATGTTTATACATTTATTAGGCTTGTCTATTATTTTCTGATTAAGATAGAAGTATAAATTAGTTTTTTCTAACATAATTGGATTTGCAAACATCGTTTTATCTGTAATTTTCTTTTTTATAATGCTAATTATTATTAATTTATTTCCCAACAACCATAGATATCCCCAACATTCCACTAATTACTCACTAAATAGTGCAAAATGGTGCAAGCTCATTGTAGTTAACATCTAATAATCATACAATAAGAGTAAGATGTGTGTGCGGATAAATAAAGTAATCCATTAAAGGTCGAATAAAGGCAAAAGGAGGTAGAATTAAAGAAAGGAGTTTGAAGAAGATATGAAGTATGTATCTGTAGTTGTTCCTGAAGATGTAGATCGTGAATTGCGTTTTGCTTGTGCGGATCAAGCCACTACAAAATCTCGTCTGGTAAGGAAACTAATCGAAGAGTATCTTGAAAAATGGCGGGAAGAGTTCGAGGCTAATGGCAGGCAAATAAGAGCTGAAGAAAGTAAACCTGATACCGAAGGCTAAATTTTAGATA
>CAYZYO010000154.1:0-3861 GCA_964482585.1 uncultured Syntrophomonadaceae bacterium | reverse complement strand
ATTTCATCCGTGCTGAAGGAAATCCCCGCATAGCAATGTTTACTATGATAATTGGAGCAGTTTCCAACGTTATCCTTGATTATTGTTTTATCTTTATACTCAGTCTGGGTATTAAAGGAGCAGCTCTGGCCACTGTAATATCACAGGGAATTTCTGCCGTATGGGTTCTCTATTATTTTTTCGGGGGCAAAAGCTTTTTAAAAATCCACTGGAAGAACTTAAAACTGAAGCTTTTGGTCATGCAGCAGATATTTACTATTGGGTTTCCTCCCTTTGCCATGCAATTGGTCAATAGTGTTCAGCAGCTTATACTGCTTAAAAGCCTGGGCATTTACGGTGGTGACCTGGCTATCGCAGCCATGGGGATTATTTTCAGCATTTCAACAATCCTGGTAATGCCAGTCATCGGCATCAGTCAGGGAGCTCAACCAATCATCGGCTATAATTATGGAGCCAGAGAGTATAAACGGGTTAAAGAAACTTTGAAATCAGCAATAGTCGCCGCCACCTTGATTGTCCTAATAGGCTTCATTATTACCCGGCTTTTTCCCGAAGCCATAGTTGCCCTATTTGCCAAAAATGATATGCAATTAATTGCCATGGGTTCTCATGCCCTCTTGACCTTTTTCCTTTTTCTTCCCTTCATCGGTATGCAAATTATTGGTTCTACTTATTTCCAGTCTGTAGGTAAACCCAAACAGGCCACTATTTTGACTTTGTCCAGGCAAATACTCCTCTTTATCCCTGCTTTGCTTATTTTACCACAGTTCTGGGGTCTAGAAGGTGTATGGAGAACGGCACCTCTTGCAGACCTGGGTTCTTTTATTTTAACCGGGGTATGGCTTTTATATGAACTCAAGCACCTGGATTTAAGTGAAGTCAGTCCCGGAGAGTGTAATACTCCCGCTTGACAGAACCACCCCAATAAAACTTCTTGTGCTTCTTGGAAACGCGGTTCTATCATTCTGAAGAATCCGCCCATGCCCGGGCGCATTAAAAAAAGCGCAACCGAATTGAAGTCGATTACGCTTTATGCAGCTGCACGCTTATAAAATTTCCATTTTCAATGGGAAAGTATATTATATATGCCATGCTTAAGGATGACTTTAAAGAGCCTTGAAGTTATTCCAAATGACCTGGAAGATTCAATAACATCTGTGGTTTTACCTGTTATCGATGAAAGATTGCCTGGATATTCTTTTTTTAGAAGAATGCCTGTACATCATCTCTAATCCAATGTAAATATTAACTTGCTTTTCCCAACTGAACTTTGGTCAAACCCGCCAATCAATAAAAAAGCACCGTCCTTTTCTTCCGGCAATTCAATAATAACCTCATAGAATTCGTTTCCTGTCTGAGCATATATGTTTTTTATATTGATACCTTTACCCGTATTATCAAGGATTCTTAAAAAAGCTCCTAAATACCTTACTTTAGATGCAAATTCACTATTTTCCTGGATCGGCAGTCCATTATCTAATGCAATTACTATAACATTGTTTAGTTTTTTTTCTTCGTTATCTGTAACCTCCTTGTGTTTTTTGATTGATTTAAAATCAACAAATATATATGAACCATCGGGGTAAGTGTAATTAGAATTTATCTGGTATGTCTTATTAAGTACTCCTACCTCAGCATCATATTTTGCAGCCAGCTCTATAATGGTTAGTGGTTTGTTATTCTGTCCACAAGAACTAATTATAAATACTGATAATACTAAAATAATGCCGAGCAAAATAATTCTTAATCTGTTCATTTAATTACCCTCTTTACCGGCCAAACGGCCTTCCTCAACAGCCAGCAGTTCTTCCCGTAGCTCAGCTTTTTCTTGCAGCGGTTAAATACATCTATATCCATAACCACAAGATCGTCCTCACCGTTTTTTCTAAGATACACAGGTTCTCCGGCAGACTTACACAGAGCCGAAATTTCATAGTAATTTTGCCGGATACTTTCGGATGGCTTAATCTGCATGGTATCAACTCCCCATAGTAATATCCTAATCATATTATAATCCTTTCCACGCTTCGGTGGCTCATCAGAAACGTATAGCTAGAAAGAGAATGGATTTGAATGGCTTTATGTATGTCAGCTGCACGCTTATAAAATTTCCATTTTCAATGGAAAGGTAACTTCCCAACTACCTTCTGTTAATGTATCGCTCGTCCAAAAGTTTCCGTATAGGGTGTAGTTTTCAAGTTCTGTAGGTATGATATCGAAAACATATTCTTCATAGCTGCCTTGCCGCTCGGAATCCCAGAAGCTTATACTTACAGTACTTTGAATTACTTCTCCGGCATCGTTTTGAAGATAGACATAACCGTGATTGTCAGTTTTAAGTATATTTTCATAATAGACCTGAATGTGTAGTTTTCCATTAATATATCCCATAGCACTGATTGTAACACCACTAACAAGAGAATACTGTTCGGCAGATGGCGATAAGGCGGTAAAGCCAGGTTCAAACTCATCATAGCAATTACCACTGCTACCTCTAATTTGAGTGGGTATTTGGGTATCAGGATTGAGACTTACACAGCTCAAATTCACTTCCGGTAGTAACCCAGCAAATTCCTGCTTGTTGCTTAAAAACTCTTTTACCACGAAAGTGATTTTGTCTTCTTCGATTTTTTGTTTGCCCATTTGTGTAATACTAATTAAGAATGTAGCTGTCCTCGTTTCATCATCATAACTTACATTTTCACAGTGCGCAAAACAATCAAATGGAGTATTGATAGCATAGCTGTCAAACAGGTCAATTGTCTCATCTATCCGACCGCCGGTTAAATCTTGCATGGCAATATAAATTTCTGCGGTATCTTCATGTATATATGCTGATATAACCTCCATACGAATACCGTTATCCTCGCACGACATTTGAACAGGCTTAAAGAACTGTGCGGTGGCGGGAGAAACCGCATACAATAGTTGGTATACTACGGGCACACTTGATGCAAGCACCGGCACAGAAAACGTTATACATATGGCAAGAGCTGCAGCAATTGCCACCATTTTTTTACGAATAGGGCGCTGCATTCCTTTGGCATTTGAAGGGTAAAGTGATCTCTGAGCGTTCAGATCCACACCTGTTTTTTCTTCAAAAATGCTTTTTATATTTTGAAGATTGGTTTTCCTAAATGACTGCACATTTTTATTCATAAGCTCCTCCCTTCTTAATTAGCAAGTAATTCTCGCAACTTTAGTTTTGTTCGATACAAATGGTTTTCCACCTGCTTGACAGGAATACCCAAGGCAAACGCAATTTCTCCCGGCTTTTGTTCGTAGTAATAACGTCGCACAAGAATTTCACGATCCAATTCAGCCAACGATTTTACCGCCGCATTCAATGTGTATTTAGTTTCCTGTGACAGCAAATTGTTTGTGATATCTAATGTGTCGGTAAGCAGTTTGTCATCCAGCGGTATAGTAATTTGCCTTGATAGTTGACGATACTTGTCTATGGCTCTGCTCCTTGCTACTATTGATAACCATGATTTTAGCTTTCCACGCGCCGAATGATATTTACTTGGATTTTCCCATAAATAAACAAATACATCAGCAACACACTCTTCAATATCTTCTGTTGTTCCAACATTCTTGAGAATAGTAGCGGCAATCGACCACATAAGCCTGGAATACTTGTTTATTACATAATTAATCGCAGCTTTGTCGCTATTTTTTATAGCTTTGATAATTTGTGGATCATTCAAAGCAGTACCTCCCTGCAACTAATCTAACCGTTCATAATATAGTACGATAAAAAAGTGAAAAACACTTAAAAAAATTTATCGGATAAAAAAGTTTTTAGCCAATAAACAGTACATAAGAATGTCTGTACATCATCTCTAATCCAATGTAAAT
>CAYZYO010000153.1:0-3923 GCA_964482585.1 uncultured Syntrophomonadaceae bacterium | reverse complement strand
TAACCCTGTTCTTTATTCTGGCTGCTTTTCAATGGCTGAAACAGTTTTTTAATCGGGATAAACAACAAAGTATTGAAACACAACAATCAGGCTGGATATGGGGTTTGGGGATTATACTGGCTTTACTAACAGCAATCTATACGGGAATACTCTTGGGAGTAGTCCGGGCTATCCCTTTCTGGAATACCGCCATTCTTCCGGTATTATTTCTAATATCTGCCCTTTCAACCGGTATAGGGGCTGTCCTTCTAGTAGCCGTAGGTTTAAAGAAATCCCGGGAGGCAGTTCAGTTAAACCCTGCTGGTTTTCATTTTCTTGCTAAAGTAGACGGAATACTGGTGTTGCTAGAGATAATGTGTTTGACTTTTTATTTTATTATTATTGCTAAGGCTGGAGCTGCTGCCTCCGCTTCTACCCATATGATTATTAGTGGCTCCCTGGCAGCTGCATTCTGGCTGGGTGTAGTTGTAATCGGTCTGTTGATTCCTTTTATACTTGAGTTTAAGACATTTAAAGCGACAGCAGCCAAATTAAATGTAGCCCAAACCGCTATAACCGGGATTTGTTTGTTAATAGGAGGGTTAGCCCTGCGCTATATAATTTTAGCTGCAGGAATCTATGAAGCGGGCTTTCCCTTTATATAATCCACTTTTTAGGTTGAAGGGCCTTAGTTCTTCAGGCCCTTCAATCAATAAATTAAAAACTTGAAATGAAAGGTATGGTGATAAAAATTGAGTATTATAAATCCTTATCTCAGGGGTAATGCATATAAGCATTTTTCACTTCTCTATCAATATCACGAGAAAGACTTTTTTAGTTCTTTTAAAGATAAAAAGCAGGAAATATCAGCCCTCTTTAAAAATCTAGCTGATGTTATGTGTTTACCATTGGAGCAAACTATTGACAAATTTATTAATTCGCTGGATGAACTGAAAATACAGGATGTTCAGTCAGAATATGTTAGATTGTTTGATTATCGTCCTGTGTGTCCTTCATTTGAATCGTTTTTTTTAAAATCTTCGTCTAAAGTAGCCAATACCAAGAATAAAAATCCAGCGAAGATGCAGATTGCCATTGAAGAGTTTTACCGTGATTATGGAATAAAACCGGCAAATTATGGAGAACAGCCCCCAGATCATATAACAACCGAATTGGAATTTATGTATTATCTATGCTTTTGTGAGGGTGAAGCCAAAAGTAATCAAGAGGAAGTTATAGAATATATTACTGCTCAAAGTAATTTTATGCAGGATCATTTAATCCTATGGGTGCCAAAATTCTGTGAAATAATAGAGAATAGTACCCGTTTAGATTTTTACCGACTATTATCTGTTATTACTAGAAACGTTGTTTCCAGAGATGCAAGTTATCTTCATTCAAAAATGGAGGGATGATCTTGTCAGATCGTAAAATTGGGGTATTAATCTGTTCCTGTAAAAACAGAATTAGCAGCAGGCTGCAGAAACTAGATTCTATTAAGGAATTTTGCAGCTGTCATCCGAACATATCCTTTATGAAGATAGTTGATGAACTCTGTATGGAACCAGGTTTGCTCAAAAAACTGAAAGGGCAGGTAGATGGAGTACTGGTAGTGCTCAGATGTACTAATCAAAAATATATTGCTAAATGGAAAGATGTTTTAGAATCTACTGGTATTCCTATATTTGCATGTGAATTTGTAGATATAGAGAAATTACCTTTAAAAACTGATGATCAAACCGATAAATATGTCAAACTATTAATAAATGCTTATACTGCAAAAATACTAGCAGGATGGGAAGTAGCTAGAGAAGCAGAACCGGTTGGAATCGTAAAAATGTTCGAGTCTATTGATAAACCGGTTGTTAATAGACGTGAATTTTTAAAAATGTCTTTAAAATTAGGCAAATATGAAGAAGTTCCTGTAATAAACACTAAAAACTGTATAGCTGCCAGCAGTAACTGCCAAATTTGTGTTGATTCCTGTTCCACGAGAGCACTTATCAAAAAAGACGGGAAAATATGTTTAAAAGAAGATAGATGCATCAAATGTGGTTGGTGTACAGTCTCATGTCCATTTAATTGTATTCAGATACCTTCTTTTACCGGGCCGGCTGGCCTGGCACTTTTAGAAAACCTGGCTGATGTAATTGAACTAAATGATGATTTTTCGCTGATAATAAGCTGTGCTGCCGGGTGTGAAAAAATAAATAAAATTAGCCCTGATTTGATAAAAAAACATGCATTATTTATAGTTCAGGTACCCAGCTTAGCTTCAATATCATATCTGCATTTGATACGAGCCGTAGAATTGGGATTCAATAGAATTATTTTATTATGTCCTGAGTCCAATTGTCCCCGGCAAAAAGCCCTTGGAAAATGGGAACCTATGTTTTCTTTTATAAAACAACTATTGGAAGCTAATGGTGTGAATTGTCCTTTGCAATTGGAAAAAACGCATAATAAAAGAGATATTGAGCAGTTTTTTTATTTATTAAAGCCAGCCAGCCGGTCAAATAGTAGGATTAAGACCCCAATAGAACTTGATCCCAAAGAAAACGACTGCAGATTAAAATTTGTCCAGAGCCTGAACAATCTAATAAAAACGGGGATTAAGAAGAATAAATACTATGATTCTCCATTACCTTTTTATTGCATTTCTATAAACCCTGAACAATGTTCTATGTGCGGTTCCTGCTGGGAAAAATGTCCCTGCCAGGCAATTACTATGGAAGAGACTTCTCAAGGAAACATAATCAAATTCAATTATATCAAGTGTATCGGTTGCGGCACCTGCATATATAATTGTGCTGAGAATGCTATTGTCATTGATAAAAAATTAGACCTGGGAAACCTTTTTGAAGAATTGAATGTAGTATTAAAGATTGATGAGTTAATAAAATGTAAAGGTTGTCCAAAAATAATTGGAACCAGGTCTTTTATAGAAAAAGTAAAACAGGATCTGATCAATAAAGGATGGCTTAATAACGTCGAAAAAATATACTATTGCAGTGATTGCCAGGTAATGGAGTTAGAACATGAAATGTTAAAAGGAATCTTTGATAAGGACATACATATTTACCGACGATAGTCAGGAAAAAGCTAGTTTTTGAGAAATCAAATAATATTACAATATTAATATTATGTTTTCGATAATGTGCTATAATATTACATAAATACCTTAAAATCTGGCTAATTCGACTAAAGGGATTATTGAATGTTCCTGTTGGCAGTATATTAAGAGGAGTATTAAAAATTTAAACCTGCTTGTATTTTCTGGTGGAATTACGATTTATTCTTTTGTCTGGTAACTGAAAGTAGGTGTAAATATAATGAATCAGTTTGTTCTGGAAAAGCAGGAATTGATGTTATCTAGATGGAGAGATTTGGTAAATACTGGAGCACTCAAACCAGTTGGAGTTAGCACGATAATAGTAGAATCATGGGAAGAATGCTATAACGCTGGATTAGATCCGTATCAGAAAATTAGTTTTATAAAGCACAAAAAAACACCTCAAAATTTATCTAACAAAGTACAAACCTATTTAACCCTCTTTTACCCTATTATGAAACAAGCCATGAATAGTATCAAAGGGGCTGGATTTCAACTGTATTTAGTTGATCAAAATGCCTGTGTTCTAGAATGTATTCCAGATTCCGGAAAGATTATTGATAATTGGAGTGAATACAGCTTAGGAACCAATGCATTAAGTATAGCTATCATAAAACAGCAGAATGCTCAGGTTATAGGTGCAGAGCATTACTGCTATGCTTTTCATAACAGTGTTAGCTCTGCAGTCCCAATTTTTGATGCCCAGGGTTATTTGTTTGGGGCATTAGGGTTGATTGGATCTATAAATGAAGATCACAGTCATGTTTTTTCAGTTTTATCAAAAGCTGCTGATAAAATGATGGATCGTATGACTATTAAAGAATTAAACAAT
>CAYZYO010000152.1:0-3953 GCA_964482585.1 uncultured Syntrophomonadaceae bacterium | reverse complement strand
TTCAATATTAGCGTCATCAGGAATTTCAGGCATTTTAGGCCAGCACATTCGGGAATAAGGAAATGTATTTTCAAGACATATTCCTGATTTTTGAAGTACCTTCATGGCAACCCTCGGATAGGTTCCTTCAATATAAGGAATTCCATCCATCTGCTTGCATTGAGTATAAACATATAGCGGACTGGTTACCATGGTTTGAGAATAGTTTCTGGTCTCATGACTATCTTTAATTCCCGCACAGGCAAACCCAACACAGCTCCCGTATGTTCCCTGGTCTCTTACCGGTTGGTATATTGTTCTGAGGCTGTATTTTACCGGTAATTCTTCGGCTTTAACTATTGACCGGTAAATATAATCACGGGGATCTCCTGGACTCTGGATTACTCCGGGTATAAAATTTAATCTCATCTGTTTCACCTATCTTCCTAATGTAGAAGGAGCCTTTTTTAATCCTAAGCCAACCAGCCCCGCCCACATAACAGTTGTAAGGGTATCTGCTAATTCCGGTGAAGGATTTCCCCATATTAAACCTACCAGGGTTATTATTGTTATCCCCCCGATAATAGCATCGATAATATCAAATCTTTCCATTAATAATCCTCCCTGTACTTAATAAAACCTATTATTCTCCTGATTACTTTTTAGGTTATGATTCCATTGCGTAAGGTAATATTTATACATCATATATAGAGTTGCTTGGTTGGGGGAGACTAAAGTCTCCGACCAGCCGCAATTCAGGGTGCCAGGGCGGCGACTGAAGTCGCCTCTACGTTTCTATCCAGTTGCTGCGTTTTACCAAAACGCCAGTGCATGGCCTACTTATCTAAGTAAGGTACTGCATTAAGCGTTTATTTCAAACTAATCGAGTTAGATACAACTAATAAGCCTCTACTTCCCTCCTATTTATAATAATCAGCAGCAGTCAAAACTGTGCAAAAAATTAAAGAGATTATTAAATTAAAAGGGTATTGAAGCATGCGAAAGTCTTAATGATTATAGATTTGATTTTAGAAGATTGTTAAAAAATTAAGATTTTGTATAACAGCTGTTTTATATCATTGAAAATCTTACCTCGGTTGAGGCGACTTCAGCCTCCGGCTTAGCTATAGCTGTCATCCTGAAAGCAAAACCACAAGGGAGCTAAAGATTCTCAACTCATGTTTTTGAATTGTGCAAAACTCTTAAATCAGGGGGTAAGATAGAAAAAAGTCCTGGCAGGTTAAAGATAATTACCAGGACCTTTTGTTATTCTATTTTATTCAAACCTTATCAGGGCAAGCATTAAAACTAAATACTTATTTTTAGCAGATCTCCCTTTACGGTATTAGTTGCTTTTAATGTGCCCGCAGGCAGTTCTAGTACTTTCGTGCTTTCGAGCACATATAAACTAATATGATTAGGTCTAATGTCTTTAATTGTCTCTAGTACAATATTGGAATTAGAAAGAAAAATGATATCCAGCGAAAATCGCATTCCAAAGGTATGAATCATTTTACAGGGATTTATTATAAGGCATTCTCTTTCTCGTAGATTTGGTTTAAACATTAAACCTTTTAATCGCTTCAGGAATGTGTCTGCCAATATTACTCTATCTGCAATAATAATATTATTTTTTAGATTGACTATTTTAGCTGCCAATTCACTTCTCTCCCCTTGTGTTTGCAACCGCCCCCTTGTGTTTGACCCCAGTGTCTCTTCTACAAATATTCGTCCAGGTTTTCCAGGCAATCGTTTAATTCTTGTTCGTTTTTAAATTCATATTCTCCTGCCTGAATTGCTTCTTGAATAGTTTGCGGCAGGCGGTTAAAGCTGATAGCGGTAACCCGGGCCAAATTGTCATTTTCAGAATCAGGCCCCTTATATACTGCAATCAAACCCTGGTATATTTTTAGCCGACATTTTTCTTTTGCCGCAGGACACCAATCATCTATTAGCTGATGTATAATCAAGCTATTATCCTGTAATACCATCTGGTACCCATTTTCACTGGTATAGGTTTTTTTTAATTCCTCAAGAGTTTTACCTATCAGATCCTTTTTATGTTCAAACTCTGATATTAGTACATGCCCACAAATGTACTCTCTTTCGTAGATTATGATTGTATCTTCAGCAACCTGTTGTCGGTTATCTGTCATATCTATAACCGGCTTCTGTTCACTCCGGGTAATATTTATATTCTGGTATATATAAGCAAAAGCATAACCTATGCCAAAACTGGTAATTAATACTCCTACTAATATTAATCCAATAGTCTGCTTTCTCATTGACTATCACCTCATAGGTATTTTTTCCATAAAAAACTAAATGTATACTTATGAAACTTATTTTAAGGTGCTAGTCAAAAAGAAGCCTTTGCTAAAAATTCAATTCTTTCTCATACTAATTTTTCCATTATTTCATCAGGTACATTCATATTAGTATAAACATTCTGTACGTCATCATGATCTTCAAGCTGCTCAATCAGTTTAAGAACCTTAACGGCCATTGCCTCTTCGTTAATGTCGACAGTGTTTTCTGGAAGCATAACTATATCTGCCATTTCCAATTCTATGTTTTCCTTTTCCAGGCCTTCTTTTACCTGTAAGAGCATATCTGCCGGAGTAATTACTTCATATACTTCATTTTCATCCCTAAAATCATCAGCTTCCAATTCTAACACCTTCAGCATTAATTCCTCTTCATCTATATCCAACTTTTCTTTATTAATGCTGACTAAGCCGGCCCGGGTAAACATCCAGGCTACACAGCCATTTTCACCTAAATTACCATTATTTTTAGAAAATAAGTGCCTTATTTCCGATGCTGTACGGTTACGGTTATCAGTTGCAATATCCATCATTACGGCAACTCCGCCAGGGGCATATCCCTCATAGATTATTTCTTCAATGGCAGCGCTATCCACTTCTCCAATACCCTTCTTGATAGCCCTATTAATATTATCATTAGGCATGTTTATAGCTTTACCCTTTTGAATGGCAAGTTTTAATTTGGCATTAGATTCTGGATCACCCCCACCTCCGGTCCGTACCGCTATAGTAATTTCCTTGGCAATTTTGGTAAATTCCTTACCCCTTTTTTCATCCGAACGTGCCTTTTTGTGTTTAATATTTGCCCATTTTGAATGTCCTGCCATAAGGTATTTCCTCCTTGAATCAATTTTTTTATATGAAATATCTAGATTCATCAACATTGGTAATATATGCCTGAATATACTTAATCTCTTGCTTAACATTTATGAATCAATAGGTCCAATACTTTTATATAAGTCTATTACTTGAGAGTTAACTCCAAAACATGTTTTTGCGCTTCACATAAATTTTAGCTTCTTTGATTTTACAGGGTAATAGTTAACCCGGTGACTGAAATCTCCTCTACAGGGGTAAAAGTTCTAATAATTAAATAGCTGTTATGCAACTTAGAAATTAAATTGATAATAGTATAAAATAACTCAATAAAAAAGAAAACTGAAGACCCAGATAAACTTTATCATCGTCTTCAATCAATAATAGTCTTTATTAAAAATATCCAGTGAAAATTCGTGTTTGCAGAACTAAGAACATCCTTGCCGGCATAATTCTCTTGATCAAACTCAAATAATTCCCCCCTGCCTATCTATACTCCCCGGGGATAACTGCTACCGGTGGAACCCGGTTTTTATGCTCACCAGCTTTTATCATTTTATCTATCCGTCTAATTACTTCTGGTTCCCCTTTTTGGAACGCTAAATAAGTGTCCAGTTCCTCATAAGTTACTCCCATTTCTTCCTCGTCGGTTTGCCCGGACCATAAACCACCAGAAGGGGTTTTTTCTATGATAACATCAGGAACCTTTAAATAGTATGCCAGTTCATAAACCTCTCTTTTTAAAAGGTCTCCTAGAATTTGCAGATCCACAGCATTATCTCCATATTTTGTTGAATAGCCAATAGTCATTTCGCTTTTATTGCTTGTGCC
>CAYZYO010000151.1:0-3956 GCA_964482585.1 uncultured Syntrophomonadaceae bacterium | reverse complement strand
CGGAAAGGAGAAAGGGAAGCGGCATCCTACTATTGGCAACAATGTTACAATAAGTGCAGGTGCTAAAGTTTTAGGGTCTTTTACGGTAGGGGATAATGTAAAAATTGGAGGAGGTTCAGTAGTATTAAAGAGTGTTCCTCCTAATTGTACAGTTGTGGGGGTTCCAGGAAGAATAGTTGTACGTGATGGAATGAAGATTGAAGGAGATAAAGTTGAAATTGATTTAGAACATCATATACTTCCGGATCCAATAGCAGATACATTGGAAGCAATGCAGAATAGAATAGGTGAACTAGAAAAACAGCTGGAAACCTTTAAAAGGGAGGTTAAGTTCAATGAAAATATACAATACCCTAACTGCCAAAAAAGAAGAACTGCTAACACTGAATCCGCATAAAGTCAATATATATGTTTGTGGACCCACTACTTACAATTATATTCACCTGGGAAACGCTCGACCAGTAGTAGTCTTCGATACTATTCGCCGTTATTTAAAATTCAAGGGATATGAAGTAACTTACGTACAGAATTTTACCGATGTGGATGACAAAATAATCAATCGGGCCCGGGAGAAAAAAATCGATCCAGTACAGTTGGCAGAAAACTATATTAATGAATACTTTAAAGATGCTGATGCTCTAAATGTCATCAGGGCGGACGTACATCCTAGAGTAAGTGAGCATATGCCTGAAATAATAAATGCGGTGAAAATTTTGCTCGATAAGGGATTTGCATATGAGATCGAAGGAGATGTTTTTTTCCGGGTAAGGGCTTTTAAAGATTACGGCAAGCTTTCCGGGCGTTTACTTGAAGACATGTTAGCTGGTGCCAGGGTGGAGGTTGATCAGCGCAAGGAAGAACCGGTGGATTTTGCACTATGGAAATCAGCCAAAGAAGGAGAACCCTTTTGGGAGAGTCCATGGGGGAAAGGCAGACCGGGATGGCATATAGAATGTTCAGTAATGTCGGTTAAATACCTTGGTGAAACCTTCGATATACATGGTGGAGGGGTTGATTTAATTTTCCCCCATCATGAAAATGAGATTGCTCAAGCAGAGGCCTTTACCGGCAAAACATTTGTAAAATACTGGATACACAATGGCTTTATTACAGTCAACAGTGAAAAAATGTCTAAATCACTCGGCAACTTTTTTATTGTGCGGGATATATTAAAAAGATATCCATCTGATGTTGTTCGTTTTTATCTTGTCAGCACTCATTATCGCAGTCCTCTGGATTTTGATGACGGCAAATTAGAGGAGGCGCGTAAGGCTTTAGGAAGATTAAAAACAACTTTAATCCTGGCAGAGGAGTTTATTAACGGTGATGTAACTGGTATAGAAAAGTTTGAGGGAAAAGCCCTTAACTTGCAGAAAACAATTATTAAACTGAAAAATAGTTTTATCGAAGCTATGGATGATGATTTTAATACAGCCAAGGCCATAGGGATTCTATTTGAAATGTCTCACCAAATCAATGCCTATATAGCAGATGCTGACAAAAAGAATAACCTTGACCAGAGAATAGTAAAAGAAGCCCGGGAAATTTTTTATAGCCTGGGTGATGTCTTGGGTATTTTCATTGAAAGCAAACAAGATGAAGAAATAGAAGTTAAAAATGTTCTGGATATACTCGGAAACTTAAGGATAGACGTTCGCAAAGAAAAGGATTTTAGCACTGCTGATGATATAAGAGATTTTTTAAGAGATCTACAAATAAGTGTTGAAGATACAGATGAAGGCTGCAGATTTCGTTATGAAAAGGCTCCCGAAATTGAGACTTTAGTTGAAAAACTAATTATATTACGGTCGGTTTTTAAGCAGACTAAACAGTATAATAAAGCTGACTGTATTAGAAAGAACCTTGAAAAGGAAGGAATAATACTTGAAGATACCAGAGAAGGCACCAGGTGGAAGCTTGCTGACAAATAGGATTTTAAATGAAAAAGGTTTACGGGAGATACCTATAATTACTATGGCTTATATAGGTGATGCAGTATTTGAATTAATGGTTAGAACCTATATGACTGCTGCTGGAAAGCGCAAAATAAAGGATATTCATAGGGATACAGTTGAGATAGTTAAAGCCAAAAGCCAGGCAATACTGGTAAAAGAAATCTTTAATGAATTAAGTGAAGAAGAGCGTAATATAGTGAAACGGGGAAGGAATACTAAGAGTACACCGTCAAAAAACGCTGATATCGGAGACTATAGAATGAGTACTGGATTTGAAGCTCTTTTAGGTTATCTATATCTTAAGGGAGAAGATGAAAGACTGCTTTACCTGTTTGAAAAGGCCCTGGCTATCGTACACTAAATCATTGATTGAAGGCAAGTACTTAAAATTGATTCTGCTGTGCAAAGTAGTGTCTATACATTATATACCGTAGAGGAGACTTCAGTCTCCTACCAGCCGTAATTCAGGGTGTCAGCGCGGCGACGGCGACTGAAGTCGCCTCTACGGTTCTATCCGGTTGCTGCGGTTTTACCAAAACGCCAGGGCGTGGCCGACTCATCTAAGTAAGGTGACTGCATTAAGCGTTTATGTTCGTACTAATCAAATATAGATTAGAAAACATTGTTGCATAGGAAGAGAGTGATTAAATGATTATTCAACAACCACGGGTATTAGTCTCAGAAGAACAATTTGCGCCAGGAATAATAAAGAAACTGGAAAAATACGCCCGCATATGTTATAAATCAGAGGATAAAATGGCAGACACTGATAGTCCAGGCTTTCTAAAAAGTATAATTTCACGCGGCCATGAATCAATAATAGAGCATGAAAAGGTAACAACATTATTTATTGTTGACAGAGGGGTGTCTCATGAAATAGTCAGGCACCGGATTGCAGCTTACAGTCAGGAATCAACTAGATATTGTAATTATAGTAAAGACAAGTTTGGTAATGAAATAACAGTTATTGAACCCTATTTTTTCATAAAGAGAGATAGGCCTTACAAATACTGGGAAGAAAGCTGTTTAAAAGCAGAAAAAAACTATATGAAAATGTTAGAAAATGGATGTACTCCTCAGGAAGCCCGTTCTATTCTACCCAATTCATTAAAGACAGAAATTGTGGTTAGTTATAATTTAAGAGAATGGCGGCATTTTTTCAGGCTGCGCTGTGACCTGGCAGCACATCCACAGATGCGGCAGGTAGCGATACCTTTATTATTGTTTTTCAACACGAAACTGCCGGTTTTGTTTGATGATATCGAATATGACAGGAAATTTCCTGAAGAACATTATGCCCGGATAGTAATGACTGATAACCTGTTCAACCCGGTTGAAGAGGAGGTACTTTAATGAAAGAAAAATTAGCCGGGATAAACAGTATTATGGAGGCTTTAAAAGGGCCGCGTAAAGTACATAAAATTTATATCCAGGAGAATCGTCAGGGTAAAAGAATACAGGAAATAATAAGAATTGCTCACCAGAAAGGGGTTTTTATTCAGTATGTTGAAAAACAAAGGCTGGATCAGATATATAGAATTAGCAACCATCAGGGCATTGTTGCTCAAGTAGACAATTATGAGTATTCTAACCTGGATACAGTTTTTGAATTTGCTGCCTTAAAAAGGCAAAGCCCTTTTTTGCTAATTCTTGATGGGTTAGAAGATCCTCAAAACCTGGGGAATATAATCCGGACTGCAGAAAGCGCAGGTGTTCATGGTATAGTAATACCCAGGCATAATTCTTCAGAAGTAACAACAGCGGTAGCTAAAGCTTCTGCGGGAGCAGTAGAACATATGCATATAGTCCAGGAAACTAATATTGTAAATACTATTAAAGATTTAAAAGGCTATGGCTTGTGGATTGTAGGAGCGGATATGAACGCGGACCCCGAGTATTATTCGATAGTTTTACCAGATCCAATTGGGCTGGTAATAGGAGGAGAAGGGAAAGGAATAAGAAGACTGGTAAAAGAGCATTGTGACTTTATGGTAAAAATAC
>CAYZYO010000150.1:0-4114 GCA_964482585.1 uncultured Syntrophomonadaceae bacterium | reverse complement strand
ACCTATCAATGTTGCCAACATGTCGTTGGAACAAATCTATAGTGTTTTAGAAGAAGCACTTTATGAATTCCCGGTCCAAGAAGTAAATATTAAATTACCAACATGGGTAGATGAATTAGATGAAGACTTCTGGTTGAGGGAAGACCTGGAGACAGCTATTCGGGAAGTATTAAATGGGATTAGAAAGGTTAGAGATATTGATAAAGCAATTGAAAGACTTTCAGAAATAGAAAATATCAGTTATGTTAGCCTTGAAGAAATGAATCTTGGGACTGGGACAGCGGCTATTGATGTTACAGTTCCCGAAGATTTATTTTATCGCTGCCTGAGTGACGTGAGCGGCTTTTCAGTTGCTGGAACCCATGATATAGTACGTTTAATGAAAGATTTAAGTGTAGCTAAAAAAGAATTTGATAAGGTTTCGCCGGCTCTAGAAGAGGTAAAAGATTCAGGATATGGGGTAGTTACTCCCCGTTTGGAAGAAATGTTTTTAGAAGAGCCAGAACTGATTAGACAGGGAAATCGTTTCGGAGTCAAATTGAAGGCTAAGGCTCCATCCCTCCATATCATTAAAGCGGATATAACTACTGAGATTACTCCTATTATTGGGACAGAGAAACAATGTGAAGAATTAGTACGCTATATGCTTGATGAGTTCGAAGAAGACCCCACTAAGATTTGGGAATCAAATATTTTTGGAAAGTCTCTGCATGACTTAGTTAGAGAAGGCATACAGAATAAACTACACCGTATGCCTGAAAATGCCCAGGTAAAATTACAGGATACATTACAGAGAATAGTAAATGAGGGCAGTGGTGGTCTAATATGTATTATTATTTAGAAAAGAGTATTTTCCTATAGTTTGCCGGCCATTGGCCGGATTTTTTTTATTGGTTAGTTTTAGATATTTTCTAATATTTATAACTAAATTTTGGTTAGAGTATAAGAAATTTAAATTAGTATGCTTTACAATGATATTGTAAAAAAAATAATCCAGTGTTATAATGTCCGTATTACATAGAAATAACTCCGCCCTACATAGACAGAGGTGGTTTTTTTATGGGTAAAAAAGAAAAAAAATATTATATGATAAAAGAAGATATATTACCCGAGTCAATATTAAAAACTGCTATTGCTAAAGAAATGTTGGCTAGAGGGGATGCCGAAGATATTCAGGATGCCGTTAATAAATTAAAAATGGCCAGGAGTACGTACTATAAATACAAGAATGGGATTATATCTTTTTTTAATGCGGATAATTTAGAAATAATTAACATTTCGCTATTACTAGAGCACATGTCTGGTATTCTATCAGGGGTTATCAATTGTATTGCTTCTTTTAACGGCAATATTCTTACAATAAACCAAAACTTGCCTCTTCATGGTGTGGCCTATGTTACTCTTTCAATAAGTGTTGAAGAAATGACAATATCGGCAGACGGACTTATTAATAGACTGGGTGAGCTTAAAGGGGTGCGCAGTGTAGAGGTTATAGGAAAAAGTTAAAACAGGAGGAAGAGTCATGATTAATGTTGGACTGTTAGGTTGTGGCACTGTAGGTTCGGGAGTTGTAAAACTATTGGATCAAAACCAGGAAATAATTACCAAAAGAACCGGCGACACTATAAGATTAAAATCCGTCTTAGAAAAGGATATAGAGAAATGTCTTGCCCTGGGGCTAAATGAAGAAATGGTAGTTGCAGATTTTTCAAAGATAGTAGATGATAAAGAAATTGATATTGTTGTTGAACTTATAGGTGGAATTGAGCCCGCATTTAATTATATTAAAGAGGCTATGAAAAAGGGCAAACACGTTGTTACAGCTAACAAAGACTTAATTGCAGTTAAAGGGGAGGAATTATTCAAGACGGCTAAAGAAAACAATGTAGACTTTTATTTTGAAGCAAGTGTTGCTGGAGGAATACCTATAATATTTCCCTTGAAACAATCCCTGGCCGGAAATAAAATCAAAGAGGTAATTGGTATTTTAAACGGTACTACTAATTATATATTAACTAAAATGACCAAACAGGGCTGTAATTTTGATGAGACATTAATCGAAGCTCAGGAACTGGGCTATGCTGAAGCTGATCCCTCTTCAGATGTATGTGGGCTTGATGCAGAAAGAAAAATTGCTATATTAGCTTCCATAGCATTCAATAACAGGGTTACTCTAGATAAGGTGTATGTTGAGGGGATAACATCGATTACCGCGGCAGATATAAAGTATGCTGGAGAACTGGGTTATGTTATAAAACTGCTGGCTATAACCAAAGAAGATGAAGAAGGGCAGATCCAGGCAAGGGTTCATCCGGCATTTTTACCCAAAAATCATCCGCTGGCAAATGTTAACGATGTTTTTAATGCAGTTTTTGTAAAGGGAGATGCTGTTGGAGAGATAATGCATTACGGTCGAGGAGCCGGGCAAATGCCTACTGCTAGCGCAGTAGTCGGAGACCTGGTTGAAGTAAGCCGCAACATTATTCAAAATATTAATGCCCGGATTGGCTGTACCTGTTTTGACGAAAAACCGGTATTAAGTATTAATGATTTGGAAGTTGAATTCTATATCCGGATGAATGTAATCGACCGTCCCGGTGTTCTGGCAGGAATTGCTGGAGTTTTTGGCAACAATAGTGTAAGTATTGCTACCGTTTTGCAAAAGACCAGCAAACAAGGAAAGGCTGAATTAATATTAATAACCCATAAAGTTATGGAACAGAATTTAAGAAATGCATTAAGCTTATTAGATGGGATGAGTATTGTTCACGAAATAAATAACGTAATTAGACTAGAAGGAATAGATCGGGATCTGGATTAAACAATCCGAAGAAAAACCAGGCATAGTTTTTGGTTTTATAATTAGGGAGTGAATTATTTTGTCGTTGATAGTTGCAAAATTTGGTGGCAGTTCAGTTGCATCAGTAGAAAAAATAAGAAATATTGCTAAAAGGTTAAAAGAGATACGAAATAAGGGTAATGATTTGGTTGTAGTAGTATCTGCCATGGGAGATACTACAGATGAGTTAATAAAACTTGCCGGGAAAACTGGAGATGAGCTGTGTCATCGGGAGATGGATATGCTGTTAGCTACAGGAGAACAGCAGTCAGCAGCCCTCCTGGCATTGACACTGAAAAACATGGGCTGTGAGGCCATTTCTCTTACCGGCTGGCAGGCTGGAATAGAAAGCGATTCTGCTTACAGCAAAGCGAGAATTGCCGGGATTAAAAATGAGCGTATAAAAAAGGAATTAAGCAGTGGCAACATAGTGATTATTGCTGGATTTCAAGGTATTGCACCTAATGGAGATATAACTACCCTGGGAAGAGGGGGATCAGATACCAGTGCAGTGGCTCTGGCAGCAAGTTTACAAGCCCAGAGCTGTAAGATTTTTACTGATGTAGACGGGGTTTTTACTGCGGATCCCAGGATTGTTAAGGAGGCCAGAAAAATATCGCGGATATCTTATGAAGAAATGCTGGAATTGGCCAGCCTGGGTGCAGGAGTAATGCAGCCGCGGGCTGTAGAGTTTGCAATGATGTATAGTATTGATGTAGAGGTTTTAAGCAGTTTCAATTTTAATTCTGGAACCATAATTACGGAGGTAAATAATATGGAAAAACAAAAAGTCATCAGTGGAGTAGCCAGTGATACCAACTGTGCTAAAATTGCATTGTTTGATGTGCCTGATAAACCAGGGATAGCAAAGCTTCTTTTTAAGGGTTTGGCAGAACATGGAATTAATGTTGATATGGTTATACAAAGTGCTATGCGAGAGAATCGAAACGATATTGCTTTTACCGTGGAGGAAGATGACTTGCCCAAGACTCTTCCAGTTGTTAAAGATCTAATGCACAAAATCTCAGCATCAGGCATGTCATGCGGCAAAGATGTAGCCAAGGTTTCCATTGTCGGAGCTGGAATGCAGAGCAATCCAGGAGTTGCAGCCAAAATGTTTGAAACCCTGGCTGATGAAAATATAAATATACACATGATAAGCACTTCAGAGATAAGGATATCCTGCATAATTGATAAATCACAGGTGGAGACTGCCCTAAAGGCTTTGCATAGAGAGTTCGAACTGGATAAAGTTGATTAGCTAAAGCGGATAAA
>CAYZYO010000149.1:0-4139 GCA_964482585.1 uncultured Syntrophomonadaceae bacterium | reverse complement strand
AAGGCAGTGCAATAGATTTATTAACCAAAACCTCAACCAGATAAGAACCGAAATAACGGATAGTACTGCCAAAGCGGCTGAAATAGTGAAGAGGGAAACCAAAAAGGCAGCATCTATTGGGAATAGACGGACAGCAGAGCTTTATAACCTGGATATAATTGCCCCGGGCATTGAAAATGATAATAATATTACTCGTTTTATTCATATTTCAACAGAAACAGCAGAGAATAGAGGAAATAAAACCAGTATGTTTTTTACATTACCGGATAGACCTGGAGCACTATATAAAACCCTTGAGGTCTTTGCTAGCAGAAACCTTAACCTGTGTAAAATTGAATCCCATCCTAACCGGGATAAGCCAGGTAGTTATTCTTTTTATATTGAAATCGATACCAAAAACTGCAACCTTAAAGAAGTATTGGATGAATTAAAAACCTGCTGCAATTACGTAAAATGCCTGGGATCATATTGAAAAGTTGGAAAGTTGGAAAGTGGAAAGTTGGAAAGTTGGAGCCGTAGGTCCCAGGAGCGGAGCTTCCAACAACAAAAAAATCAGTGAAAATCTGGGAGCATCTGTGGTTGATTAAAAGGGGCGCATACAGACCCTAATGAGCGAAGCTCAAAACCATATTACTATAAAGATCAGGAGGAAAAACTATGTTAATACAATGCGAATTTAAACCAGGAGAAATCTACAACAGTGTCCATGAATTAATAAGAATGGCTTATCCAGGTTGTGAGATTATCAGTGAAGGTTCGATGGCAGCAAAAAAACCAGCATCCTGTTTTATCTCCATAGAAGCAAAAAAATCATCCCCGGGCTTTAATGAAGTGTTCCTGAGAGGGAAAATAAGTGATGGTCAAAAAGAAACTGCCATTAGTAAAAACTTTGCCTTAAATGTCCCTTTAGAAGCAAGATCTAATGAAGCCAAAAGATTAACCCAGGTGTTTACCTATAAATTACTCAGCCAACACCTGGAAAAAAATATTAATGATTATGGTATTTTAACCGGGGTAAGGCCGGTAAAACTTGTACATAGATATTTAGACCAGGGATATAATCCCGACAAAATTCGCTTAAAACTGCAGGAAAAATACCTGTTAAAAGAAGAAAAAGCCAGGCTGTTGCTGGAAATAGCTGGTAATAATCGTCCCTTTTTACTCACCCCTGAAGCCGTCGGGAAAGAAATCAGCATTTACATCGGTATTCCTTACTGCCCCAGCCGGTGCTATTACTGTTCATTTCCAGGTGCGGTACTTAAAGACTATAAAACTGACATTATTCCTTTTTTAACCAGCCTGAATCAAGAAATGCGGGTTATAGGGGATTACCTAAAGCAGCAGGGGATCACAGTTCAATCAATATATATTGGCGGAGGTACCCCTACAGTGCTCTCTGAAGCAGATCTTACGAGACTATTTGCAGTTCTGCATAACCAGTTTATATCTGCTGCTACTGCAGAGATTACTGTAGAGGCAGGCAGGCCGGATACCCTATCTTTAAGCAAATTAAAAACCTTAAAAGACGCAGGTGTTACCCGGATCTGCATAAACCCTCAAACCATGCATGATTCTACGCTTAAAATAATAGGCCGGAATCATGATCAGAAAGGAGTGGTGCAATCAGTAGAATGGGCAAGAGAAGCAGACATTGAAAAAATTAATATGGACCTTATAGTTGGACTTCCTGGAGAAACTATCCGGGAAAACACGCACACAGCAGAAGAAATATTAAAACTTAAACCGGAGAACATTACTATTCATACCCTGGCTGTAAAAAGGGGATCCCTTATGGCCGAAATAGAAAGCAAAAGCAGTACAGCCAGCAGGGTGGAAGAAGTTCAAAAAGGAGTAGATTTCTTCTCTTCTCATCTAAGAAAGGCGGGGTATTCACCTTATTATCTATACCGGCAGAAGTATATGCGCGCAAATATGGAAAATATTGGTTATACCCTACCAGAAGGCTCCTGTATTTATAACATCCAGATGATTGAAGAGAGGCAGACCATAATTGGCATGGGAGGTGGTGCTGCCAGCAAATTTGTTAACCCGTTAAGTTGGACATTGAGTTCTTTTTATAATCCTAAAAATCCTCAGAGCTACAATGAATCTGTCGAAAAGCTGATAAAAAGCAAAGTTGACAAGCTAAATGCCTTAAATTAGAATTATCCAAGGAATATAATAGTTCGGAGGGGAAAATATGCAGCTTAAAGCCCCTAGAGGGACCTATGATATACTGCCGGATGATTCTTATAAATGGCAGTATATTGAAAAAATAATGCAAGAGACTGCAGAAACCTTTGGTTATCAGGAAATTAGAACTCCAATATTCGAACAAACAGAACTATTTGAACGTGGTGTTGGAGAAACTACTGATATTGTAACTAAAGAGATGTATACTTTTTATGACAAATCAGACCGCAGTCTAACCTTACGACCGGAAGGAACTGCCTCTTGTGTACGTTCCCTTATTGAACACAGTCTTTATAATAGACTTATGCCAATTAAATGGCACTACACCGGGCCTATGTTTCGTTATGATCGGCCGCAGACCGGCAGATACAGGCAATTTCATCAATTTGGGGTGGAAGCCTTTGGCAGCAAAAACCCGTATTTAGATGCAGAAATTATTATTCTTCTAATACAGATATTTATACGACTGGGTCTAAACGATTATGAACTGCACTTAAATTCAGTAGGGTGTCCCAGGTGCAGGGAAATCTATCGTCAAGGGCTGATCGAATATATAACTCCATTAAAAGATAAACTATGTAAGGACTGCCAGGTTAGATATACCCAAAACCCCTTAAGAGTCCTGGATTGCAAAAAAGAAACCTGTCACACGGCTATTACCGGGCATCCGGTTATGTATGAATACCTGTGTGATGATTGCCGGCAGCATTATTCCAAAGTGCAGGAAGCGCTTAAAGATAATGGTATTTGTTTTCTGCATGATGATAAGCTAGTAAGGGGCTTGGACTACTACACCAATACCGCTTTTGAAATCCATCTGCCGGGAATAGGTGCTCAGAGTGCAGTTGGTGGTGGAGGAAGATATGATGGCCTGGTAAAAGAGTGTGGAGGCCCAGACCTGCCGGGAATAGGTTTTGCTCTCGGTATCGAGAGATTACTCCTGGCAGTTGAAACCCTTACCGCAACGGATTTTACTGAACATAAAAAGGGGATTGATGTTTTTATTATCGTAATGAATGATGATTTTGAACCCTATGCGGTAAAAATTTTAAACCAGTTGAGACAGGCCAACATAAAAGCAGAAAAAGACTACACCGGGCGCAGTGCCCGGGCCCAGATGAAATACGCTGACAAAATAGGGGCCCAAGCAGCAGTATTTATCGGGGAGGATGAGGTAAAAAGTGGTATGTTTACTCTTAGAAACATGAGGACCAAGGAACAGATTCAAGTAGGTGAAAAAGATATAATACAAAGCCTTTATAATATATTGCTTAGGGATTAGGAGGAAAAAGGTAAATGAAGAGAACTCATAACGCTACTGATATAGGGGTAAAAAATGTGGGGCAGGAAGTAGTCCTGAATGGATGGGTGAATACCAGACGAGATCATGGAGGGCTCATATTTATTGACCTGCGGGACCGGTCTGGTCTTATCCAGATTGTCTTTAGCCCGGAGGTAAATGAAGAAGCATTTCACCTAGCAGAACAGGTGCGTGGTGAATATGTTATATCAGTACTTGGTAATGTAAGACTGCGACCCGAAGAAACTGAAAATCCTAACCTGAAAACCGGTAAGGTGGAAGTATATATTAGTAAAATGGAAGTAGTAAGCTCTGCCAAAACCCCACCGTTTTACATAGAAGATAACCTTGAAGTAGATGAAAACCTCAGGTTAAGGTACAGGTACCTGGATCTACGTCGGCCAGAAATGCAGGAAAACCTTTTGCTAAGGCATAGGATAATCAAAATAATGCGGGACTACCTGGATGAGGATAAATTCATCGAAATCGAAACCCCAATTTTAACCAAAAGCACACCGGAAGGAGCCAGAGACTACCTGGTTCCCAGCCGGGTCCATCCGGGCGAATTTTATGCCCTGCCGCAATCACCGCAGATATTTAAACAGCTGCTGATGGTTGCCGGTATGGAAAAATACTTTCAAGTTGC
>CAYZYO010000148.1:0-4241 GCA_964482585.1 uncultured Syntrophomonadaceae bacterium | reverse complement strand
GTAGAATTAAGGTAAAACATTATAAATTGTTTCAGATGCAAAACAAAAACATCTGTGTTCATCTGGGGTTAATTTTCATTGGTGGTTGTGTCCTGCGGGCATGGGTGGTTAATAAGAAGCTTTCTATTAAGGGGATTGAGATTTTGGTTATTAACTGGTATCCCGGACATATGGTAAAAGCGAAAAAGGAAATACAGGATAATATTAAACTGGTAGATATAGTTGTTATATTATTAGATGCCAGGGCTCCTTTTTCCTGTAGAAATATTGATTTGGAAAAAATAGGTGTTAAAAATAAGATGATAATGGTTTTAAATAAAATGGACCTTGTCTCTAATTTGGACATTATAAAGTATAAAGAACTGTTAGCCAAAGAAGGTAATCAGGTAGTGTGTATGGATTCCACCACCGGCAAAGGAATGAAAGAAGTTCTACAGGCTATTCGTATTGCCTATAAAGATAAAGCGGAAGCAATGTTAAAAAAAGGCAGAAGGGTGCGACCGGTCAGGGTAATGGTTACTGGAGTTCCTAATGTGGGAAAGTCAACCTTTCTGAACTGCCTGGTAGGAAAGAAAATGGCTAAGACTGGTGCTAAGCCCGGCATTACCAGGGGTAAACAGTGGATCAGAATACGTAACGATATGGAATTTATGGATACACCCGGGCTTATGTGGCCCAAGATTACAGAAGAAGAACAAGGGTTAAAACTAGCCCTGTTGAACATTCTAGGTGAAAAAGCCTATAAAGAGAATGATATTGCCTGCTACTTAATAAAGGTTTTAAAAGAAAAAAGTCCCCGGACACTGTTAGACAGGTATAAATTACAGGATCTAGATAAAAATGAAAATGAGTTATTAAAGGATATAACAATAAAAAGGGGATACCTGTTAAAAATGGGCAAACTTGATCTAGAAAAAACCTGTAAATTAATATTACAGGATTTTCGCAAGGGCAATCTGGGACAGATAGGGCTGGATTAGTATTTTCCTTAAATAAGAAGGTGGCGGCGAAAATATGAATACTGTATTTCTTATTTTATTATTAGGTTTGATTGCAGGAGTAATTAGCGGGCTTATCGGAATTGGTGGAGGGATAATAATAGTACCTGCTCTGGTGTTGCTTTTCGGGTTTTCCCAGCACCAGGCTCAGGGTACTACCTTAGCTTTAATGGTTCCACCAATAGGATTACTTGCTGCCTGGACCTATTATCAGCAGGGACATGTAGATATAAAAATAGCAGCTATTATCTGTTTGGGTTTTTTTGTAGGGGGTTTAGTTGGGGCCAGTATAGCAACCGACATGTCAAGCTTAATTCTACAAAGAATATTTGGAATAGTATTACTTCTTTTAGGCCTTAAAATGCTACTGGTATAGGAGAATTTATTGAAGGGTTATAAATTATTTAGAATGGGGGGGCTATAACTTGAAGCGTATTTTTTTACTAACATTAACTATATGTATGGGCATCTTCATTTTATTAAATATCTATTATTTAGGAAATAAAGAAGAAGCAAAGATAAATAATACTGACGCTATAAAAACCTCTTCAACACCTGAAATAAAGGCTATGACCTTAGTTGCAGCAGGTGACTGCCTGATGCATAATACCCAGATATGGTCAGGACTTCAACCGGATGGCTCTTACTGTTTTGAGCGGTTTTTTGTTGATGTTAAGGAGTATATTAATGATGGTGATTATAGCCTAATTAACCTGGAAACACCTCTGGCTGGACCGAATTCCGGCTATACCGGTTATCCGCTGTTTAATAGTCCAGATGCTATAGCTGATACCCTGGAAAAAGCGGGATTTGATTTAATAGTGACTGCCAACAATCATGCTATGGACCGGGGGTATACTGGGACAGTGCGCACCCTCGAGGTATTACATAATGCCGGGCTGGATACTGTGGGTACTTATAAAAGTGATGAGGAAAGTCGTACTTTTCTCATTAGAGACATTAATGGAATTAAAACTGGTTTTATTGCTTACAGTTATGGTACTAATGGGCTGCCGGTACCGCAAGAGCATCCCTATTTATTTAATTTCTTAGAAAAAGATAAGGTTTTAGCAGACATTGCAGCCCTTAGACCTGAAGTAGATGTGCTGGTTCTTATTCTACACTGGGGAGTTGAATATACCCCTAAACCTACTACTGAGCAGACGGAAACTGCATATGAATTTTTTGAGGCCGGGGCAGATGTTATACTTGGAAGCCACCCTCATGTAATACAGGATATGGAAATAATAAGAATTAAGGATAAGGATAGGTTTGTAGTATATTCTATGGGTAATTTTATCAGTCATCAGATAGGGCAAAAACGTAACAGTGGTGTATTATTGAAGATAAAATTTGTGCAAGAGGTTCTTAACGGAGATACAGTACTGGATAGTATATCATACATACCAACCTATTCACATCATTATTATGAAAATGGAAAAATGCATTTCAGGGTAGTGCCGGTAAAAGATACTATTCAGAAGATAGAGAATGGGGAGGAACCTTATCTGGTTTATGAGGATATTCCGGTACTGCAATCAGTACTTGACCACACCAGTAACCAGCTGGGGGAGCCTTTTACCGGCAGTAACCAAACAACCCTATAGCTTTTCCAGGTGTAGTTGTTATTAATAATATTGCTTTAAAATAACCATATACTAACGAACTGTATAATTCCAAAATAGTGATATGGTATAATTATTTTGACTAATATGGAAAAAGGTGGTTATATATGAAGCAATTTTCTAGTTTATTTTCTCCATACTATATAGGTAAGGTTATGGTTAAAAACCGGGTAGTTATGGCTCCTATGGTTGTTGCTTACGCTAACCTGAACGGTGAGGTGACTGAGACCTTAATTGACTACTATGAAGCCAGGGCTCGTGGAGGAGTCGGAATGATTATAGTTGAGGCGGCTTCAGTTGATAACCCGAGAGGTAGAGAAACCTTTGGCCAGTTAAATATTGACCATTTACGGTATGTTTCAGGTCTTAGATCTCTCTCTTCAGCTATTAAAGCCCATGACACCAGGGTATTTATTCAGCTTTTTCACGTTGGCCGGCAGGGATCACAGGCCTTTACCGGGGTTCAACCAGTAGCTCCTTCACCGTTACCGTGTTCTATTACTAAAGAAATTCCACACGAATTAATGATTAAAGAAATAAAGGAAATAGAAAATAAGTTTATTATGGCAGCCTCTTATGCTGAGCTGGCAGGATTTGACGGGGTAGAAATCCATGCGGCTCATGGATACTTGATAAACCAGTTTTTATCTGGCCATAGTAATAAGCGAAAGGACGAGTATGGAGGTAATCTAGCCAAAAGGATGACTCTCCTAAAAAATATTATACTGGGAATAAAAAATTCACTGCCTGAAATGGCCGTTTCAGTTCGCTTAAATATCGATGATTTTGTTCCCGGAGGGCTTGTTATAGATGAAACAATAGAAATCTCTAAACAGCTTGAAAGCCTGGGTGCTGACGTGATACATTGTTCATGCGGCACTTATGAATCAGGACTTAAAAGTATAGAACCGGTTTCATTTGAAGAAGGTTGGCGGGTATATCTGGCTGAAGCCATAAAAAAACAGGTTAATATACCAGTAATAACCGGAGGTGTAATAAAGAGTCCCCAATTTGCCAATAAAATAATTAAAGAGAAAAAGGCCGATTTCGTATTTCTGGGAAGAAGCCTTCTGGCAGATAGTGATTGGGCCAACAAATCCCAAAATAATAGAGTGGATGATATTCGCCCCTGTATCATGTGTAATAATTGTATAGACAGTAATTTCAAAGGGACATCAGTACACTGTACGGTTAATCCGGTAACAGGGAGGGAAAGACAATTCTACTATAATATAAAGACCTTGGCCAGTGGTTCTGCTGTTATAGTGGCAGGTAGCGGCCCGGCGGGTATGCAGGCAGCATTATCCTTAAAAAGGCATGGTTTTAAGGTTACCCTGATGGAAAAAGATAATAGAGCTGGGGGGTTGTTAAACCTGGCCTGCATCCCTCCATATAAGCACCGGATAGCTTTATTAAGAGACTATTTGATAAGACAGTTAAACCAAAATGGTATTAAAATACTATTAAATACACCTTTCACTATGGATGATTTAAAAACCAGGCATCCTGAATATATAATTATGGCAACGGGAGCAAAACCGCATAGACCTGATATCAAGGGCTTAGACCATAAGTTTTGTATTCCAGTTAGTGATATATTAACTGGAAAAGCAGAGTT
>CAYZYO010000147.1:0-4323 GCA_964482585.1 uncultured Syntrophomonadaceae bacterium | reverse complement strand
AAGGACATCCTCATCCTGTCTTAATTCACTGGAATTGCAATGGGGACAGGACCCGGGATCAATCTTAGTACATATAACTTCACCACAATCTTGACAATACCAAACAGGAATCCGGTGTCCCCACCACAGCTGTCTGGAAATACACCAATCTCTTATATTTTCCATCCAGTTAATATAGATTTTAGTGAAGCGCTCAGGAACAAATCTGATTTCTCCATCAAGAACCTTTTGAATAGCAGGTTCTGCAAGTGGTTTCATCTTTACAAACCATTGTTTAGAAACCATGGGCTCAATGATAGTATTGCAGCGCTGGCAGTGTCCTACAGCATGCTCATGGTCTTCAATTTCTACTAAATATCCCTGTTCCTGTAAATTTTTTACGATCTCAAGGCGGCATTGATCACGATCTAATCCGCTGTATTTACCGGCATTTTCATTCATGATTGCCTGGCTGTCAATTACAGCTATTAAGTCCAGATCGTGCCTTAACCCCATTTCAAAATCGTTTGTATCATGGGCAGGAGTAACTTTAACCGCCCCGGTTCCAAATTCACGATCAACATATTCATCAGTAAAAATAGGTATCGGCCGGTTCATTAATGGAAGAATAACCCTCTTTCCTACCAGGTGGCTGTAGCGCTCATCATCCGGATGAACTGCTACCCCGGTGTCACCTAGCATTGTCTCTGGTCTGGTTGTAGCAACAATTACAAACTCTTCAGAGTCTTCAATGGGATATTTGATATGCCATAATTGGCCGTTAGTTTCCTCATGCTCAACCTCAATATCAGATATTGCAGTATGGCATTTGGGACACCAGTTAATTATGTAATCACCCTGGTAAATTAATCCTTTTTCATAGAGATTAACAAATACTTCTCTAACAGCTCTCGAACATTCCTCATCCATGGTAAAACGCTCCCTGCCCCAGTCACAGGATGATCCGATAAGACTTAATTGATTAGTTATCCGGCTTCCATATAGATTTTTCCATTCCCAAACCCTTTCCAGGAACCTTTCCCTGCCCAGATCATGTCTACTTAGACCTTCCTGGGCTAAAGCCTCTTCAACCCTGGCCTGGGTAGCAATTCCAGCATGGTCTGTTCCCGGCAACCAGAGGGTATTATACCCCTGCATTCTGCGCCAACGGGATAAGATGTCCTGTATGGTATTATCCAATGCATGTCCTAAATGCAGGGATCCAGTCACATTCGGTGGCGGCATGACTATAGAAAATGGTTTCTTATCGTAATCATCAGAAGGTGCAAAATAATTATTGTTTTTCCAATACTCATACCACTTACGCTCTACACTACTTGGATCATATACACTCGACCAATTTTTTTCTGTCGACATTTATTTACCTCCTTGTATACTTCCATATATGTCATATAAATATTAACTGTTATTATACAATGTAAATTGTACTTAAAATCTTCCTAATAGTGCAAGTATATACGAAATTTGATATTTATAAAGTGAGACTTTTTATATTGGATATCCTATATCATTAGCCAGGTATTCTATTACTGCCATCCTGAGCCAAGTAATTTTTGAATTATATAAAAATCTAGTGGTAAAATCATTCTTTTTAATTATTATCACATTATTACCTTTTTAATAATTTCCAATTTCCTACTGGTTAAGGTCTTTAATGGTATATTTATTAATTATATATTAAAATATAGCAATCCCCTAAGAATTACAAGCTTTTACCATAAATATAACCTCATTGTGATTAATATGCAAAATATGCTAAGCTTTTAACATATTTGGTCCTGGTCCGCTGATGAGGAGGCATTTGACATGAAAAAAAATAGAATAGGTAGAAATGACCCCTGCCCCTGCGGCAGCGGGAAAAAATACAAAAAATGTTGTGGTCTTATTAAAGATCTGGTTGAGGTTACTCCAGATAAATTTTTCTATTACAATCAACTGTTATCGACTATTAAAGCCAAGTTAAATAAGTATTACAGTGATCAGATCAAGCAGAATAGAAAAGACTCGCAAAATCAGTTTGTACGCTATACAGTTGAAAAAAGTCTTCCTGCTGAACATGATACTCTTTTTTCCGACTGGTTGTGGTTTGATAAAACCGATATTAACGGCAATACCCCATGCTTAAATTATCTCCGGGAAAATGCTAATTTAATAGAAAAACCCCTTTTGGAATGTCTAGAAAGCCTTAATTCATCATATTTATCAGTATATGAAGCAGGTAATATTAAGGACTATAAACTGGAAATTACTGATATATTTTCCCATGCTAAACATCAAGTACTGCTAAAAGATCCTAATGAAATTGAAGTCAATAATCAAAAACTAATACTTCTCGGCCGCTTGATTAATATTAAGGAAACAGCAGTTTTTTCAGGTATAGTGTTGATAATGAAAGATGATTCTAAAGAAAAGGTTTTCTTACAGGAGCATTTAGACTATATGCAAGAACTTTATACTCTGCCCTTAACTGATATATTGAAACAAAACGGTGAAAAAGTATATGGTCTGTTTGATCATGCCTTTAAGAAAACCCTGATGAACCTAAATGATATACGAGTAGTCAAAATAGATGGAGAACTTAACTTCCAGGATAAGTTCAACCAGAAAAATAGTTTTGAGTTTATTCACACAGCAGAGGGCTTTAATTGGTATAAACCAAAAGGAGAAACCCGTGGTTATGTTAGAACCGTTATAGGAAATAAATATATAATTCTTTGTGCTGATGTTTTAGAAGATGTTTTAAAACATCAGGAAATGATCAGAGGCTTTGCTGACAAACCAGATATCCAGATCATAAGCAGCCTACTGCTGCAAAAACCTCCAGCTGCAGAAACAGCCGATCTCTGGTATTTAATCTTAAAAGACCAGGAAACTGAAAGGTGGTTGAATACACCTCATATTGAACTTAATAACCAAACTCCCCTGGATATCTTGCACCAGGAAAACGGGCGGGAACAGCTATTACAACTGTTAGATGATTTTGCTGCTGTTGCTCCGGGCAGTGAAGAAACCGAGCTTATTGAATACATGAAGATGAGAATACAATAGAAGCAAGGCGACGGGGAAGCAAAGGGGACGGTTCCCCGTCCCCTTGCTTCCCGTCCCCTGTCCCATTCCTAAGGTAAAATACTGTTTATTGACTCCAGAATTTCGTCTGTACCTTCCCCGGTTTGGGCTGAAAATACTATTGGATTAACCTCGGCTCTTATATCCATAGCCTTTCTTATAAGGGAAATTTGTTTTTGTCTGGCTCCTTTAGAAATCTTATCTGCCTTAGTTGCTACAACTAGTATAGGAATACTGTAATTGGTAAGCCACGATTGCATTAACATATCATTTTCATTAGGAATATGACGAATATCCAGCAGCTGTATAACCCCTATAAGCTGCTTCCTTTTATAAAGATAGCTTTCTATCATTTTCCCCCATTTCTGCTTTTCAGCTTTAGATACTTTAGCATATCCATAACCAGGCAAATCTACCATATACCATTCCCTGTTTACCAGATAATAATTTATAGTCCTGGTTTTACCCGGGGTGGAACTAGATTTGGCTAATCGTTTCCGGTTAAGCACCTTGTTTATTAACGATGATTTGCCCACATTAGATCGGCCTACCATGGCAATCTCTGGTATAAGCTCTTTAGGCAGCTGTTTGATTTCCACAAATGCTCCGATAAATTCCGCTGTTTTAATATGCAAAAAATAACCCACCCTTTAAAAATATAAAAACTAGAAATAGCTCCAAGATGTTTAATAGTATATTTATTGTAAAGATTTTTAACCTAATCATATACCAATATATTAACACTGTAATCCTTTAGGTAAAGCAATATATTGTTTTTTGAATTATGCAAAACTCTCATGTTTTTTTAAAAAACGTGGACGAAACGCAAAACCTCTGCTTTTGCGTTTTAGCCCACGTCTTTACTTCTATAAATTATTACTAATGAATGTTTTCTGGTGCCGCCAGGGCCTTTTCCAGGACTTCGTCCATGTGGCTAACCGTAACAAAATCCATCTTCTTTTTAACATTAGCCGGAATATCAGCAAGGTCTTTTTTGTTATCTTCTGGCAAAATGATGGTATTTATTCCAGCTCTATGAGCTGCCAGCACCTTTTCTTTAAGACCACCTATAGGTAATACTCTACCCCTTAAAGTAATCTCACCAGTCATGGCAATATCGTTTCTGACAAATTTGCCTGACATAGCCGAAGCCAGAGCTGTTGCTATCGTAATTCCTGCAGATGGACCATCCTTGGGAATAGCTCCTTCTGGAACATGTAGGTGAAAATCATATTTCTCTTCAACATCCTCTTGTAT
>CAYZYO010000146.1:0-4332 GCA_964482585.1 uncultured Syntrophomonadaceae bacterium | reverse complement strand
GTTTCAATCCCTTATAGGTAGCCTAAAAACCCGTCAAAATAATCCTATATTAAGGATAGCTTATTCTGCTACCCTGGGCAACTTTAAGTGTATATAAATATAATATTACTGTTTTTTCGGTAACTATTCAATTTTTTTACTGTCGTCGATCCCCGGGGTTTTTTACAGTACTGAAGGTCGACGACAGAAATTTCTTAAATAAAATTATCTTGCCCTCCCTTTTCTACTCCCATAATTTCTCTGTCAGAATATTTTGTAGTCCTAAACGTATAAAAAATAACTGAATCATACTCATCATCAATTATTTCTGCTAATTCTATTTTTAGCCTCCTAAAACTGCTTTCATTAATTTCTCCTTCCAGAACCGAATTCTGTACCCAGTAAAGATACTTCCGGCAGGTTTTTAAAACCTTACCAACTCTTTTTTGTCCAACATCATATACTGCAATAACAAACATGTTTTACTCCCTACCATCGTGATACATATGGCTGATATTCTTTCTCCCCCATTAAATGTTTCTCAAGTTTATACAGTTCCATACGGATTAGTCTCCGGTAAGATACCTCACGACCCAAATCCCGTTGTTTAATAGTGGTCCTTAGTCTGTCTTCCCACTCCTTTGAAAAAAGCCTTCTGCCTTTATCATTCATAAGAATCCCCCCTGCTTTGGCATCAAAATCATTTACCTTTAACATATTTCTGCCTATAAGCGAAAATATTAATCTGTCTACCAAAATAGGTTTAAAGACTTCGGCTACATCCAAGTTTAAGGTAAAACGTCTGAAGTTAGTAGTATGTAAGTAACCTATGCGCGGATCCAGGTGGGTTTTATAAATTTCACTTAATACCGCAATATAGGCCAGAGTATTCCCATAGCTTATCAAGGCATTAATTCTGTCACGAGGAGGCCGCTTGTTGCGGCCGTGAAATACAAACTCCTTATTGTTAATTATAGTATTAAAACCAGCATAATAAGCTTCTCTGATATTACCCTCTATAGCCATTAGTTCATCTATAGCCTCACTGGATTCTATTTTTCCCTCCAGGCTGGTTATCTGGTTTATTTCAGTCTGCACGTCTTTACCCCGGTTATTATAATAACGAAGTACATTTAAAATATTCGCTGCAGCTCCACAAACAAACCTGCGCGCCAAATCCAATCGTTTCTCTTCATCCAGATAAAACTGTGATTGTTGAAGAATCATATAACCAGAATTGTAATGCTCACGTGGATAATAACTACCCACGTAATACCCGTAATCGTTGAGAAAATGAAGTATGATCTCTTTTTTAGTTAAAAACTCCAAAAAGCGCTTATTAACGCTCACTTCACCAAAAACTATTATTTCCTTTACATCTTCTACCGGCAGGTATTTCTTACCTGCACCGGTGTCAAAATACAGAGTATTATCTTTTCGCCTAAATTCACCGTCATTAAAGACGTATAAGGTTTTTTTCACGGCCTCCCCCCCCCAATTAAACAAACTGCCAGCGGTTATTTATATAATCTTCTGCCGCAATTGCAAATACTCTTCCTGATCCACTTTTATATCACGCAAAATCTTCCTAATCAAACCACGCCCCAGATCTTCTCCGGGATGAAATGGTACTATAGTTGTTATTCTTCCATCAGAATGTTTATAAAAAACATGACTGCCGGCCTGCCTCTTGCGTTTAAAGCCAAGATGCAATAATAACTTTTCCATTTCACGAGAAGTAATCAACGGCAATTTTGTCATATAGCTACCTCTACTTCGTGAATTCCGATAAAACTGTTTCCGGTATATTCACGATCATCTACTACTTCTAAATAGAGCTTTATGGCCTCTTTAATTCTATTATCCAGTTCATCCAAATGATTAGCTTGAGTATGACAACCCGGCAACTCTGGAACTGATGCAACATATATACCATCTTCATCTTTTTCAATTACTACTGTGAATCTGCGCTTGATCATTAATGAACTTCCCCCCTTTACTGATAAAAATTAGTCACTCAAACGATTGCTTATTTTTATTATGGTTTTTTTAAACTTTCATTAATAGTATACTGCTCACGCCCAACAAAATTCACTGTAAGCACATTTTCTGCAATACTTGTTTTTAACAGGTGGAGGAGGCTGGTCAGCAATTGCTATCCGCTCTATTTCCTCGATAGCCTTTAGTATTTCAATTTCATTTTTCTCATCAAGCAAAACATCTATCTTCTTCTTTTCTTCAGGAATTAGGAGTTCTCCCCGGGCATTTATGCCCATTTTTTTAAGCTGAAGTAGATAATACAGTAGTTGCTTGCTGGCACTCTCTACAAATCGGGATGATTTTTTGACTTCTCCCACTACCACTTGCCCATCTTCCGTACGTATCAAATCAAGCTTGACATTCCCTAGATCAAATTCCTTTTTATCCCGCTTGTAGCTGTGTTCGCCGATAATGCGCCCGATTTGCATATTATCATCATCCTGGTTTGGTTCTATCTGATGGATCATAAGCCACACCTGACGTTTACATATATAATGGTACCAAATATGAGTACCAATAACTTGAAACTCCATCCTATCCCCCCGATAAATAGCGATAATAAGCAGTATACAGCCAATATTTCACTTGATCTATGCTCAAAATGATTCTACGTTTCTTGTTATACCAAATTAACTTCATCAGTTTTGTAAGTACCACATATTTGTTACGTATCTGTTACTATTTCTAGCAATAAATCGGCAATCTCCAAAGGCACAAATCCAATATCCAAACGGTATATAGTACCTATTCCCTGCTGAGAAACTAACCACATATCCTTGCCCACTTGCTCAATCATTTTTTCCTCATCGTCCCATATCAAAGCACCACAATGCTCATACCATTCGTTAAGGTACTTTGTAGGAACGGAAATTGAACATTGAGAGAGCCTTTGAAAAATTTCTTTACGTTTTTTTACCTGCAGCATTTTATCACTGTTGTTATTAAGCGGCTCTTGGAGCATTTCTAAAGCTTGAACTATATCACCACCATAATCAATTATCAGCATAGCTTCATTTCGATCGTAATTATTGAACAATGAAATATATTCCCCCCAATTGCCTTTTGAAATGTTTTCCCACAAAGGTGAACTATCAATTGCTTTTGTTAAACCAGCATAATATGCAGATATTATTTCTGTTGATGATGATTCATCCCATTCTTGTTTCTCCTGCAAAAGCAGTCGTGTTTGCTGAAGCAATACGGAATCATACACTTGCGCTGCATATGATTTTTTTTTATTGGTCAGTTCAGTAATATATACATTTCCTAAATCTATCCCACAATGACGGTTACAACGTCCTGCCACCTGAATAATACTATCTAAAGGACCCAAATCTCTAAAAACCAGTTCAAAATCAAGATCAATCCCAGCTTCAATTACTTGAGTGGAAACAAGGCACCGTCTTTCTTTATTTTTCTCTTTACTTTTAAGATCCTTAAGAATTCTATTACGGTCAATATGAGTTAGCCAGCGCGAAAGAAACAAGGGGTTTATCCCTCGTTTTTTTATATTCATCCACATTAAGAGAGCTGATTTACGAGTATTGAGGACAAATAAACTGTTATGTTCGAGTGCACCGTAGTCCACCATTCGCGCAGCAATATCCTCAATAACATTCTTTCCGTCTATCCAATGCATAACATGCCTAACGGAAGGAAATGAAACAGGTGTTGGTACAAGTTCTTGGCCTTGTAAAATCTCTGGTTGGGTTGCGGTCATGAGAATAAAACTGCATTTCATCTGGGCAGCAAGCATTTCCAGAGTATGACCAAATCCCCGCCAATGATTAACCGAGATACTTTGGGGTTCATCCAATAAGACTATTGCATTGCTCAATAAATGAAAGGACATGCTGTCATTCGCCCTAGGCGAATACAAAACCTCCCAAAGCTTGGCCAGAGTAGTTACAATAACTGGTTCCCGCCAATAACGGAAAAAGCTAATAAAGTCCTCCAATGTTTTTTGTTTTTCATCCTTTTCTTCCCCGGCCTCCTGTTCCTTTCCATAGGCTAAGTGATGGTCTTCCCTTACACCATTTAATATCTTGCTGGCTACATCGGCATTTTGCTCCACCAAGCTTACATATGGCAGAACATAAATAATTCGGCTTGCTTTAAACCGTTGCGCAGCCTCCATGGCCACTTGAAGTCCGGTTATGGTTTTCCCCGCCCCAGTTGGCAGCGTGATAGTATATATATTTGGCTTATCTAACACTACCCGAGAATTTTTCACTACGTCTTGTCTAACACGGTCTCTCAACTCTGATAATGTAGTTAACGTGAGTTGCTTTATATAATTATACAGCAGTGAAG
>CAYZYO010000145.1:0-4377 GCA_964482585.1 uncultured Syntrophomonadaceae bacterium | reverse complement strand
AATGACTGCAAAGAATTATGCTAAGGATTATAAACCTATTGATTTACTTGCAGTTGCGGCTGCCAGAGAAGTCCAGGATGGTGACATCGTTTTTGCTGGTACCGGTCTTCCTATGCTGGCAATAATGCTGGCCCAGCATTCCAGTGCACCTAATGCTGTATGTATATATGAAGCTGGAAGTATTGACGGCCGGCCAAGAGATCTACCTACATCTGTTGGTGATTCCCGCTGTGCTTACCAGGCATCTCTTGCGGCTGGTCTTGCTGAAACCTTTTTTGGGTCCCTGCATTCTGGTTATGTAGACCTGGCATTTCTCGGAGGAGCAGAAATCGACAAATATGGAAACGTAAACACAACCGTGCTAGGTGATTATAGGACTCCCCAGAAGAGGTTTACCGGAAGTGGAGGCAACCCGGATATAGATTCCCTGGCCAGGAGAACTGTATTTATAATGGTTCAGGAAAAGCGGCGTTTCAAGGAAAATGTTGACTATATAACCTCACCGGGATGGAGAATACCCAAGTGGCCTTCCGGGGAAATGGTTTCCAAACAGGAAGTATTTGGCAAGTTCTTTAAAGGAGGCCCGACAGCAGTCATATCTAATATGGCAGTATTCCGCTTTGATGAAGAAGGGCTAATGTATTTAGACACTTATCATCCTGGCTTTACTGCCGAACAGGTTAAAGATAACTGTGGTTTTGATTTAAATATATCCCGTTGTAAAGGAGAGACGGAATATCCTACAGTAGAAGAAATAGACCTGCTTTACAACAAGGTTGATCCAGAGGGCATTTTCCTACCTTAAATAGGATAAGGGACAGGCTCAGCCTGTCCCTTATTATAGATTTCTTAATGAGTTAAAACAGTAGATCACTTCGATTCAAATTTTGTACTTATCTTACTATTTTCCTCTTAATAATACAAATTCAAAAGAATTTCGTCATTCTTTAGAAAGATTTGGTATCTTTTTTCAACACAGAAGAATAATTCATATTGCTATAATTAGATTATTCATAGTATAAGCCTTTCATTATTATATCGATCAAACCTCAAATAAGAAGATTATATAAATATATACTGTGCATTTTAAGGATAGATAGCATATTGATTTTTATAATGATGTAAAAACAAAAACTGGATAGTCTTCTATATAAGGGGTGTGAGGAATGAAGATAAGAGAAATAATGACAGCGGATCCCATTACATTACAGCCGCATTATACTCTACAACAAGTAGCAGAAATTTTTATGGAAAACAAAATAGATGGTGCTCCGGTAGTTGATAAGAACAATAAACTTATTGGATTGATTACTAAGAGCCATATCTACCGAATAACAACTAAAGGCATTAGTTTGAAGGTGCCAGTAGAAGCAATAATGAAACGCGAGGTGTTGACAGCTCACCCTGATGACGAGTTCCAGGATGTTGTAACCCCAATGATCCCCAGGTTACCTATCGTTGATAGAAATGGGATTGTGGTAGGTATACTTACCCGTGGTGATATAGCCAATGCTTTTTTTGATTCCTATCAGAATATTTCCAGCGAATTTGATGCTATTATAAATTCAACCTATAATATGATTATTTCCATAGATAAAAAAGGAAACATTACTGCATGCAACCGGTCTGCGGAAAAACTGTTAGAAACCAGAAAAGAGGAAATCATTGGTAAATTTATATTAGATGTTCTGCCTAACAGTGGGCTGATGGATATTATAAAAACCGGAAAGGTAATGTCACTGCAAAAAATTGAGATCAATGGTAAGGTGCTGCTATCCAACCGGTCTCCAATAATTAAAAACAACAAGATTATCGGTGCCGTAGCAGTTCTTCAAGATATATCGGAATTTGAAAAGATAACCCAGGAACTGAAGAGTGTTAAGGAATTAAATGAAGAACTAAATGCTATAATCGAGTCATCTTATGATGGATTATATATAACTGATGGACAAGGAATTACTCTACGATTAAATAAATCTTATGAAATGTTGAGTGGCATAAATGCGCATGAATTCATCGGGAAAAATGTAGACCATATAGAAAAGGAAGGTATTGTATCAGAATCGGTGACTAAGCTGGTTTTAAAACGCAAGGAACCGGTAACAGTTATCCAGAAGACAAAAGTAGGAAATACAACCCTGACAACCGGGAACCCTGTTTTTGATGATGACGGTAATATTATAAGAGTTGTAGCCAATGTCAGGGATATTACCGAGTTAAATATGTTGAAGAAAAAGCTGGAACAGGCACAGAGTTTAAGCCAGCATTTTGAAAGCCAATTACGCAGTTTGCAGCTGCGATATTCCAGTGAAAACAGGATAATCTTTAATTCTGCAGCCATGAAAAAACTTATGACAATGGTAATCCGATTAGCTGAAGTTGATTCAACCATTTTAATAACCGGAGAATCGGGTACAGGTAAAGAGCTTGTTGCCGAAGCTATTTACAGTAATAGTGCTCGCAGAAGAGGCCCTTTCATAAAAGTTAATTGTGGAGCAATTCCTGAGAACTTATTAGAATCAGAGTTATTCGGGTATGATGCGGGGGCATTTACCGGGGCTAAAAAAGAGGGTAAACCAGGATATTTTGAATTGGCATCAGGGGGTACGCTATTTTTAGATGAGATTGCAGAATTACCTTTAAATCTTCAAGTAAAACTATTACGGGTGATCCAAAATAGGGAGATTACGCGGATAGGAGGAGTAAATTCCTTTAAAGTAGATGTTCGCATTGTGACTGCCACTAATCGGGATCTTTTGGAAATGGTTCGCAAAAAGGAATTTCGTGAGGATCTTTATTATCGCTTGAATGTTGTACCTTTACATGTAAGTCCCTTAAGAGAAAGAAAAGATGATATTCCTAATCTAACTGCTCATTTTATCAAAGTATTCAATAAGAAATACGAAAATACTAAAAGGATTTTGCCTGAAGTTATTGATATTTTGATGAAATATGATTGGCCAGGAAATGTAAGGGAACTGGAGAATCTCATTGAACGCCTGATTGTGATAACTCCAGGTGATGTTATTACAAGTAAAGATCTTCCAGAATCTTTTAATAATTTAACCGGGAAAAAGGATTCAAGTATTACAGTATCAGAGATAGTTCCTTTAAAGGACGCAGTTGAATTTGTTGAAAAACAAATACTGGAAAAAGCCTACCAGCTATATCCTACTACTCGCCAGATGGCAAGAGAATTGAAGGTGGATGCATCTACAATAGTAAGAAAAGCCTATAAATATGGAATTTCTAAAAGGAAGACGGTTCCAAGATAATTTATTGTCGAAGCTTTTGTGATGCATTTGAGAAACACTTGTTGTAAGGCTGCAACAAGTGTTTTCTAGTTTGGAATTATATTAGTTAATCATATTAATATGAAATAAACAACCTGCACAAGACAAAAGAAGTAATTAATGACAAATAAAACGAACTTTTACCAATATAATAATAATAAAAGAAATTTATTAACCGGTATTATTGCTTCAGTGAATAAGTTGTGTTGCAATAATACACCGCTTGATAAATATTTATCAAAAAGATTTTCCTTTTTGTGTAGTGGGAATATTAATACTTTAAAATCTGGTCGAAGAACTTGATTGATGTTATTACCGTTAAAACGGCATAAAATACTTGTATACCAGAATTATATTACAATAAAATCCAATCATAGTTTAACACAGTCTTATACTGGCACATATCTTGCATAATAATTAGATAGAGGCTGTGGAATGTTGGTACCGATTACCCCGGGTTTCCTTCTTCCAATTGGGTACTGCTCTAATAACTAATAAAAAAATATAGAGCAGTACCAGATTTTTAACCAATAGCTAATATACTTGCTGCAACACCTTATAGATTATATACTCCACATTATATTAAATTTACCACCAGATATAAAAACTTTCAAAATATACGTTGAAAATGTAGATAGTTATTATTTAAAAAGCCTCTGAGCTCATAGGTAATTTATCCTGTCTGGAATGTTGCTGACTAATTATTTAGTAGAGAGGCGATTGTTTTGAAAGAATTCAGATGTATTAAGTGTAACAAACTTCTAGCCAAATATAATAAGTGTATAAGATTGGAGATAAAGTGTCCTCGCTGTGGAAAGAAAAACTCGATTTTCCGGGATGGAATACCAATTTCTATTGAACAAAAATCAATAGTGTAACTCAATAGTTATTTATTGATTAATAATTTTATGAGGGCCTTTGAGCCCCGGCAGATATTATTTGCCGGGGCTTAAAGTTTTCGAGGGAGGTGATCAGGTTCAATCGAAGCAACATTTTTTAAGTAATTTTAAGAATTTACCAGAATGTTAAGAGGAGGTAATAAGATGTCAGATTACGTACAGAAGCTAAACATGAAAAGAGCTGA
>CAYZYO010000144.1:0-4487 GCA_964482585.1 uncultured Syntrophomonadaceae bacterium | reverse complement strand
CTTGCACCTCACCCTATTTTCATAATTCATAGGGCTTTTTATTGAAACTAAATTATAATAAGCCAAACAAAAAAAGAGCAGCCAGATCTCTAAGTAACTTTCTAAAGTCATAACATATAAAATCTGAACACGGTTTATATCCATAAAAAAACCCTGCAGAAGTGTTAATTATAAAACACCTCAGCCAGGGCTAAAAAATATCTTTTAATTATAAACTAACTAAATAACCATTCAAATTTTTTCTCGATTCCTGCTATGCCTTTATCTACAAATTCCTGTTTAATATCTCTTATTACTACATCAAACCCTTTTTGAGCAGCAACCTATGCTATCCCAGCACCCATAGTACCTGCACCACGACCAATATTTTCATTAAAAATACCTCTCTAAATTTATCAACTGATATTTTACTTTTCTAAAATACCTATATGGACATTCTCAATATAAATATTATTATATTGTAAAATTATGCTCCCCTGATTTTTTTGATTTCACTGCAATAATCCTTATTCTTGGCTCTGTAAAAAAGGCTTCAGTCTCCGGCCAAATATTATCGGGGAGACTGAATTCTCTTCTAGTATATGATGCATAAATATTATTTTTAGCAGTGGAAGCAATTTAGCCATACTATTTGGTATCTAATAAATCCAGATTTTTACCATTAACTATACAATCACGCAATGCTTCAGTTGTTTTGCAGGGTTTTAGCCCCATGTTGGCAGACATATAATCTCTTAATTTTTTATAAACATCAAGAGCCTGCCATTGATTACCCATTTTATAATAAGTAGCCATTAAAAGGCGATAGGTATATTCTTCAGAAAAAGGACTATGCAAGGCTTTTATTAATATATCATTGGCTTTTTCATAATCGCCCTCTTCTAATAGGATTCTGCCTTTGTTAATCAACAACATATAGTATTTTTTGTTAATAAACTCTCTCTCCAAAGAAAGGGTTGTATCAAGATTCTCTCCTTCAAGAAACTCTCCTCTATAAAGTGAACTAGCTTGATTTAAGAGTTCAAGTGCCTGTTGGTTCTTTTTATTTTGATATAAATCCCTAGACTTATTAATCAGGTAATTAAATTGATCTATATCTTTCCAATAAAACTCATCCTTAATTTCACACAGCCCATTTTTAAACTGTACTATGTCTTTGTTCCCCAGTAGCTTGCGCAGACCATGGAGAGTATAATAGAAATTGTTCTTTGCCAGTTTAATGTCCCATTCGGGCCACATTTCATTTATTAATTCTTCAATACTGCAGGGTTTATTCTTCATGCAGAGATACTTTAATAAATAAAGGGCTTTATTGGCCCCAATATTTTTGAGTTCCTCACCATTAATTTCCAGTGTAAATGGACCCAGCATAAAGAGTTTAAGATATTTTGAAGATTCCTCTTTTTTGCCACCAGCTTTTTTTTCTTTGTCTACTGCAGCCGCTGATACCAATTTTAGATATTTTTTGGGTTCATTGGTTACAGCACTTGACAGGGTTTCAGTCCCGGCCATACCTAATGCAACTTTAAGCTGATTTTGGTTTTCGCCCACCTTATTAATATCATCTTTAACCTTACCTTCGATGACATCTACCGGTATAGAACGATAATCACACAGCAGTTCAAGATAGCCTTTTAATGAAGGCATGTTTCTGGTGTATTCTAGCAGTCTAGCTAAATCATCATCCCGCCACAGGAAAAAATGATAATAGGAATGCTTAGAAGCTAAACCAAAAGCCTTTTCTGTATATTTGATAAAGAGGTCTTTTTTACCTCTTTTTTCGTAAAGTAGAGCTAATTGAACATAACTGGAAATTTCATGAAAACTGCTGGAAATAGCACTGCTTCTCTCCTGTGCTTGTAGTAAATGATACTCTGCTTCCGCTAATTCGTCTATATCTCTTAATGCAGCCCCTAAAAGCAAATGACATTGTAAAAAATAAACTTCCCCTCCTGCCATACGCCTTAATTCCAAAGCCTGCCGTCCTAATTCAACTGCCTGATAACTTTGCTTCTGAAGAAAAGCATAAGATGCCTTGCAGAGCAAATAGTATGAATTTAGATGATAATTCTTGTTATTAAGGTATCTGCCTACTGATACCCCCATCTCTTTAATCAACTGCTCACCAGCCGATATCTTACCTAAATAATAATCGCAATAACTGGCATAATTCTTAATATAGAAATCTAATGCAGCCAAATTCCTATCTTTAGATTCTTTGAGGGCCAATTCAAGAAAATCTTTAGCTTCCTCGAAATCACCCATAAGACTTGCATTCATACCTGCTATATAAGGAATCAAAGTAATAACAATTTTATCACTTGCCCCTTCATTTCGATTTTGAATAGATTCTGCCAAGATCCCCTGAGCCACTTCAAAATCACCCTTTAAAACTGAAGCTAAAGCCATGATATAAACTACCCATAGTTTAAGGTTGCTGTCTTGTAAAATACAAGCAATTACTTTCGTCTTTTCTACTAATCTTAAGGCTTCTTCTGTCTCGCCTGTCAGATAGCAGCAGACCCATGCCTTATATATATTTCTGTATCCTATAAGCCGCCATTCTCCATCTGTATTGGGCTCTGTAATATCCGGCATATCAATAATTAAATCACCCATCTCGTGCAGATTTCCGGGATAAAACATAAGGGTTTCAGTTTGAAGACAAATAGCCTGAATTTCTCCCTTAAAATCTTTACTCTTTCTAAATCCATCAATAGCACGATTGAGATACTTATAACAGAGTTCATGGTCTTTAAATCTAAAACTAAACCCATAAATAAACTGGACCCAGGGATCATTATTTAGTTTCTCGATAGGAACCTGAGAAATCAATAAATCAATTTTTTCGGTCCAACCTTGATCCAGAATTTCAAATCCGGCTTGTCTTAATACAATAACAGCCTGATCAAAATTCCTAGCTTCAACATAGTGACTAAAGGATTCTTTCCATTTTTCCTGTTTATAATAATATGAAGCAATTAAATCATGGATTTCTTTAATTCTATCCATCCCCCAGGTATTACATGCTTGATTAAATAGAAATGCCTGCCACAAGGGATGTATTCTATAGGAAGTCTGCGTTTTATTAAAGCAGGATATTAACAAATTATCAGCTGCAATTCTATCCAGTATTTTTACTGCTTCATCTCCACATATATATCTTACTAAGTCTAAAGTTATATCTTCTGCTATTGATATGGAAAGAAAAAGATCCTTTTCTTCAGTTGATAAATAATTAAAGATTTCTTCCTCCAAATATATGCCCAGGCTGGGAATTGTCTTAATAAGGGTAGTACAATCCTGGTTAATTATTTCCTGCATATTAACTTTAGTAAGCAGCATTTCTCCAATAATAACCATTCCCGCTGCCCAGCCATTAGTTAAATTAAAAATACTAAGCAGTTGATCTTCTTCAAGATCTATATTGTATATTTCCTTATAAAACTCTTTGGTCTCCTTTAACGTAAAGTTAAGCTGCCCATCATTAATTTCCAGCATTGTACGATCTACTTTTTTCTGAATTAAATCCCAATTAAACTCTTTTCTGGAGATTATAATAAAATGAAGCTCTGGCGGACAATTATTAATAAGGTATTGAATTAAGTTATCAAATTCACAGGAACCAACTCTATGATAGTTATCTAATACCACAAATATATCTTTTCCTGGATTAATAGATTCAAAATAATCCAAGAATTCAGAACCCATTTCTTCTATAGCAATAGTATCAACCCGGGTCGTTTCTGCTGAATGTACTGGTAAAGTAGAGTTTACAAAGCAATAAAGACGATTAATAAATTTGACCGGATTAGGACCAGTTTGATCAACTGGATACCAAAAAACAGGGTAATTGTTATTTTTCAGAAAACCTGTCACCAAAGTAGTCTTTCCCTGGCCAGAATTGCCACAAACCAGAGTTAAACATTTTTCAGTTGTATGTTCCATCAAACGTTCAAGTCGAGGACGATTTAATATCCTTGGAATGTTAGGTAGCTTTGCTAGTACCATAATCCTCTATTACCTCCCTTGTTTTGCCGGTTTTGGGTTAACATCTTTGTTTTTTTTAATTACTCTCAAATAAAGCAATACTCTGCCTACTAGGTCTTGTATGACTTTTAGATAGGTAACAAACTCTCAATATTTAATTGGCATTAGATACTTGTTAGATATTTATTAGAGTCATCTTATAACTTCCCTTATTCGACATAATACGCTATTAATCGCTAAATTTCAATACGATTTTCTTCCTTTTTTTCCTGACATGCTATAATGACCTGATGTAGTGCCGATTTTTGTCGAATTATGCTTGGTTTTATTTCCCTCTATGAGATTCCCTGGCCTGCTTCTCTCTACGTATTTAATAATTAATCCCCCCCCCATGCCCTTAAGGACAAAACCACTTATGAAAACAAAGAGGTGATTAACCCCAGATGAACACAGATTTAACACGGATTAACACCGTAGAGGCGACTTCAGCCGCCGTC
>CAYZYO010000143.1:0-4495 GCA_964482585.1 uncultured Syntrophomonadaceae bacterium | reverse complement strand
AAGAGAGACTGATCCATATACTCTAGCAGATGAAGTTGCTAAAAAATATCTGGTTCAGCCGGAATAAAAAATAATAGAATCCATTATCCAGTGAGGTACCTGATAGATATAATTTACTATGGATAATAACTGGTTCTTTTGTGAAGGGGAGTTAACAATGAAAAACAGAAAGATAAGAGTTTTAGTAGGTAAAACTGGCCTGGATTCTGATGCAACTAAGGCACGGTTTATAGCTCGTAGTTTACGTGATGATGGGGGAATGGAAATAATATATACTGGTTTATATAGAACTATTGAAGAGTTAGTAGAGTCAGCAATACAAGAAGATGTAGACATTGTGCTTGTAAGTATATATTCAGGTTCTCATATGACTGTATTTCCTCAATTACGTGAAGCGTTGAATAACAAAAGTGCCAGGGATATAATCTTAATAGGGGAAGGATTAGTCCCTGATATACAAATTAAGGAACTTAAGGAGTCAGGAACAGTTGAGGAAATATTTAAATCAGGTACCTCGGTAAAGAAAATTACAGAATGGATAAATAGAGTAATAGCTGAGAAGCGGAATTTAGAAAAGAACTAATCATCTACCCCAGAGTTGCTACTAAAACCAGCAGTTGTAACTGCTGGTTTTAGAGTAACTAGGATGGAATACATAGCCAGGTGATAAAAGTTATAATGTTACAATAAACCGTCGAAAGATTAAAATGTCGACGGTTTTTTTGGAGGTAGAGTCAGATGCATAAGCCATTAATGATGTATGTTAAAAATACCATATTTTTAAAAGAGAAATCACTGATCCTTATTGATCGCCGTCGTCTTCCTCTAGAGATAAAAAAAGTGGCTTGTAATAATTTTGAAGCTGTTGCAGCAGCAATTGAGGATATGGTTGTTCAAGGTGCTGGAGATATTGCTATTACAGCAGGATACGGGCTCTATTTAGCGGCTCTTGAAGCAGAAGAGATAATAAAGCGTGATCCTGAAATGGCCAGGGAATTACTGTATAAAGCAAAAAGTCGGTTAATAAATACCCGACCTACAGGTTATCATCTGGCTGCTTTGCTGGAAGATATGTTAAACAACATTAAGTGGGAAGATTACAATTGGGCCGATCAGTTGTTAAACATGGTTAATAGAGCTGTTTATAATAAACAGCGATGTGCTGAATTGACTGGAAGGTGGGCTTCAACTCTGTTAGAAGATGGAGATTGCATATTAACCCACTGTTTTCCAGGCTCAGCATTACTATACATGTTAAAATTCGCTGTTGATGCTAATAAAAAAGTAGAAGTTGTTTCAACTGAGACCCGGCCATATTTACAGGGAGCACGGCTTACATCCTGGTCGGTTTCGGAACTGGGAATTCCAGTTACTTTGATTACTGATAATATGGCGGCCTATTGTATGAACCAAGGGAAAATATCCAAGATATTTACAGCTGCAGATCGTATAGCCCTAGATGGAACAGTAGCTAATAAAGTGGGCACTTTTCAATTAGCCCTGGCAGCTGATTATCATAAAATACCCCTATATATTTTAGGTTATGCGGGTCCAGATGCTGGATGTTCTGGAAGAGAGAATATACCAATTGAGCTGCGGGATCCTCTAGAGGTTTTGTATTTTAATGGCATGAGATTAACTGGAGAAAAAGTTAAAGGGTTTTATCCTGGATTTGATTTAACCCCACCAGAATTAGTCTCAGGGATAATAACCGATAGAGGAATTATCCCTTCCTGTAATGTTAAGAAATACTGGGATATAGCCGGCAGCTAGTAACGGTAAAAATATAGGAGAATGAACTGAAAATGGTTCTATATTAGAAGGGGGAGAAATTAAATGGAACTTAAAATAGTTCCTGAATCAGAGATTCAAACTAGAATTGCCAATCTGCAAAGTAAACTCCTGGAAAAAGAGATTGATGGAAGCATTATTGTTTTAAATAGTGATATGTTTTACTTTACAGGTACGGTACAGAATGCTGTTTTGTATGTGCCGGTTGAAGGTGAACCGGTTTTAATAGTTAAGAAAAGCCTGAGTAGGGCGCATGATGAATCGCCACTAAAAAATATTGTTACTATGAGAAGTACCAGGCAAGTGCCAGGAATACTTGAGAGTTTTGGTTACAGGGATATTAAGAGAATCGGCTTGGAACTCGATGTTCTACCTTATAACAACTATGTTATGTATCAAAGGCTTTTCCCAGAAGCGATTTTCGAAGATATTTCTCCGGCAATTAAAGAGGTTAAAGCTGTAAAATCTCCATATGAAATAGACCTGCTTCGTGATGCTTTAAGGGTAATAGACGAAGCTCACCGGGCAGTTCCTTCATTTTTACGTGAAGGAATGCTGGAAATAGAACTTGCTGCGTTGTTTGAAGCCGAAATGCGTAAACGTGGTTATTCAGGTTGTAGTAAAATGCGGGCGTTTAATCAGGATTTGTTCCTGGGAAATACCTGTAGTGGAAAAGGAGCCCTGGCTCCAAGTTTCTTTGATGGGCCGGTAGGTGGATTAGGAGTAGCTGCAACCCATCCCCATGGAGCAGGATGGAAAAAGGTTAACCGTAATGAACCAGTTTACATTGATTACACATGTGTAGTACACGGTTATACTGGCGATCAGACTCGTATGTTTTGCATTGGTGAATTATCACCTGAAATGTTAAAGGCATATGAAGATACCTTGTTTATAGAATCAGAAATTCTAAAAATAATGAAACCAGGAATACCGGCTGAAGAACCTCACATACTAGGTCTTAAGCTTGCAGAAGAATTAGGCTATAAAGATAATTTTATGGGATATAAAGAAAACCAGGTTAAGTTTATCGGACACGGTATTGGGTTGGAGTTGGATGAACTGCCGATTCTGGCCAGAGGATTAAAAACTCCTATTGTACCCGGGATGACATTTGCTATGGAACCAAAATTGGTTCTCCCTGAAGGAGCTATTGGAATAGAAAATAGTTACGTAATGACAGAAAAAGGACCGGAATTCTTAAGTGTTACTCCAGAAATCATTTATTATGTTGAATAAAGTAAATGCTAATCCGTTCTTAAACCGTTCTTAAAATCATATTAAAGCATAACTAAGAATTTAATTCCACTGCAATAACTATAATTCTTGTATCTTACCGGAGACTTTAGTCTCCGGCTAGCCGAATAATAACGGTATTTAGGGGGAGACTGAAGTCTCCTCTACAGTATATAATGTATAAATACTACTTTACGTAGTGGAATCAAACATTAAAAAAGCTGGTTTTTAAACCAGCTTTTTTTAAACTACTCTTCTTCAGGAATTGTAAACCGCCAGGCACAATACCATTCTTCAGGATGGGGATCAGGAGGACAACCTATACATTCAGTTTTAATTCGGGAATCTATAGCACTAGCAAAGCGTGAGTATTCGACAAGTCCAGCTGATTTACAGGGATAATCATCCAAACCTTGCCGTTTGCGGGCTGCCTGCACCCGGCAATCATTCATTTGAAATACCAGAGAGTTAGAGCTTTCTTCAATAGTACTTTGTACATTGATACTAGCATACATCCTGAAATTCAGGGCCCTTTTTAATCCTTCTAGACCAGGTTTTTCGGGTAATCCTAGAAAACGTTTAATTGACCAGGCTTCAAAATGAGAATAACGGGTCCAACAGGAATCATTGCAGCGTTTGGCATCATACATTCCATTGCTAAACTCCACAGCCTGGAACCAAACGCCATCATTAGCCAACCAGTTTACTCCTATATCCTTGAACAGTTGAAGTAACTTCTCCCGGGGCATATTCAAAAGAGGTTCCGGGACTCCATTAACCATATTAAAATTAAATGCTTTTCCAAAACGTTTCATTTGTATGTTATAACTTCTTTCTAAAGCACTATCCAAAATTTCTAAGGCTTTGGGTAAACCCATTTGATGTTCTACTTCTTTAAACCACAAAACATGATGTACTATTATCCGGTGAAACATATCGACAATAAAACGTGATAGGTCTTCATGATTAAGATCTTGAACCTGCATTACATCTTTATTCATTTTAACTCCTCCCTCTTAGGCTGGTAATAATGTCTTTATTATTATCTATAGCTCCAGCCGTCTTCCCTTAAATAACACAGCGTCAATCATTTAAAAAGCAACTAAAGTAAATTATTTGAAAAGCTACAAACTATAACAATATCTACCTCCTTTTTAACAATTATGTAAAAATATAAAAATTTATTTATATATTCTTCTACAATACTAATGCGAATCCCTTTTTAAAATTAGGTTTTGTTAGTGGCTATAACCGGAAGTTAGAATACCGATTTTAGGTTATAATAACAAATATGAGTGTAAATAATAATTTATTCCAATGATTCCAGCTGGTTGTGATAAGATAATCATAGTGCCGAATAATTAAACAGAAAAAGGAGTCTTAGCTGATGTCATTAAAAGGTAAATTGGTACTGGTTACCGGTGCTGCCAGGAGTGGAAAAAGCTATTTTGCTGAAAATATGGCTGAT
>CAYZYO010000142.1:0-4537 GCA_964482585.1 uncultured Syntrophomonadaceae bacterium | reverse complement strand
GAAACTAAATGAAGCTGCTCAGGAGTGTTTGAGTAAGTATGGGGTAAAAAAGACAACTGTTGATCAGCTTACTGAAATGTCTGGAATATCAAAAGGATCGTTCTATAAATTTTATCCATCAAAAGAAATATTATTTTTTACTGTACTAGAGAATTATCAAAATTCTATTATTGAAGAAGTTATCGTAAAATTTAAACAAATAGATATTGTAACTCCTGAAAAATTTACAGAAGTGATTTATGGACTTTTTCAAAATGTAAGACAATCCTTCATGATGAACATCATTGAAAAACAGGAGCTCGAGTATCTAATTAGAAAACTGCCTAAAGAGCTTATATTAAAACATCATTCATTTGATGATTTGATTGTAAAAAATTTATTTAAAAATATAAGAACCAAAAAAAATATAGATAATGGGGTTACCATTACCTCACTAAGGGCTATTTTTATGACCATGCTTCACGTTCCGGAGATTGGTGAAAAAGATTATGATAAGGCTCTTAAACTATTGATAAAAGGTCTTGCTCAACAAATATTGGAAGAAGGTTTCAAGGATGAGTGAAGCTATAAATACTATCGATTTAACAAAAGTCTATGATAATAACCATGCTGTAGACAACATTAATATATCTGCTAAAAAGGGAGAAATACTTGGCTTTCTAGGATTGAATGGGGCAGGTAAAACTACTACTATAAGGATGTTACTAGGCATGGTTTCACCTACATCGGGTCAATGTTATCTACAGGGCAAAAAGGTAAGTGCAAGAGATGCAAGCTTATGGAGTGATGTGGGATATATTGTAGAAACACCTTACTCCTATCCGGAGCTAACAGTCAGAGAAAATTTGGAGATAGTACGTAGATTAAGAGGTATTGCGGATAAAACATGCGTAGATTGGATAATAAATAAACTTCAATTAAATGATTATGCATCCAAGAAATCAAAATACCTTTCTTTAGGTAATGCACAGAGGCTTGGAATAGCAAAGGCAATTATCCACAAGCCGAAGATACTGATATTAGACGAACCAACCAATGGGTTAGATCCAGAGGGGATTATCGAAGTTCGTGAGCTGCTACATGATTTGGCTGGTGATTTTGGTGTAACGATACTTGTGTCAAGCCATAAGTTGGACGAAATTGCTAAGGTAGCTACAAATATTGCAATTATTCACAAGGGTAGGTTGATTAAGGAAGTGGATGGTTATGGTCTTGAAAGAGAATTAAAAAAAACTTTAATTCTTTCGGGAAGAGATAGGCCGGCGATGATATCTATCCTCTCGAAAGCTGGTTACAAAGTAGAAATAAAAGATAAGTACAAGACTGAAAATCCACCTATTATATGCATCAAAAATGAGAATGCTATAGAGAATCCAGAACAGGTAGTAAAACTATTAGTCGATAAAGGATATCCCCCAAATTTACTCAGGGTTGAGAAAGAAGATTTAGAGAATTATTTTATAAGAGTTATTGAAGAAACTGGAGGAAAGGAATAATGAGGAGAATAGTAATATCTATTATGGTAGAAAATAAAAAGTTTTTTCATTCAAAAGTACCTTTGATCACTATGCTGGCGGTCTTAATGGTGCCTTTTATGGGTGGCTTTTTCATGTATATTTTGAAAGATCCTGATTTAGCAAAAAAAATGGGCTTTATTTCTACAAAGGCACAAATTATGGGGACTGCTGATTGGCCATCCTATTTTAGCCTTCTTTCACAGGCAGTTTCTATAGGGGGTATACTAGTTTTTGGGTTTGTAACTAGCTGGATTTTTGGAAGAGAATACTCGGATAGAACTATTAAGGATCTGCTTGCATTGCCCATATCGAGAAACATTATTGTATTATCTAAATTTATTGTTATTTTTTTATGGTGTATGTTACTCTCGATATTCATAATTATGATTGGTATGCTTGTTGGCCATATAGTTAATATTCCAGGCTGGTCATCTGAAATCGTATTTAAAGGTCTAACGGTTTTTCTCATATGCTCCTTACTTACAGTACTATTATCGACTCCAGTGGCGTTCTTTGCAAGTTTTGGTCGTGGATACCTATCTCCCCTTAGTTTTTTGATATTTATACTAGTGTTTGCCCAGATTGTTGCATCAACTGGATATGGACATTTGTTTCCATGGTCCATACCTGCTATTGTAAGCGGAATTACGGGTGGTATGGATATAAGATTGGAACATATAAGTGTTATGATTGTACTATTAACAAGTATATTAGGATTAATAGGGACCCTACTATGGTGGAGATTTGCTGATCAATATTAAAAGTTTGTTCAGAGTAAATCCAAGAGTTAATTTTGGGGTTATTAAATTCCTTACTTGTAGATATGTTCCCGCCAACCTCGAATGAAAAAAATACGGTGGATATTTTCCCTCATACGTCGGGGTGAAAAATCACCTTCTGACATCAATTCCATCAACTCGGGCCACGTTGAGACGGTAGTATTGATAACGAGGGTGAAGGAGGCATTGCAGTTTATCCAACTTCTAAAAAGTATAAAGGGTGAACAATAATGGACAAATCAAATCATGGGATCAATATCAGTGGGAAGATAGAGCCTGGATTCGAAAGAGTTCGAAAGGAATTCGAAAATAATTTTATTATACGAGGGGAAGTTGGGGCGGCGTTTGCTGTGTATCAACAGGGCAAGAAAATCATTGATCTATGGGGTGGTTTAAGAGATCAGAAACAGAAGCTTCATTGGGAATTAGATACCGTTGCCCGGGATACGGAGCAAGTGATCGAATCAACGGAGAATACACACTGGGGTTCTATACAGATATGGTTAAGGGAGTTATCGACGGGTTTGATGCTTCGCCAGTAATTTTGGCCGGACTTTCTTTAGGAGGGGGTATAGGCTTGAATATGGCGCTTACCTACCCGGAGTTGGTCAAGGTTCTTATACCGGTTGATGCCTGGGGATTGTTTGCCAAATTGCCATGGCATAGGCTTACTTATTGGTATACTCGTTCCAAACTCAACGTAAATATGTACCCCTGGGCGGGCAAGTACCGTTCTCTGATCAGGTGGTCACTTGAATATAGCTTAATTGGAGATAAAACTAAAGTCACTAATGTGTAATTGCAGACGGCAGTGAAATGCTATCATAGTAAATTACTGAAGCTAAAACTGGTATGAGCAGAAACAGTGATATAATACTTATGGCTCCTGTATAGGCCCAAAAGAACTGTTTTCTGGTCAGGCCTTGTGATATATATAGTTTTGTTGCAGCCAACGGATATATAATCCCCATCACCAAGAAGGTATATTTTAGGCGCATACACGATGGAAATTGGTATCCATGAAGTATCATCAATTGTTACAAAAGAAAATACTATAAGAAGAATAGCCATTACCAAGGCATAGATACCTATAAACCAATATGTGGGCCGGAGGATTAATTATATTGGCTATTGAACGAAGGAATAGGACCCATAAATACTTTTTTAATATAATTAGAGAAAGAGCTAAGTTACCATAAATCGTCTAAGGCAATCGATAATCCGGTGAACTCTGGGTGTTCCATTAGGTCTTCATCCAGTCCGGCAGTCACCAGGGCGTAAATGCCATTCTGCAAGGAAAAACATTCCAAGGTTTTTTCCTGCGGATTGACCAGCCAATAGTGCTGCACCTGACCTTCCTGGTAAATCCTAAACTTTTGCAGACGATCCTTGCGGCTACTGGAAGGAGATAAGACTTCCACTATCAGCGTGGGCGAGCCATCAATTCTGGTATCCTTCACGATAAATTTTTGTTCCCCGGATACATACAACAGATCCGGTTGAACTACGGTAATATCATGGAAAGTGACATCCAAAGGTGCGTTAAATATTTCACCATCGGGATCAAGTTCCCAGAAATAATCTTCCAAGACCCGCTGCAGTCTGCGGGAAACCCGTTGATGCATAACGTTAGGCGAAGGCTCTTTGATCAATATGCCGTCCAGGATTTCATAACGGTAGCCTGGTTCTTCCGGCAATAACAGATAATCCTGATAAGTGAGTTTTTCATTAGGGTCTTGTTCCTTGTATTCCACCGCGTTCTCCTGCACACTTGGCTCAGTTAATGATCGGATAACATCAGCCAACTTATAACGATAATTGTTGCTTCCTAATACAATATAAGGTATTTTATTTTGTCTGGTGTATCTCCAGATGGTTTCCACTGACAGATCCAGAGCCTCAGCCAAAACCTGAGCGGTAATAAGTTCCTTATTATCTGACATAAAATCACCTCCACTTATATTATAATATAGCGGATAAAGCAAAAACAAGCATAAACAACATAACACAACTAAACAATATTAGTTTTAATATTTTCTCAAATATATATACAACAACAGGCGGTTAATAGATTCCAGACGAGTGAGTTAGATGTGGATTTTATGAATGATAACACCTTCTTCTTCATTATGCTCATATCTGACGTCCCCAAATTTATTAAGCATATATTCATTAACCGCACTATTTAAGGATTGCAGCAGCATACTTAAAGCTAAAGGATTAACTCTACTGTCTATTTCA
>CAYZYO010000141.1:0-4592 GCA_964482585.1 uncultured Syntrophomonadaceae bacterium | reverse complement strand
AAACCTTATAGATATTAATCCCGAAACTATTACCATGGAGGAACTGATAGGAAAGGAAGTAAAAATGGGAAGTAAAGTGTTCCCGGGAGACAAGTATTCTGCCGGGCCTGCGGCAAAGCCGTTATTTAGCTTTGCGCATTAAAAATTAAAATTACCAGAGATCCTCTTGGTATTCAAGGGGATTTTTTTTATAAACAATTTTAACTCGATAAAATTTTTAACCGTGTTAAGGTGAATTTTCCGGGAAACCTGTGTAGCAACCCACTGATTTTTACCTTTTAGTAACCCCCTATAGTTTTTATTTATCACCACTTCAATTTAATGATAGTGTATTTTTTTGTTTATTATTAATTACTTAAAAACTACGAAGTATAGAAGCTTATGCTATGTTTTATCTTCCATTATAACAGTTGATATTGTAGTAAAATTTTGAAAGTAAAATAAGAAATTAATAAGTATCTAAGATTGATCTAAGGAATATAAAATATAGTTTTTATACAATGATAACAGTTAAATTTTTCAAGGCCAAATAAGTTTTAAGGGGGGATAAAGAAATACATTAGTAGCAAAAATGCAATCTACTGGCTGCAAAAGGAAGGGAGCACTATGAAATTTGAATATTTAACACTGGAGATTAAAGAAGATATTGGTATAGTCACGGTTAATAGACCGCCAATAAATGCGGTAAACAACCAATTACACCGGGAAATGACTGAGATGTTTAGTTCCGTTATAAACAATAATGATGATTTAAGGGTAATTATATTGCGTGCTGAAGGGAAAGCCTTTATGGCTGGTAATGATTTAAAGGAACTTGGTGCACTCAATAAGGAAACCGTAGTAGAGACCCGCGATACCCTTAAAGAGGCTATGAATGCAGTTTATTATTGCCGGGTTCCGGTAGTTGGCGCAGTGAATGGGGCAGCTGTAGGAGCCGGGCTTTGTTATTGCGCTTGTTGTGATATTTTGGTAGCTGCAGAAGATGCGTTTTTTGGTTTGCCTGAAGTTAAGGTTGCCATTGTAGGGGCAGCAGCATTTCTCCGGCAGATGGTACCCAAAAAGGTAGCCTACTATATGGCTCTAACCGGGCAAAATATAAGCGCCCAGGAAATGTACAAATATGGGGCTGTGCGTAAAGTTGTTCCTTTAGAGCAATTGATGGATGAAGCGATGCAGGTGGCTAAAATTTTAAGTGCTCAACCCCCATTAGTACAACAGGACTTTAAAAAAGCCATGCATATTAATGATGATGCAAGATTAGGAGAAAAGTACGATATTGAAATGAACTTTACTGCCCATCATGTGGAAACTGCAGATTTTAAAGAAGCAATGAGTGCGTTTTTTGAACGCAGAATCCCAGAATTTAAAGGAAGATAATGATTTAGTTTGACATTGTTTTACATTTATGAATAAATCCAGTTAATAGAATTCATATAGGTATGTAATTGTAATAATAAATACGAAAGGTTGGATAAATTATGAAGAAAAAGGAATTAGAAACCTATTTTGCATATCAACTAGAACTAAACGGCGGTAAACATACCTGATAAATTAGCTGTTGTTGATCTCGATGGCACGAAATATACCTGGAAACAGTATGCTGACGATGTTACTCGGGTCAGCAACTCATTATTAAGCCTTGGTTTTAAAAAAAGTGATAAAATTGCCACAATAATGCTGAATGGTTATGATTATCACTGTATTTTTATGGCAGCTGCTACTATCAGGCTGGAGATCGTTGGACTAGCGATTTACGGTTGCTGAATCTCTTGCTTTATTAGAAAGAACACTACCTAAAGCATTATTCTCCTCGGCTTATCCCGTAGCGGAGTTAGTAAAAGAAGCACCACCACTGGAATTTGTATATTCCCAGGGGGAAGGTGTTGATAGGCCCTTAAAAGATGACGGAGAATGGGCTAAAATTGGGGAATTAGGTGAATTATGTATCACCGGGCCTCAAGTTATACCGGGATATATGGAGGAAAAACACAATGAAGGCACCTTTTTCTATAAAGACAGTGCCAGGTGGATGAAAACTGGTGACACTGGATATATGGACGAAATAGGATATATGCACTATGTTGGCCGTTGTAAAGAGATGTATATCAGCGGTGGTTATAATGTTTATCCACCGGAAATAGAAAAATATATAAGTGCTCATGAGAAGGTAAATGCAGTAGCTGTTCTCGGGGTAGATGATCCGGTTTGGGGTGAAATAGGATATGCATTTGTACAGCTGGAACAGGGTGCAGAAATGGCTGCAGAAGAAGTAACAGCATATTGTAAGGAAGGATTGGCAGGCTATAAGGTACCAAAGAAAATCTTTATAAGGACTGAACTCCCAAAGACTGCGGTTGGAAAAATTGAAAAAAAGACTATTAAGAATAACCTGGAAGTGTACACCAGCTAGGTTTTATGCCAATAGATTTCTTATAGATGGTAACAGGAATCCATACATAATAAAGGATTTCCGTAGATAGCAAAAATTGGTGGAGTAGAGATGAAAATACTCCGCCAATTTTATTACTCAAGTATCGGCTGTTATTTATATATTTAATACGTGAGGAATTTACATAATGGCTATTTTATATCGCTATAATTCTTTCATCCATAGAGGAGACTTTAATCTCTGGCTGATTGTCATCATGAGCAAAGTGACATAATTAATTTTTGCATTATGCAAGACTCTCTACGTATAACACTGATCTTAAAGAAGAATTAGATTAAATCAAAAACCTGCCAAAAGAGAAACCATCTACTGAGCTTAGTTTTCCGCGCCATAGTTCATTTTCATTACGGGTTAATGGTAGTGGGGGATTGCCAGGCACATAGTACTGAACGTTTTTTAAATGAATAAAATTGATATAAGGTTTTTCCGGGGCATTAGGTTCTTCTTGATAATCTTTTTTATAGGTTGTACTGATCTTTTTTAGTACATTACCTAATTCTATAGCGATAACTCCCCCGACAGAAGTTATTTTCGTGGCACACCTATCAAAATACTCTTCACCACTTATTATATCCCCACAGACTATTATACCTTTTACCATTAAAGAAATATTCATGGAAAATTCAAATGTATTTGCGGCACTAACAAAAGCCTCTAGGATATGATCATCATATAAAACCTTATCATTCCTATCCTGCTGCATTTTCTTTTTCCCCCTCAATAATATACTTCCTATATTATACCATATCCCTGAATTAATAGGTTTTTATGGACTGAATAGATTTAATAAATATAATGCTTAAACCAAAAACCATTCATTTACCGGCTATAAAAACCGCCTAATACGTTTCTAAGATAGATTAAAGAACAAATAAAAGATCTTAATAAGAATAGATAGATATACTTACAGAGGTTATCAAATAGAAAAAGTGAAAGGAGGAATTATATTATCTAAAAAGTTTTGGTAGTTAATTAAAAAAAATTGTTGGAATGGAAGAAAGGAGTTAAAAAGGAATGGAACAGAAACTTGGTAAGCCCGTAAGATTTTTCCCTGAAATTTTAAACTTTATGTCAGCCGAAGAAAGGCAGGAACACAAAGACAAGTTATTGCGCAAGCAAGTCAAGTACATGTATGATAATTCTCCTGAGTTCTATCAAGTCAGATTTAAAGAAATTGGTCTTGAGCCTGGTGACATTAAGAATATTGATGACCTGCGTAAAGTTCCCATTTTAATGGACAAAGATGCAGAACGTATCAGTATGGAAGAAAGCTTGGAAAGATACGATCATCCATTTGGACTTCACGTCTGTGCTGACCCTGATGACATTATTCTGACTGGTGGAACTTCTGGAACTACTGGACATCCTACCTATCCGTATAGTGTTATTGAAGAAGATACCGAGTTTATTGATGATGCAATTGGATTCCTGCATTCAGAGATCTGGGGTGTTGGTAAAGGTGACCGTGCATGGTTCGTTTTCCCTTTGGGCGTTTATGCAACAACCGTTGCTATGCTGGGTGGAATTAGAAGAGCCGGCATCCTGCAGCTCCCTATCGATATCCGTCTGGGACCCCAAGTAGCTTTTGATCTGGCTAAGTGGACTCACCCGACCTTTGTCTGGACTGGTCCTACTATTATGATGTACTACCTTAAATTATGGGAAGAACAGGGTATAGATCCCAGGGACTTCAACTTTAAGATCCTGGCTACTACAGGTGAAAAAGGTATAGATGATCCTGCAGTCAAAGGCAAACTCGAGGATGCCTTAGGATGCAGAATGTATGATTTTTGGTCTCCTTCTCAGACCAATCCATGTACATCCTGTAACTCAGACGAGTTCTACGGCCTGCACAACTTTACTGATGATTTTGACACCGGTTTTGAAGACCTGGTTGATCCAGAAACAAAAGAGCCGGTTGAAGTAAAAGAAGGTGCTGTAGGCGAAATCGTTATTACTGCTTTCAGGAAAAAAGGAGCTCCTTATTTCAAATATGCAACTGGTGATATAGCTGAGGTTCATACTGAAGAATGTCCTGGCTGCGGATTCAAAGGAATGCGTGGTAAAATCGTTGGGCGTGCCGATGATATGTTAACGGTTAAAGGGGTTAATGTATTCGGTGCGGTTCTGTTAGAAAGCATTA
>CAYZYO010000140.1:0-4691 GCA_964482585.1 uncultured Syntrophomonadaceae bacterium | reverse complement strand
CAATAAGTTATCTTCTCTATCGGAGACACTTAACCAGGTAACCAGTAGTGTGACTGATGGAATAATGATACTCAATACTGAAGGAATAATTAAATCTGTTAATTCGACAACTGAAAACATTACCGGAAGAGAGTCCCAGGAAATCATTGGATTTAATTTTCGCGATTTATGTGAAAACTTTCCTTTAATTAATCAAAATGATGATGAGCCGTTGGCTAATATTGATGCCCTTTTAAAGAGTTTTAATAAAAAGTACCATTGTAAGACTTCTATACAGATGATAGAAGATAAGGATGAAGATATAGCAGGTTCAATTGTTTTTATCCGAAAAAATGATACAGCTGTGACTAAATCTACAAAATGTCCTCATTCTAAACAATACGGATTTAACAGCATCATGGGCAAAAGTAAAAAGCTGTTGGAATGTATTCACATTGCTCATATGGCAGTGAATAATATGAGTAATGTGCTGCTCCAAGGTGAAAGTGGAACCGGTAAAGATATTATTGCTCAGGCAATTCACCATGAAAGTCCCCGGCGAAATGGTCCCTTTATTGCAGTAAACTGCGGGGCTATTCCCCCTGGATTAGTGAGCAGCGAATTATTTGGTTATGTCGATGGTGCGTTTTCTGGAGCAAAACGTGGTGGCCAACCCGGCAAATTTGAAGCAGCCAAAGGAGGTACTCTTTTTTTAGACGAAATAGGCGATATGCCGCTTGAAGCCCAGGTAGCATTATTAAGAGTACTGGAGGAAAGGAAAGTAATCAGGGTCGGAAGCTTTAAAGAAATACCAGTTGATGTACGGGTTATTTGTGCCACTAATAAAAACCTTTATGCAGAGGTTTATGCTGGAAGATTTCGTGAAGACTTATATTTTCGGATCAATGTGATTTTTATTTATATTCCGCCATTACGTGAAAGAGATCAGGATATTTTATTATTAATAAAATACTACCTTGCTAGGTTAGGAGCCTCTACAGAATATATTAATAAAATCATAAAATCACCGCTGGCAGAAGAATTAATGCAGTACCAGTGGCCAGGGAATGTTCGAGAGCTTCAAAATGTAATTGAGAGATTGATGTATATAGGTAAAGAACCTGATCTAATAAGGCTGAAGGATTTACACTTAAAGATTAATAAGCTAGATAGTCTATCTAGTTCGTGTATTACCAGCACCAGTAATTATAATAACGAAAAGTATAAGGATAGAAAAAAGCAGCTTATTATGCTTGATGAATCTAATGAAATTAAGGCTCTTATGAAAAAGCATAATGGCAATGTAACCCGGGTGGCTGCAGAAATGGGCTTTTCCCGGGTTACATTATATCGTAAACTCAAACTTTATGATATTTAAATTAGAAGTAGTAATAGGCTAGCCTACAGCTACTGTGGATATTTTCGCCCAGGTATATGGTCTATATCTTTACTGAGAAGCTCTAATCCAGCAGCCAGAGCAACATAGTTCCGCTTGTCCGCACTTATCTTAGCAGTATAATTAAATGGCAGTTCAAATTTGTTCTCTATCCTGGCAATTGCTTGATATCCCAGACTATTAACCAGCCAAACAGATAATTTTTCTCTGGTTAATTCCTGATCCGAAGCAAAATTTCCCCGAGAGCAGTTAGATTTAAATTTGATATTGCTTCAGGTAAGAGTATAAATTGTTGAGATGGAAATGTACTCATACGTCAATATTTAAATATTAGGTTCTATTATGCGCCAATCCTTGGATTCAGCCAGATTAAGCAGCTGTTTATCTGGATTGACCACAATGCTTTCCCCGGTCATTTCAAGTATAGGATGATCTGAATAACTATCTCCAAAAGATCTGCTTGAAGCCCAATCAATAACGATATCGGAAAAATAATCTTCTATGTATTTTAATTTGGAGGTGCCATCTACGAATGAAATCTCCCGATTATAATCAATGTATCCATCTTGGTAATGGAGTTCGGCACCTATAACAGTATCAAAACCAAACTCTTCTGCTACTAATTCCAATAGATTGATATATGCTCCTGAAAGCAGTACCAGGTGAAATCCTTCTGATTTGGCATAATTAATCTCATCAATAATCATAGGGTTAAAATATCTGCGTATTCCCGAATATGCCTGTTTAAAAAAGTCTTGGATTTCCTTTTTTGTCATACCCTTAAAAATTGTCTGAAATGTTTTCATGGCTTTATACTTCATTAGTTCCCGGGAGATTAAATTTGTTTTATAAAAAACTACTAATGGAATTAGTGAAAGATAGATCTTGAAATATCTCAGTTTAGATCTCCCCTGCTTAATCCATTCATTTCCTAAACAAGGTAAAGTATCTTTTAAAAAAAGAGTACCATCAAAATCAAATATAGCCAGTTTCATTCTTTTCCCCCATAAAAAGTATTTGATTATTAATATACCATAAATCTTTTTGATTTATTTCCATAAAATACTATAGGGATTTTGCATAACCAGCCTATTCATATAATTATCGGCATTTTAGTATTTGTCATCCTGATGCAAAATCGAAAGATCTAAAGATCATTCTGATGTTTATGTTTTTAATTAATTAAAACATGTACAAAGTAAAAAAGCTGCCTAAAAGACAGCTTTTATGACTAGTGTCAAAGATTAAGTTATGAAAGCACCTGGACATTAGATGCTTGTTGTCCTTTGTCACCGTTAATGACATCAAACTTGACCTTTTGCCCTTCACTTAGCGATCTAAAGCCTGAAGACTGGATTGCTGATTGATGTACAAATAAGTCAGTCCCATCTTCAGTCTCAATAAATCCATATCCTTTACTATTATTAAACCATTTTACTGTGCCAATCAATATAACCCCTCCAATATTATTAAGTATGTTAACATTGTGCCCAATTAGCCCGGTGAATTTGCACTTACATTTTTCCAGTGAAGGAAATAAAGTGAACACCTTGGTAATCCTTTTTAAGCTTATGAAATTGAATAAAATAACATAATATTGCTAATATTATTAAGAAAAGGAGGTTGCATTATGCAGTTAAGTGCTAGAAACCAACTAAAAGGCCGTGTCACAGCTATTGAATCTGACAGCATAATGTCAGAAGTGGTAATCAATATAGGTGGGATAGACATCTGTTCAACTATAACAACTAATTCTGTTGAAAGGCTGGGTCTTTGTATAGGCGATGAAGCAACTGCTATTATAAAAGCAAGTGAAGTTATTATTTCCAAGTAGAATATTTAAAAAACATCCTCTAGAGGATGTTTTTTTGGTTGCTTTAGTTTTATAAGCTTTAAAATAAACCACTAAATAAGAAAAATGGTAAGGTCAGCAATGTTTATGAAATCTGGTTATATATTGAATAGGATATGATAAAATTAAAATAACTCTATCCCATAAATAAGGAAAGGTGTTAAAAAGACTACGAAAGGAGATAGTAATATGACTAAAAACGGCATGGAAAAGTATCGAGTTACACCCCCGGGATATTTTACAATCCGCTGGGGAGAGCCAGAATACACAGATTGGATGGACGAGAGTATCTCCTGGAAGAAAACCTGTTACCTGGGCGATTGGTCTTTTCTTTGGGAGAGATGGTTTAGAGGCCCGGAGGTTTTAAAACTATTTTCAGATATATCCACATCAAGTTTTCAGAATTTTGATATTGGACAGGCCAAGCACTGTATTCACACTAACGAGGCTGGAAAAGTAATCCACGAGGGCATTTTTGCCAGGCTAGGTGAGGAAGAATTTCTGTTGTTTGGTCGTGGGTGCTTTTGGGCCAACTATAATTTGGAACGCGGCAATTACAGAGTAACTACTGAGCCGGAAGACTACTTCAACCTGCAGGTCTCGGGGCCTTATGCGGTTGCCTTGATCGAGAAACTATGTGGTGAAAGTCTTAGAGATGTCAAATACATGCACATGCGCAAGATTGAGATACGCGGTAGATGGATGTGGGCATTGCGCCAGGGAATGGCAGGCGAGCCAGGTTTCGAACTGGTAGGGCCTCACGAGTGGAAGGAAGAGATAATTAAGGCGATATTAGAAGAGGGCCAGGAATTTGGAATTCGCAGATTAGGGGGGAGGACGGTTTTTATTAATCATCTAGAAGCCTGTTTTCCCACCATTATAACTGATTATATTCCCGCCATGTTTAGTGAAGATATGACAGATTACCTGGCAGCATTTAAAGCTTCTATGCCCGCATCAATGACAACCCTTAATATCTATGGCAGTTATGAAGGCAAGGATATCCGCGATTATTATCGCAGTCCAATCGAACTTGGCTGGAGTAAAGTGGTTAAATTTGATCACGATTTTCTAGGCCGGGACGCCCTGGAAAAAGAGATGGCTAATCCCCGGCGTATTATCCGCACCCTGGTTTGGAACCCCGAAGATGTAATTGATGTCTATGCTTCCATGTTTAAAAAAGGTGACCATTATGATTATATTGAATTTCCCAGGTTCCAAAGGGGGGGCATGTATGTTGATAAAGTCATGAAGGACGGGAAACTGGTAGGAACTACATCCTCCTACGGTTACAGCTACTATTTCCGGGAAATGCTTTGCCTGGCGGTTATAGATGTTGACCAGGCGGAAATTGGCAATGAAGTAACGATAATCTGGGGGGCCCCAGGTCATCCTCAAAAAGAAATTCGCGCTACCGTTAGTCCTGCTCCTTACAAACCAGATAGATCGAAGGGTGATCTGACA
>CAYZYO010000139.1:0-4737 GCA_964482585.1 uncultured Syntrophomonadaceae bacterium | reverse complement strand
AAATAAATGAATATCCTGGTTATAGGTGATATTGTAGGAAGACCTGGGAGAAAAGCCCTAAGAAACATGCTACCTGACTTACAGCAACAGCACAATATATCTTTTACTATTGCCAATGCAGAAAATGCTGCCGGGGGAATAGGATTGACCAAAGAAGTAATGAATGAAATCCTAGCCTCCGGAGTTGATGTCTTAACTATGGGAAATCATGTATGGGATAAGAAAGAGATTTATTCTTTTATTGATGATGAGCATAGACTGGTAAGACCAATAAATTACCCGGGGGATTGCCCAGGGCAGGGTTTTCATATTTATACTGCAGGCTTTAATAGAAAAATTACGGTTATAAATGCATCGGGAAGAGTATTTATGCCTATATTAGATTGTCCTTTCTGTGCAGTTGACGATATTCTTGAAAAAATTTCGGATCAATCAGATTGTATTATAATAGATTTCCATGCTGAAGCTACGTCAGAAAAACTTGCCTTTGGTTACTATTTTGATGGCAGAGTAACGGCGGTTTTGGGTACCCATACCCATGTTCAAACGGCTGATGAACAGATTTTGCCTAAGAAAACTGCATATATTACTGATCTTGGCATGACTGGACCAGCTGATTCAATACTCGGGGTTAAAAAGGAATTAGTAATTAAGAAATTTTTAACCCAGAGACCAGTAAGCTTTGAAGTTGCCAAGGGGGGTACTCAATTTCAAGGTGTTATTATAAATATAGATGATAATAATGAAGTTATTAATATCAACCGGGTTTCTTTATTATCCAAAAAATAGAAATTCATCCAAAAACATTTACCCAGAAAGAAGGAATTAACATCTTAGTTTAGAATATAATTTTATGGGGTGGAGCAGACCTATCTATTCGACAAGTAATAAGGGGGGGGTTATTTAATGGAAGTATTAAAAGTTTCAGCCAAGTCAAGTCCAAATTCTGTTGCAGGGGCGCTTGCAGGGGTTTTGCGAGAAAAGGGGGCTGCTGAAATACAAGCGATAGGTGCAGGGGCTATAAATCAAGCGGTTAAAGCCATAGCTATTGCAAGAGGCTTTGTTGCTCCCAGTGGAATGGATCTTATTTGTATACCGGCCTTTACGGATATATTAATAGATGGGGAAGAAAGAACCGCTATTAAGTTGATTATTGAACCTAGATAGTGTTTGCTTATTTTATTAATAATGGATGGTAATTTAAACCTGCTTTTAAAGCAGGTTTTTAACTTTTTATTTAGGAGGTCTTTATGAAAATAGTTGATTTACATTGTGATACAGTTTCACTCATTTACGAAACTGGACAGTCTCTTTGGGAGAATAAAGGTCACTTTGATATTAAGCGAGCACTTACATCTCACCTGGGCATCCAATTTTTTGCTCTATTTACTATGCATCCAAATATGGATTATGTTCTCCGCCAGATTTGCCGACAAATAGATAAGTTTTTTGAGGAATTTGTAAAAAATTCCCAGTATTTATATCTCATAAAAAGTTTTGATGATATCAACCAGAATAAAAATAATAGTAAATTAGGTTGTCTTTTACATCTTGAAGGAAGTGAAGCATTAGGTGCCGATATAGAAATTTTGAGGATATTCTATAGACTTGGTTTAAGAAGTATCGGGCTCACCTGGAATTATCGCAACCAGCTGGCAGATGGGGTAGGTGAAGATAGTTTTGCTGGAGGTATCAGTAAAAAGGGAAAAGAAGTAGTTGAGGAAATGGAGAGAATGGGTATTATGCTAGATTTATCACATATATCTAGTAAAGGCTTTTATGATGCCTTATCTTATTACCATAAACCAGTGATGGTTACTCATGCAAATGCAAGAAAATTATGTAATCATAAAAGAAATCTGGATGATTCCCAATTAAAGGCGTTAGCCAGTAATGGAGGAATAATTGGAGTAAATCAGGTTTCGTCTTTTGTAAATGAGAACGGGTTGACTAATATAAATGACCTATTAGATCATATTATATATATCGCAGAGTTTATTGGAATTGAACATGTTGCCTTGGGTTCTGATTTTGATGGTGCTGATAGTATAGTGATGTCAGGTATTGAAGAATATAATAAATGGGAAGAACTTCTTGGCAGTAGAGGCCTAAGCCTTAAAGAGATTGAAATGGTCTTAAGTGGTAATGCTTTGAGAGTAATGGAAGCGGTTTTAAAGAATAGTTAAGGTTGGAAAGTTGGAAAGGGGAAAGGGGTAGGGGAGACTAAAGTCTCCTCTACAATGCATATAAGGATTAGCGTTTTTTTGGAATTAATTATGCAAAATCTTTAATTAACCACGGATACACACGGATTAACACAGATATTTTTTAAGGTTTTTGAATTGGTGGTATTAATAGTTCATGCAGGTAATTTAGGTTGTAGGTAATTGCAAAGCAGTGGATTCTAGGATAGCTGCGCTATCCGCGGGATTAATGAGATATTGAGCTAAGCTTACCAAAATAACAGAAAAAATCTGTGCTAATTTGTGTTTATCTGTGGTTAATAATTAAATATGATAAAAGAAAAAAACAGCAACTATTTTCTATTCACTAAAAAAGGGGTTTTTTTAAGAATGTATGATTTGCATGTTCATACTACAGCTTCTGATGGGACCTGTACTCCACAAGAAGTATTAGATAGAGCAGTAGAAATCGGGTTATCGGGTTTAGCTATTACTGATCATGATACTGTAGATGGTTTGGAATTAGCTCAGAGATACTGTATTGAAAATAAGCTGCAGATTGATTTTATTCCTGGAATAGAATTGAGTACCGAGGATTATGGAGAAGAAATTCATATTCTAGGTTATTTTTTTGATAGCAAAAACGTCATTTTGCAGAAAAGGCTAAAAGAGATAAGAGAAGCCAGGGTAAATAGAGCTCACAAAATTATTAATAGATTAAATAATATAGGAATTAATATCAGTATTAGTGACGTAAGGAAATATGCCGGGGAGGATTTTATTGGAAGACCGCATATTGCCCGGGCACTAATTGACCAGGGCTATATTATGTCAGTTAAGGAAGGCTTTGAAAGGTATATTGGAAAGGGCAAGCCGGCCTATGTACCTAGATATAAATTTATGCCCCAGGAAGCAATTAAGTTAATAAAGGAGGCAGATGGAATAAGTATTTTAGCCCATCCGGGTTTAATTGAGAATTCCAGGGTGATTAGACAAATAGTAAATATGGGTATTGATGGGCTAGAAGTATACTATCCAGAACATACCCGGGCTCAGATGGCAGAGTTTACTCGAATATGCCATGAAAATAATTTTTTACTTACCGGTGGTTCAGATTACCATGGGCTTGAAAGCACAGACAGCAAAGGTAATCTCGGGTGTACAGGTGTATCCTGGAATCTAATGAAAAAAATGTATTTGTATAAAAGACAAGAAGGTAATAAAATCTAGAGTAAAGAAGGAACCATACCTACCTGTGTAGAATATAGTAAAACATGGTAAAATTTCTACGAAGGGTAGGGGGAAATGAGAAATTTTGTTATTATTATAGTTGCAGGGTTTTTTTTGTTGTTAAGTGGGACAAGTGTTTTAGCCAATGAAGTTGTTTACACCGTAAAATCTGGTGATTCCTTGTGGCAGATTGCTAATAAACATGGAATAACTGTTTCTTATTTAAAACAAGTTAATAACTTAAATTCTAATTTGATTTTTCCAGGTAATAAGTTGATTTTATCTCAAAAAGCGGTACAAGAAGCAACACCAACACCAACACCAAGTTATACTAACAGTTCAATCTATACTATTCAATCAGGAGATAGCCTGTGGAAAATTGCTAATAGGTTTGGGGTTAGTATTGATTGGTTAAAACAAAATAACAATTTAATAAGTGATAAAATATGTGTGGGAGACAAGTTGCTTGTTGGATCACATAATGGTGATAGTGTATCCAGATCAGCTTTGGCTGTCAATGGAAACAATATAGTAATAAAGGCAGCAGAGTATCTTGGAACTCCTTATGCATATGGAGGCCAATCTCCAGGAGGTTTTGATTGTTCTGGTTTTGTTAAATACGTTTTTTCACAGTTTGGTTATAACTTACAAAGGACTGCTGCCGGACAATTCCAGGCAGGAAAAACGGTAGCAAGAACGGAACTTTTACCAGGTGATTTAGTTTTTTTCAGGTGTAACAATGGTGGTATTGATCATGTTGGTATTTATGCTGGTAATAACCAGTTTATTCATTCCAGTTCTCCTCGAAGTGGTGGAGTAATTTATTCCTCTATGAATGAAGGATATTATGTTAGATCATATGTCGGGGCAAAAAGGATTGTAAGATAAACCTAAAGGGAGAATGATATGCAGGATAACATTATTGGTATTCCGTCTACTGTTTTTGGCAGTAAGGAGTGGATAGAACTAGAGCAGAGAGAATATGCTATTGGACCAGATAGTCTTCTGGATGAAATAATTGAAAAGAAACTGTGGTCTAATGCTGAGATTATATGGGTATTAAAAAGGATGATATTTTTTTACGGTAAAAAGGATGCTGCCTTAAAAAAGATTCCTATTGACCGGTTATTTACCAGTATGACAGATATATTAAGAATATTTTATTTAATTGTTGATATTACTGATCCCGAACTTGATGAAAATATGCTTGCCTATATTTGTAATAAACTTACTGATTCTACCTGGGGGATCAATAAACGTACCCGGGATTATTTGCACAAAATGAATGAATAAGCAATCTTAAATATTTATAAACTGATGTATA
>CAYZYO010000138.1:1261-5065 GCA_964482585.1 uncultured Syntrophomonadaceae bacterium | reverse complement strand
TTATTTTATCCGTTCGCGCCACCTCCTGCGGCGGCCCCCCCCAACTTCTGTTAACTGGGGGGGCTACTTAAGCCGCCTCTATGGTTCCTACGGTTCTGTCTACGGTTCTGCCCGGTAAGGTGATTACATTAAGCCACTGTATTTCACAAAAGTTCATTGCACTTGTCTTCAAGTAAACTGACATTTTCTCCTGCTAAACATTAATTTTAACATAACTAAAGCCTGAGTTTAAAGCTCTATACCAGGCATATATCATATATTTCCACAAAAGTTTTACCCCGGCAGCACTCAATATTATTAACCACTGCCACCACTCCAGGGCTACAGTTTTAAATATACCCTGTAATACCGGTAAATATATTACTGCTAATTGCATAATTACAGAAGCTAAAACCGCGAATATCAGGAACTTATTCTTAAAAAAACCCAGTTCAAAAGGAGAGTAATTCTCCGATCTGCATTCAAAAACATAGAACAACTGGGCAAAAACTAATGTAGTTAAAGCCATGGTGCGTGCCAGGTGTAACTGTTCTTCACCATGAAACTTACCATACATCAGACCTACAGTAAAAGTAAGCAGCGTAATTATTGCTATATAAAAACCCCGGGTAAAAATAATCTGTCCCAATCTCCGGGCAAATATATTTTCAGTTCGCGGCCGTGGTTTTCGTTGCATTATTTTTGGCTCAGGAGGTTCTAATCCCAGGGCCATGGCCGGCAACCCATCAGTAACCAGATTTACCCATAAAATTTGAATAGGTAATAATGGTAAGGGCATACCAAAAAGTGAAGCCAGAAACATTACTAGAACTTCACCTATATTGCACCCTAGGAGATATCTAATAAACTTTCTTATATTATCATATATAGCTCTGCCTTCATATACAGCGTGGACAATAGTTGAAAAATCATCATCAGCCAGAACCATTGACGAAGCCTCTTTAGTTACTTCAGTCCCGGTTATGCCCATAGCTATTCCGATATCTGCAGTTTTTAACGCTGGGGCATCATTAACCCCATCTCCGGTCATAGCCACAACATGTTCCCGTTTTTTTAGAACCTTTACAATACGGTTTTTATGCTCAGGAGAAACCCTGGCAAAAATTCTGCCAGTTATCGCCTTTTGGTAAAGCTTTGCATCAGATAAATGATCAATATCATATCCGGTTATTATCTGGTTTCCTGGCGATATTCCAATTTCTCTACCTATAGCCATAGCAGTAGCTGGATGATCTCCGGTAATCATTATTGGCATTATTCCTGCACTTAAACACTCTTTAACTGATTGGGCTGCACCTTTGCGAGGAGGATCCAGCATCCCGCATATACCCACTAAAGTCAGTCCGGTTTCCAAATCTTTATTACTCATACTATCTATTTGATGAGCAGATACCTTTTTATAGGCAAACCCGAGAATCCTTAAAGCATTTTTAGCCCATACTTCCTGTAAATCCATTAACTGATTTCTATTGTCAGCTCCCAAAAAACAGGTATTTTCTTTTTTCATAACGTAAGCACACGAATTAACTAGAACATCCAGGGCCCCCTTGGCAAAAAGCCAATACTCTCCATTGACTTCAACCAAACAGCTCATCATCTTTCTTTCTGAATCAAAGGGGATTTCTCGAATACGGTTAAAGCTTTTGTTAATACCCGCCTTTTGGGCCATTACCAATAGTGAGGCCTCAGTTGGATCCCCAATTACATCATATTTGCCATTAACTTTTTGCAGTCCCGAATTATTGCAATTAAAAGCTATTTCCATAATCAACCGGCAGGCCTTATTATTCAATGGGTTAACCACTTTTTGCCCAACCATAAAACTGCCTTCAGGTACGTATCCTTCACCTTCAATATCCATTATCATGTCCATGGTGGCTAATTTTTTAACTGACATGATATTCTGGGTAAGAGTACCGGTTTTATCGGAACAAATTACCGTGGTGCAGCCTAAAGTTTCTACAGCAGGGAGTTTCCTAATAATCGCGTTCCTTTTTGCCATTCTCTGTACACCTAATGCTAATACCACAGTTACAATTGCCGGCAGTCCTTCAGGTATAGCGGCTACTGCCAGGCTAATTCCTGCCATAAACATTACCATCACCGGTTCACCCCGGTAGATCCCCAAAACAGTAACCATTGCACATACTGCTAAACATATTACTATTAAAACCTTACCCAACTGATCAAGCTTTATTTGCAGTGGAGTTAGAGTTGTTTCAGTCTCTTTCATCATTTTTGCAATCTGCCCCATAACCGTTTGCATACCTGTATCTACAACTACTGCTGTACCTCTTCCTCTAGTTACTGAAGTTCCCATAAAACCCATATTAGATTGTTCTGCAAGCGGGGTTTCTGGTGGAAGCAAAGCTTCCGCCCTTTTCTCAACAGGAATTGATTCCCCGGTAAGTGCTGCCTCTTCTATTTCTAAATTATAGGACTTAATCAGCCGGATATCGGCCGGTATTTTATCACCACTTTCTATAAAAATGATATCGCCCGGAACCAGCTGATCAGACGGTATTTTTATTTTTTTTCCTTCTCTTAGAACTAGAGCATGAGGTGAAGCCAGTTTTTTAATCTCCTCTAGAGAACGTTCCGCCCGGTATTCTTGTATAAATCCAAGTACTGCATTAATTATTACGATAGCCATGATAGTTACCGCATCCGCCATATCACCTATAATTCCAGAAACCACAGTAGCCCCTAATAATACTAATACCATGGTATCTGTAAACTGATTGATAAATATCATTACCGGGTTAATTTTCGCATCATTTTCCAGGACATTTTTATATATTTCCTGTCGATTATTCCACTGTTGGTTACTAAGACCTTTATCACTATTAGTTTCTAAAATACTAAGAGTTTCTTTAACCGTTTTTTGGCTCCATAGAACATCCTTCATCAATACTGCCTCCACTTAATTTTTTACAATTCATATTCAACACTGCTCTAAAAAAGAACAAGGTACAGGCTTGGGCTGTACCTTTTGCAGGTTTATTATTCGATTGTTTAACAGCAGGAAAATGTCTTAAAGGCAGTTATTCATTTGCGGATAATATTTATAATCTGGTTACAGTCTCATTTAATTGGTGTAGTAAAGAACTTATTTCTTGTTTTATTAATACTGTCTCTTTAATAAAATTACTCTGGAGATCAACCAGCTTGATTAAACTTTCGGCTATACTATTTAAACTATTAGAAAACTGAATTTCCATATTATCAATTTTGTCTTCCAGGTTAGCAATGAGTCCAGTTATATCCATATTATTAACAACAGCTGTACCGGCATCATCAATGACCTCATATATCAGCTGTAGCTGGTACCTGCTGTGAAGCTGGTCTTCGGGCATGTCCCCCGAGGTTACTACCCAAATTTCCCCTAATTTCTTGGAAAACTTTTCATTGACGGTAAATACTTCCGCAGTATTATCCTGTACACCCACAACCGTTTCACCCCTTCTTAATACTCGTATTTATTCATCTTGAATAATTAAGGATATATTATTGTATTCGTATTTTGGTATTATATACCACTTTCTTGTTTGTTATTAACCCCGCATGCCCAGAGGACACAACCACTGATGAAAAACACAGCCTTATCTTGTATTGTAGGGGGAAACTTTAGTCTCCTCTAGATATTATTCTGGCTAGCTAGCCGGAGACTGAAGTCTCCTCTACGGTACGGTATATAGACTGAAGTCTCCTCTAGCTGGTACTATTGCTTGACTATTACTCAACTATTACTCAACTACTGCTCAACTATTGCTCAACTACTGCTTGACTACTGCTTGACTACTG
>CAYZYO010000138.1:0-1161 GCA_964482585.1 uncultured Syntrophomonadaceae bacterium | reverse complement strand
CTCAACTACTGCTCAACTATTGCTCAACTACTGCTTGACTACTGCTTGACTACTGCTCAACTACTGCTCAACTACTGCTCAACTACTGCTTGACAACCGCTAAAAACTTCATTTCCGTATTAAAGGCCCGGGTAAATCTGTGGTTAACTATAAATATATTCTTTCTCCATTTTAAATTATGTTCAGAAAATAAAAATAATGGGAACAATTTTATATTCCCATTCGTATTTGGTTGGTAGGAAAATAATCGCTTAATACAGTCACCTTACTTAGATAAGTTGGCCACGACTGACGTTTTGGTAAAGCCGCAGCAACCAGTTAGAACCGTAAAGGCGACTCCAGTCGCCGCCCTAACACCCTGAATTGCGGCTGATCGGAGACTGAATAAGAATTAGCGATTAACTGCAGAGTTAAAGGTAAAATATTATAATGTTGTTCCAGATACCTATCAAAACAAAAAATATCTGCGTGAATCTGTGTTCATCTGTGGTTAATATTCATAAGTGGTTGTATCCTCTGGGCATGAGGGGGTTAGTTTTTAGAGTTCAGAGGCTTCAAGAGGTTTAGACATTAATTCCTGCACTTGTTTGCATTCCTCAATACCGAAATCTTGTTCATATACCGTGGTTAATATAACCTTTTTATTAAACTCATATCGCTTTCCTAATTCAATATCACTAAATATGCCAAATGACCTTAGAACAAACTCTGATACTCTTGCCCCAAATAAGATTAAATAATTAGGGCTTAATATTTCTATTTCTTCAAGCAGAAACGGTAAACATGCAAATATCTCTTCAGTACTAGGTTTAATCGGGATACCTTCACAGAGTTTGCCGCTCAAAATACACCTGTTCCCCTTGTCCAGTAACCTGCTATTGGTGTAACAACTAACACCATAACGGACAGTACATGCTTTCGGCTGACATCTAACCATATAGGTATGATATATTTTCGCAATATTAAACTCACTTTTAAATAAATTTCGCAGTTCAATTATATTGTCAATACTATTGGTAAAAGTACTACCAGACTCAAAAACAAAAACCATTTCCGGTTCTAATTCACCCTTCCCCAAGGAAGGTTTTCTAATACACTTGATCAATGATGGACAACGATCACAATTGCAGATTCTCTCTTCCATTAAGACTATGCGGCGAA
>CAYZYO010000137.1:0-5113 GCA_964482585.1 uncultured Syntrophomonadaceae bacterium | reverse complement strand
ATGGTTATTTGTCCGCCGTTTACTTCTCTGCAGGTTTTAAAATCAGAATTAGAAAGTTCAATAGTGAAATTGGGAGCCCAGAACTTGTTCGGGGAAGAAAACGGGGCTTATACTGGAGAGATATCTGCCAGTATGCTGACAGATGTGGGCTGCTGCTATGTTATTATTGGACATTCAGAGCGCCGGCGAATTATGGGAGAAGATGATGGACTGATTAATAGAAAAGTTAAGGCAGCACTCTCTGCCGGATTAATACCTATTCTCTGTGTTGGTGAAACTCTGCAGCAGCGAGAAAAATCGATAGCTGAGGAAGTAGTTGAAAACCAGATATTTAGCTGTCTGGAAAACATATCCCTAAAAGAGGGGGAACTGGTAATAGCCTATGAACCGGTATGGGCTATCGGAACCGGAATGAATGCCAGCAGTGAAGATGCACAGGAAATGATTAAATTTATCCGCAATAATCTATGCCGGATATTTGATAAGTCTACTGCAGAATCAATACGTATTCTTTATGGAGGCAGTGTGAATGAAAATAATATTGAAGAGTTAATGGTAAAAAAGGATATAGACGGAGCACTTATTGGAGGAGCAAGTTTACAGCCGGCTTCTTTTGCAGGAATAGTGAGGTTTGGACAAAATGACTGATAAAAAACCACTGGTATTAATGATTCTGGACGGATGGGGAAATCGTACTCCTTGTGAGGATAATGCGGTTACTCTGGCATGCCCCCAAAATTTTTATTATTGTAAAGCTAATTATCCCTGTACATTATTAAAGTGTTCGGGAAAAGATGTGGGACTCCCTGAAGGGCAGATGGGTAATTCTGAAGTAGGACACCTGAATATTGGTTCAGGAAGAATAGTATATCAAGAAATAACCCGCATTAGTAGTGCAGTTGAAGACGAATCGTTTTTTTACAATGAACAATTCATTAAAGCAATAGAATATGCTAAAAAAAGCGCTGGATCTTTACACCTGATGGGATTGATATCTGATGGTGGTGTTCACAGCCATTTGGATCACCTTTATGCTCTGCTGCATTTAGCAAGATTACATAATTTAAAACGGGTATATATTCATGCTTTTCTTGATGGAAGAGATGTGGGGCCTAAGAGTGCGGCTGAATATATCAATACTTTAGAACAGAAGTTGGAAACAATTGGGCTGGGGAAGATTGCAACTATTGGCGGAAGGTTTTACGGGATGGACCGGGATAATCACTGGGAGCGAATTGAAAGAGCATATAATGCCATGGTACTTGGAGAAGGTAATAAAGCGCCTAATGCATTTGCAGCCATACAGGACAGCTATGAAGCCAGGACAACCGATGAATTTGTTGAACCAACAGTAATTATTAACGAAAATGCTGAGCCCATCGGGTCAATTCAAGATGGAGATAGTTTGATTTTTTTCAACTTCCGGGCAGACCGTGCCCGCCAAATTATCAGGGCTTTTACAGAAAAAGAGTTTTCTGCTTTTAAACGCGAGGTCAGACCCGAGGTATATTATGTCTGCATGACCCAGTATGATATCAATTTACAGGTACCGGTGGCTTTTTTGCCCCAAAACCTGAATAATACTCTGGGCGAAGTACTGGGTCAGAAAGGTTTAAAGCAGTTACGAATAGCTGAAACTGAAAAATATGCTCATGTTACTTTTTTCTTTAATGGTGGTGTGGAAAAACCTAATCCAGGAGAGGATAGAATACTGATTCCCTCCCCGGAGGTTGAAACCTATAACCTTAAACCGGAAATGAGTGCTAGAGAATTAACCATGCGTACTCTTGAAGAACTGGATCGGGACTATTATGATGTTATAATAATGAACTATGCTAATCCGGATATGGTTGGACATACCGGAGTTCTAAAGGCTGCAGTTAAGGCGGTTCAAACTGTTGATGAGTGTCTGAAAAAAGTGGTTGACCGGGTACTTGAAAAGGAAGGAACAGTTATAATTACTGCTGATCATGGCAATTGTGAATGTATGGTTTGCCCTGAAACGGGTAATCCATTTACAGCACATACTACTAACAAAGTGCCATTTATATTAATTTCCAATAAATTTAGGAATAGAAAATTAAGGGAAGATGTTTCACTTCGAGATATAGCCCCTACTATTTTGGCTTTATTGGGGATTGATATTCCTGAGGAAATGACCGGCAAACCAATGCTGGAAGTATAAAATAGCAGGAGTTGATATCCTGACTTTTAATGAAATAGTGTATTTATCACAATGCGCAAAGTAGTATTTATGCATTATATACCGTAGAGGAGACTTCAGTCTCCCCTAAAAACTAACCGGAGACTAAGTCTCTTTCACGTACAAGAATTAGAGTTTTTGCAGTGGAATCTATATTAGATTTTATAAAATTCAATTAATTAAATGCTGAAAGGAGATAAGCTATGAGTACTATTGTAGATGTTTATGCCAGAGAAGTCCTTGATTCACGGGCTAATCCTACGGTTGAGGTCGAAGTAATTTTGGAAGATGGAACTATGGGACGAGCTATAGTACCCTCAGGAGCTTCAACTGGGGTTCATGAGGCAGTTGAACTTAGAGATGGAGATAATAAAAGATATAATGGCAAAGGGGTTTTAAAGGCAGTTGATAATGTTAATAGCATTATTGCTCCTGAAATTATAGGAATGGATGTCATACAGCAGATTGATATCGATACGCTCATGATTGATCTTGATGGGACAACAAATAAAGGCAAACTAGGGGCTAATGCTATTCTAGGCGTATCACTGGCAGCGGCCAGGGCAGCGGCTAAGTATCTTGACATCCCGTTATACCAGTATATTGGCGGAATAAATGCCAGGGAAATACCGGTGCCAATGATGAATATCTTAAATGGAGGCAAACATGCCGATAATAATGTAGATATCCAGGAATTCATGATTGTACCTTCTGGTGCCCCCTCTTTTTCTGAAGGCTTACGCTGGTGTGTAGAAATTTACCATGCATTAAAAAAGGTATTAAAATCTAAAAATTTGGCAACAGCAGTTGGTGATGAAGGAGGATTTGCTCCCGATTTGCCTTCTAATGAAGCAGCTTTAGAAATAATTTTGGAAGGTGTAGATGCAGCAGGTTATCAAGCAGGTAAAGATATAAACCTGGCTTTAGATGTTGCTGCCAGTGAAATTTATCGGGATGGAAAGTATTGCCTTGACAGTACTGATCAGGTCTTATCGGCAGCGGAAATGGTTGATTTTTATGCCGATCTTACAAACAGATATCCTATTATTTCCCTGGAAGATGGGTTGGCAGAGGATGATTGGGACGGTTGGAAACTGCTCACTGAAAAATTAGGGAAAACAGTTCAAATTGTTGGAGATGACATATTTGTAACTAATAGGGAAAGGTTATTCAGGGGAATAAAAAATGGCATTGGCAACAGCATTTTAATAAAAGTTAATCAAATAGGTACCTTGACTGAAACTCTAGATACAATAGAAATGGCTAAAAAGTGTGGCTATACCTGTGTAATTTCCCATCGCTCTGGAGAGACTGAAGATTCTACAATTGCGGATTTGGCTGTAGCAACCACTGCCGGTCAGATTAAAACCGGAGCCCCAGCCAGGACTGATCGGGCGGCTAAATATAATCAATTACTTCGCATAGAAGAAGAACTAGATGTATTTGCTGTTTACCGTGGTATTAATGTACTGTACAACCTAAAACGATAATTGTTGTAAAATATTGAATATTTAAATATTTATGTGTTAAAATATATGTTGGCTTTGGTAAGTTGGAGTGAATGGAGGTGACACCTTTGCTAAAAACTATAATACTGGCTCTACAGATAATATGTGCTCTCGGATTAATATCAACCGTCTTGTTGCAATCCGGGAAGAGCGCTGGATTATCAGGCAGTATTGCAGGCGGCAGCGAAGCAATTTTTGGAGGGAAGAAAAAAGGGTTAGATGAATTACTAGCCAAGATTACAGCTTATATTGCGGTATTATTTATGTTGCTAACCCTGGTATTAGCTCTTCTCAATAATTAAAGTGCTTAAATATAAATTTCATAGATATTAAACTATTTATGAAGGCAAGGAGTTGATATATTTATTATGGAAAATCTTTTACCTTATATTCCAGCCGGAGGTGCCTTGGCTCTTTTATTTGCTGTTTATTTGACAGGAAAAGTTAACAAAGCTGAACCGGGTACCGAACAGATGGTGGAGATCTCAGAACATATTCACGAGGGTGCAATGGCTTTTCTTGGACGACAATATAGTGCGCTGGCAATTTTCGTAGCAGCAGTTTTCTTAATCCTGGGCTTTTTAATTGATTGGTCTACTGCGATTTGTTTTTTAGTGGGGGCTTTGTCATCTGCCCTGGCTGGATATATAGGAATGACTATTGCTACCAAGGCTAACGTTAGAACTGCCAATGCCGCACGGACTTCTCAGAATGCTGCTTTAGGAGTAGCTTTTTCCGGTGGAGCGGTTATGGGAATGGCAGTTTGCGGACTTGGCTTACTGGGATTGGGTATCCTTTATCTGGTTTTTAGAGACCCGACAATTGTAAATGGGTTTGCCCTTGGAGGAAGTTCAATTGCTCTATTTGGTCGTGTAGGCGGTGGTATATATACCAAAGCAGCTGATGTAGGTGCTGACCTGGTAGGTAAGGTGGAGGCTGGGATTCCAGAAGATGATCCTCGTAACCCAGCTACTATTGCTGATAATGTTGGGGATAATGTCGGAGATGTAGCAGGTATGGGCGCAGACCTTTTTGAGTCTTATGTAGGTTCAATAATTGCTGCCATGACACTGGGAATGGTACTGATAGGCTTTTCCGGAGTATTGTTACCAATGATTATTGCTGCAGGTGGAATTGTTGCTTCTATTGTTGGAACATTTTTTGTCAGAACTGATGAAAAATCAAATCCTCTTAAGGCACTTAATGCGGGAACCATAAGTTCAGCTATTATTCTGGTTGTTGTTGCCTATTTTGCAGTAGACAGAATTCTTCCTGCTGACTATTCCGGGGTATTTTGGGCACTTTTAGCCGGGCTTATTGCCGGAACCCTTATAGGATTTGTCACTCAGTTTTACACTTCTGATGAATATGGACCGGTTCAAGGTATTGCTAAATCAGCACA
>CAYZYO010000136.1:0-5142 GCA_964482585.1 uncultured Syntrophomonadaceae bacterium | reverse complement strand
TATTAAGAAATCAAGCCACTAAAAAATATCCAAATCTAAAGATAGGAGCTGAAAATAATGAAGGAAAAGATTGCTTTGTTAACTGATAGTGCCTGTGATTTGCCAAACAAAATGGTTAAAGAATATGATATCAGGGTTTTACCCTTAAAGGTCATATACCCTGATAAAGAATATTCCGATAGGGTAGATATTGAACCAGCTCAGGTATATGAACAGATGCCTGAAAAAATACCTACTACCTCAATGCCTGCTTTACAGGAAATAAAGAATGTTATAGATAGTATTCGCCAGGAAGGCTTTACTCATTTATTGGCAGTTCATATTTCCAGTGGACTATCAGGAACCTATGAGGCGGTTGAACTTATTGCCCGGGACATTAAGGATCTAAAAATAAAAGTGGTTGATTCAAAAACACTATCTATGGGAACAGGTTGGATGGTCCTGGAGGCAGCTCGCAACATATCCAATGGTGTTAGTTTTAATAATATTCTAGAAAATATCAACCGTATCCGGTCTAAAATGCAGGTGTACTATGTTATTGAAACCCTGGAATACCTGCGCAAGGGAGGAAGAATCGGCCTGGTGGCGAGTATGCTGGGTGAGTTTTTACATCTAAAACCCATTATCTCTGTTAACAAAGATGGAAAATATTTTACCTTCTGTAAAGCTAAAGGAAGATTAAAATCTATAGACAAAATATTCCAGCTGGTTGAAGAGGCAGTACAAGATAAACAGGTTAAACTAGCATTTGTTCATGGTGGGGCCCACAAAGAATTTGAAGCCTTAAAAACAAGATTTAATAAGCTGCCAAATATAAAGGAATTGATTACTTCGGATATAAGCCCTGCACTTGGGGTTCATACCGGTCCCGGGCTCCTGGGGATTTGTTTTTATAAAATCTAATAACAGTCTTTTAAAGACGGTTTGTTTAAAAAACCGTCTTTTTTTATTTTTAGGTATTGCTATATTTTACCAAATTATTATAATGGAATTAGTTGGTTGATGAAAGGGGGCTAATCTTGATAAAGTATTATTTGTCAATAATTATATTAGTATTGTTTTTCCTTCTTTTATGGATTCCACAATTACTTGCACAGGAAACAAACAGGAATTTTTTTTATAACTTTTATATTAACCATACTGTTTTTGCGGAAAAGGAAGCTCTCGATTCAATGTTAAAGAGTTTTCAACTCTTTTCTTCCCTTTTTACAGATGTCTATATGCAGGGAGATTATATCATACCTCTTCACGGACAGACTATGCAGGAACTTATAGATTATCTTGCCGAAGGCTTTGAAAATGACCTAGCATCTGACATCATTGAAACCTATTTTACCTGGAATTGCGAATTGAACAAACCGGTTGTAATTCCATGTGATTTAATACCGGTATTAACTGATTTGGATAGAGCAGAAATTAAGTCTTTTACTGATTGTTATGGAAATATCTATTTTTACCGGTTCTACGATAACTGTTACTATCAAGGAGATAGGTATTATTACCAGGTTTCAACCTATTTTACAGGTTATACGTGGAAGATAAAATCTATACGATTTGAAAGCATACTTAAATGAGGATTTTGCATCAATTTTATATTATTAAGAATTCTTGCAAACACTTAAGTCTCACTGTACTGTCATTCTGGGACAAAACCAGAGGAGCTGAAGATTCTTTGATAAAACCGGAGCAACTGGATATAACCGTAGAGGCGACTTCAGTCGCCGCCCTGACACGCTGATTTGCGGCTGGTCGGCGACTGAAGTCGCCTCTACGGTATAAGATACGGTACATTATAAGAATCAGGGATAACTGCATAGTTAAAGATAAAATATTATAATTGTTTCAGATACCTATTAAAAGAAAAACCCAAAAATCTGCGCGGATCTGTGCGCTGTGTTCAATCATCTCTTGGTTTTCATAAGTGGTTGTGTATGGCCTCCAGCCATGGTGGTTAATTAAACTATACATTAATATCCCTTTTCTCCATAAACCTGTAGGTTATCCCAATGAATAAAATGATTAATATAAAAGATAATACTAGAAATGACGATTCATAAGTACCGGTTTTTATAATATCAACAGCAGGAAAATATTTAAAAGGAGTCACATAGGTAAGGAAATCAATTTTACTATACAAATCAACAGCTACAGAAATAATAAAGGTAACCAAAACTATTGCTGCCGATATGGAAGTTGCTCTTTTTAACTTCCTGGTTAAGGCTCCAGTTCCTGCACCAACAGCAGCAAATATAAGCTGGATAATAAACAGGGCTATCATAAGCTGCAGGATTTGGGTAGTAATCGGTTCCCCCTGATTAAACATTGCTATAAAAACAATAGAAGATAACAATGTAACCAGGTTGAAGATTATAATATTAATAAGGGTTGCTAGCAGTTTAGCTGTAATAATTTTTGAACGCAAAACCGGTTTAACAAATAGGAAATCAGCAGTTTTGTCTCCTTCTTCCTTGGATATAATGACTGTCCCCAGCATTATTGCATGAATAGCAGCCAGAATCATGAAATACAGGTAAAAAACTGCATAATATCCAATTATTGATGTTAGATCCAGGTCAACTAAACCTAATATAGATTTAATTGCAGGAGGAAATTGATTAAAAAGATCGTTGACCCCGGTACCAGCCCCTGCAAAGCCGGAATACTTTAGCATACCAACATAAACCAGGAATATCATACTGAAACTCCAGATTAGAATCGATTTAAGATTGGCCTGTAATTCTCGAATTAAAATATTCATATACCTTTCCTCACAATGACAGCATATCTCTTCTCTGATAAATTATATAGGTTAAGGCAGTTAGTACCAGTATAACTATCAGGTTAATCACCAAAAACGACATATCATAACTGACATTCTGGATGATCTTAGCCACATCAAAATAGGCAAATGGAGTAATATACGCCAGTTTAGGATCATTTAATGATTGGTTAAGCATTTGAATTACAAAAAAAGTAAAAACAACTGCTAGGGTTACCGGTAATACTGTTTTTATTTTCTTAATAGCCACTGATAAAAATAGACCTACGGCAGCAAAAAAGAGCTGCACCTGAAATAAACTTAAATTAATCAACAGAAAAGCCATTATATCGAAGGACTCTTTAATATAGGAAGCAACAATAATATAAGAAATAGCCATAAACAAGATATTTTGAATTAACAGGTTGGTCAGTACAGAAGCTATTTTAGCACTTATTATATCAGTACGAGTAACCGGTTTTACCAGAAGAAAGTCTGTGGTTTGAGATCTAATCTCTTCTGATAAAACAGAAATACCTGATTTCATAGCATAAACTGCTCCCAGGAGTAGAATGTAAATAAATATAAAACCATAAAAACCCAGCACCCGGGAAAGATTTAAGGTAGTTATTCCTAGCGCTCTCCTTAACTCCAGGGGGAAATTAGACAGAATATGTTCCATTATCTGAATATCTTTGGATATAGGTGGATACATATACATAAATATAAAAACAAAAAGAATCATGGAGCCTGTCCAGTAGATCATAGATGGAACTGACATTTTAAATTCCTGAGAAAAAATATTCATTTACTGCACCTCGATTGAGAATATATAATGAAAATTTTGCGTAATTGTTCCTCTGCAAAAAAACCCTAATCGCAGAGGAAACTTTAGTCTCCGATCAGCCGCAATTCAGGGTGTCAGGGCGGCGACTGAGTCGCCTCTACGGTCCCATCCAGTTGCTGCGGTTTTACCAAAACGCCAGTGCGTGGCCAATTTATGTAAGTAAGGTGACTGCATTTAGCGTTTATTTTCGTACTAACCCTATTGATAATAATGCATAAAAACTTCCTCAAGCGCAGGGTCTTCAACAGTTAAATTGTTTATTTGTAAACCATGGATTCTATCAATTATTTGGTTAAGATCCCCCTTAAATATAAAAGATACACCAGATTCATTCCTAACCAAGTTAGCTACCCCATCAATATTAAAATAGCCATCATCAACCACTTTATTAATGTCAATTTTGAACTTTTTATAATTCTTATTCTGGAGTTCTTTCATATCTTCAATACTTATGACCCTTCCTTCTTTAATAATGGCTACCCGCGAACACAGCTTTTGGACTTCACTTAATATATGTGATGAGAATAGAACTGTTGCTCCATTATTATTCTCTTCAATTATTAAGTTAAAAAAAATTTGCTGCATTAAAGGATCTAAACCGCTTGTAGGTTCATCAAGTATAATTAACCGGGGTTGATGAAGCAGGCCCTGGACAATTCCTACTTTTTTTTTGTTGCCATAGGAAAGATCATCAATCTTTCTATTAAGATCCAGATCCATTATCTCGGCTAGTTTATACATCCGGTTCCTATCAATATTCTTATAAAAACTCCCAGAGTATTTTAGCAAATCGATAACTTTCATGTTGTCATAGTAAAAGACTTCTGAAGGCAAATAGCCTATATGCTCACGGATATAAGCTCCATCTTTAATAATATCTTTATTAAATATCCGGGCACTACCCTTAGTAGGATAAATCAAAGCCAGTAAGGTACGGATAGTTGTTGATTTTCCAGCACCATTAGGACCAATAAACCCAAATATTTCGCCCTCATTAACGGAAAAACTAACATCTATTATACCTCTGGCTTTGCCATAGTATTTGGTCAGGTTGTTTATTTCAATGACTTTCACAAATTAGCTCCTTTGTAAACCAGGTTCATGGACTAAAGACTCCTTTGCCGACACCCGGGATTATCATGCCGGGCTTTTGCATAATGCAACACTTCATTTGGGCAGCAAAAAAAAGCTTACTTAAATTTTCTGAAAAAGAATCCAGGAACCTGGCAGACTGTGTGCCTGTGCCCTGTATCCCCTTGATTCTTTGTATTTATTATTCTCCTGCAACAATCTAAATTATACTTAAATGGAAAAGAGATGATTAATAATGAAAGTTGATAATGATTAGCAAAATCAAAAAAGGTTCCAGAGTCTTAAATAAGCCTCTAGAACCTTTTGATTTTCTATGGTGGGCGATGACAGGCTCGAACTGCCGACCCCCTGCTTGTAAGGCAGGTGCTCTCCCAACTGAGCTAATCGCCCTAATGGTGACCCCTAGGGGACTCGAACCCCTGTTACCGCCGTGAAAGGGCGGTGT
>CAYZYO010000135.1:0-5177 GCA_964482585.1 uncultured Syntrophomonadaceae bacterium | reverse complement strand
CAGTAAAATAGACCAGAAACTACTGCTACATTATATCATAAATTTTCCAGAAGGAGGTAAAACAGCAACCAAGGAACAGTTGTTTTGCGGTGATTCTAACCCTTTTATGGTAAATCTGGGGTGAGTTATATGCCAAGTCCACTTTTAATCTAGATTGAAGGAGAATGACAGTTATTATACTATTTAAGACACTAAACTCTTACATGCAAGAAAAGGGAGACCAGGTTGTTAAGCAACTTCATTTTCCTTTTTTAACAGTTGGTTTAGTGCTTTTTTGCTTTTGCGTGAGGTAAGAATATATAATATGTCTCCCATCTCAATCTCAGTTTCACCAGATGGAGTAATTAGTTCATCATTACGGATGATGGCATTTACCAGAACATCATCGGGAAATTCAATCTCAGCTAAAGATTTATTGGTTATGAAGACATCATCACTAACTTGGTATTCCATCATTTCGGCATTTGCTTTCCCGATCGAGATTAATTCTAAAGAATGCATCGATTCTTTTATACTTGGTCCAGTTAAAGCTAATTTTTCTGCAAATAATGAAATAGTTGATCCCTGAACAAAAGTAGAAATAAGCACTATAAAGAAAACAATGTTAAAAAATTCCTGGCTGTGGTTTAGCCCAGCTGCCATCGGAAAGGTAGCAAGTATAATTGGAACAGCCCCTTTTAATCCTGCCCAAGCGAGAAAGAGTTTTTCTTTTAAACTAAAGCCAATTTTGGTAGTGAGTAGAAAAACAGCTGCTGGACGAGCTATAGCAATTAAAATAATCGAAAGCAGCAAGCCTTTTAAAATAATATCTGCAGTGAACACTTGTTTGGGGAAGACTAAAAGACCTAAAATTGTAAACATTAATATTTGTGCCATCCAAGCAAAACCTTCACTAAATCTAAAAATTGAATGGTGATAAGTTATTTCTGAATTGCCTAGTAAAACTGCAGCCACATAGACTGCTAATAAACCACTTGCTCCAATAAAATCGCAAACACTGAAGGCCAATAACGCAAAGGCTACTGTAAATACAGGGTAGAGTCCACTTGAATCTAAATTTATCTTATTTATAGCAAATGTAGCTATTTTTCCGATAATCCACCCCATTATAAGGCCGATAATCATTTGCCAAAAGAATGAAGCTACGAATAATAAATACGAAGGTTGTGCAGTGGTGATTAACTCGATAAAAGTAATCATAAGAATCATTGCCATCGGGTCATTTGAGCCTGATTCTGCTTCGAGGGTTACCTTAACCCTGGATTTAATACTTTTATTTTTCAAAACTGCAAAAACGGCTGCCGCATCAGTAGAACCAACAATTGCCCCAAACAGCAGGCCTTCAAACCAGGTAACATCTAAAACAAATTTTGCCCCTATTCCTACGATAACAGATGTCAAAATAACTCCCAATGTTGAAAGTAGCAATGTAGGAGTAATAACCGGTTTTACAGTGGACCATTTTGTTTGTAACCCACCATCAAATATTATAATTATTAATGCAACCGTCCCAATTAGTCTCGCCAGGTTGTAATCACTAAAGTTAATTAGACCTAATCCATCACTTCCTATTAACATCCCCACAAGAATAAAGAGGACCAGTGCAGGAACCCCTAATCGATTTGAAAATTTAGTAGCTAATACGCCAATAATTAGTAAGAGACCAATAGTTAATATAAAGTAACTCATAATAAATCCACCCTATCCATAGATGCCTCCTTTCTTAAAAGCAATTTTATAGATTAACATCGACTTTTATAGGCCGTTCATGGTTTTTATCTATTCCTATATATCTTAAGGTTTCCGAAGGGCAAGAATGTCCAAAAATAGATTGTAGTATAGAAATGGCAATCCCCTTACGGTAAGCATGATAACCAAAAGTTTTTCTTATGGTGTGGGTACCAATTTTACCCTCAATGCCTACTTTTCTCGCAGCCTTATTAATTATACGATAGGCTTGCTGGCGGGTAATTGGGGCATTATAGTATTTGGATTTAAAAATAAAATCATTATCGGTGAAATCTGAAGCTAATAAATATTTTTTTAGAGCCACCCTAACATTATTGTTTAAATATATGGTTTTTTCTTTGCGATTACCATTTTTTGCAATTAACAAGAATTCCTTAATTTTTTCGCCATCCCAAACATCACTAACTTTTAAAATAAGTAAGTCCCTAATGCTTATTCCGGTATTAATTCCAAATACAAACAACACAAAATCCCTTTGTGATTGTTGTTTTAATATTTTTTTTATTTTATTTATCGACTCCAAGTCTTTTATAGGATTTACACACTCCACTTTTTTAACCCCACCTGATGTTACTTATCCCTATTATAACATAGAATAAGTAACATTAGGCGGGGTTAAATCTGGATTCTACCTCCGAAGGCAAGCGAGTTTCTTGATTTAGTGCGGCAAAAAAAAGAACAGACAAAGAAACAGTTACAGTTTCTTGTTTGCCCTTTACAAAATCAATAAAGTTTTATGGCCCGAAATACCACCAGCGGCCAGCCACTCAAATAGCGACACATGGCTATACTAAGCCGTACAGAGCTACCAGCTAAAGGAGAAGCTGGCCCTTCAATTATATATTGGTCCTCAGCAGGACTTGAAATTTATTTCAAGTCCTGTTTCTTTTTGCATAAAGTTGACTGGCTAAAAATATTATTCTTTAAAGAAATACTTTTAGGACTGTTCAAGCCAGCATTAATTTAACTTTCAAGATCAAAATCAGCTTAATAATTAATAGGCCCGTACTTAATTTATAGTAAGGAGACAAACATGAATCTTAGGATACAAATTAAACAGCACTTAAAGGCAAATCGCTGGCAGTATACCTTAATATCTATTATTTTTTTACTCGGCCTGATTTTGGGAAATTATAAGGTAATCGGATTGGAAGGAGGGGTTAGAAGTGAGCTGCTTGGGTTAATTGATAATTATGTACAAAGAGACCTCCAGGAGGCCTTTACGCCCCAAAGTATTTTTTGGCATGCTTTTTTTAATCAGGTTAAAACTGTCCTTGCTATATGGTTTCTCGGTTTAACCGTAATTGGATTACCACTGATTTTAGCTGTAGTCTTTATGCGGGGTTTCTCATTAGGGTTTACCGGGGGGTTCCTGCTGCAGGAAAAAGCCGGCACTGGGGTTTTAATATGTATTCTCTCAATTTTTCCCCATAATATTGTATACATACCGTTCTTATTAGTATCCGCAGTTCTGGCGATTAATTTTTCTTATTTTATTATAAAGGGCAGAAATTCTAGTTTACTACCTTTAAGTAAAGGGTTAATTATGTACAGTATATTAATGGTGTTGCTTTTGGTAGTTTTTTTAGCCGGGGCCTTTATAGAAGTCTATTTATCTCCCTGGCTGCTGAGCTTATTTTTTAAATAATTTGGAGGTGATTTAATATGATAATACTTGTTAGCAGATGGAAGAAAAAGTTGTTAAAGGTTTTAACGGTAATAGTTTTATTACTGGCTTTCGCATTTTCTATTCCATTTTTTACCGGGGCTGTATACCGTCAGATACCAGTTATAAGCAGTTGGTTTGAAAAAGAAAATCCCACCGGAAATCCTTTGAGGGTAGATAATGAACAGGATGGAACAAAATTTGAAGAAATGGTTAATCAGCTGGTAATTAAGCTGCAAGACTTCTATTATGAAAAATAAAAGCAGGAAAAAAGTACCGGGGTGTCAAAACTAGTAAAAAATGTAGGAGGAAGGCCTATGGAAGTTTATATTTCAGCTTTTTTGGAGTATTTGAATCATGAAAAAGGCCTGTCTTTAAATAACCAGGAGGCATACCGGAGGGATCTTGCTAAGTTTAATAGTTTTATTAAAAATGAATCTGCCGGGTTGATTATGCCGGATATTAAAAAGGATACAATAGTATCTTTTATGTCCTGGATGATGGATAACGGATCAGCTTATTCAACTATTGCCCGTACCCTTTCAAGTATCAAGTCTTTTTATAGATTTCTTATACTGGAGGGTCATCTAGATAATAATCCGACTACAGACTTAGAAACCCCCAAAATAAGGCGTAAACTACCACAAGTTTTGTCTGTTGAAGAAGTGGACAAACTTATGGAACAGCCAAAGATTGTTCTTCCATTGGGGTTAAGAGATAGAGCAATGCTGGAGCTTATGTATGGGACCGGAGTGAGGGTTTCCGAACTGCTGGCCTTAAATAAAGAAGATATAAATACTACCGCGGGGTTTCTCCGTTGTCTGGGCAAAGGGAGAAAAGAACGAATAATACCGGTGAATCAGACTTCAATAGATTGGATCGAAAGATACCTGATTAAATCACGCAGCATCCTGGTTAAAAACCATTTGGAACGTACTCTTTTTGTAAATGCTAATGGTAGGAAGATGAGCCGGCAGGGTTTTTTTAAAATTCTATCAGGTTATATTAAAAAGGCGCAAATTAACAAAGAGGTGACTCCGCATACTTTAAGACATTCTTTTGCAACTCATCTTCTAGAAAACGGGGCGGATTTACGGGCCGTACAGGAAATGCTTGGACATGCCGATATTTCAACTACCCAGATATATACTCATCTAACCAGGGCCAGAATAAGAGAAGTGTACCAGCAGTATCATCCCCGGGCATAGATTAAGGAGGAAGTTTTTATGAGAAAAAGGGCTATTGTAATTGTACTTGATAGTGTAGGTGTAGGTGAGATGGAGGATAGTCATCTTTATGGAGATGAGGGAAGCAATACTCTAAAAAATACTGCTTTAGCTGTTGGCGGACTTAATCTTCCTAATATGCAGCGGTTAGGATTAGGTAATATTGATGAAATAAAGGGAGTTCCTCCGGCAAGAAAAGTCTATGGAGCCTATGGTAAAATGGCAGAAAAATCCCGGGGAAAGGATAGTACTACCGGACACTGGGAGATGATGGGGCTGGTTACCTGTAATTCATTTCCGACCTATCCAGAAGGATTTCCGGTAGAACTTATCTGTGAATTTGAAGACAAAATTGGTAGAAAAACCCTGGGGAATGTAGTTGCTTCTGGTACTGCAATAATACAAGAATTAGGCGAGAAACATATTGCTACCGGATATCCTATTGTATATACTTCTGCTGACAGCGTATTTCAGATAGCTGCTCATGAGGATATTATACCACCTGAAAAGCTTTATAAAATGTGCATAATAGCCAG
>CAYZYO010000134.1:0-5242 GCA_964482585.1 uncultured Syntrophomonadaceae bacterium | reverse complement strand
TCAATCTTATTCTTCAATAGCTGTAACAACACCTGAAGCAACAGTTCTTCCACCTTCTCTTATGGCAAACCTTAATCCTTCTTCTATGGCTATCGGGGTTATTAATTCTATTTTCATCTGAACATTATCTCCCGGCATTACCATCTCTATTCCTTCTGGTAACTGGATTACTCCGGTTACATCAGTTGTACGAAAATAAAACTGCGGTCTGTATCCCGAAAAGAATGGGGTATGTCTTCCTCCTTCTTCTTTAGTCAATACATAGACCTCTCCACTGAATTTGGTTAATGGCTTTATACTCCCTGGCTTTGCCAGTACCATCCCTCTTTCTACTTCTTTTCTATCTACTCCTCTTAACAGGGTCCCTATATTGTCTCCTGCTTCTGCATAATCCAAAAGTTTCCTGAACATTTCTACTCCAGTACATACCGTCTTCCTGATCTCTTCTCTCATCCCTATTATCGCTACTTCGTCTCCTACTTTTACTGTTCCCCGTTCTACTCTCCCTGTGGTTACAGTTCCTCTCCCGGTAATCGTAAATACGTCTTCTACCGGCATTAAGAACGGTTTATCAGTTGCCCTTTTTGGTAATGGAATATATTCATCTGCTGCCTCCATTAATTCCCATATCTTGCTGCACCATTCACAGTCTTTGCTTCCACATCCACATTCTAACGCTTTTAACGCTGATCCCATTATTACCGGAATGTCATCTCCAGGAAATTCATACTCGGTTAATAATTCTCTTATCTCCATTTCTACTAGTTCTAGTAGTTCTTCATCATCTACCATATCAGTCTTGTTCATGAATACTACCATATATGGTACTCCTACCTGCCGGGATAGAAGAATATGCTCCCTGGTCTGAGGCATCGGCCCATCTGCTGCTGATACTACTAATATTGAACCATCCATCTGTGCTGCTCCAGTTATCATATTCTTTATGTAGTCAGCATGTCCTGGACAGTCTACATGTGCATAGTGACGATTTTCAGTTTCATACTCTACATGAGCTGTGTTGATGGTTATTCCTCTTTCTCTCTCTTCTGGTGCTTTATCAATTGCATCATACGATGTTGCTACTGCTCCACCTACTTTAGATAATGTCAGGGTTATTGCTGCGGTTAATGTTGTTTTACCATGATCTACATGTCCTATAGTCCCGATGTTAAGATGAGGTTTTGTCCTCTCAAATTTAGCCTTTGCCATCTTTTCTCACCTTCCTAATAATTTTAGTTTTAACAGTGACAAATAAGTGAATTTTTTTGAAATATATCTACCAATTGAATTATCTATATAGTATTCAATAAGAACACTCATTTTATTCCTAAAGCCTCACCCCTTATTCATCACTATGTTTTTAAACTGGCAAGCCATATCTTCTGGCTATTATCTCCCTGGATTTCGAAGCTGGTACTTCAGCATAGTTTTTTATATTCATAGAAAAACTCGCCCTTCCTTGACTTACTGACCTCAAAGCAGTTGCATATCCAAAGATCTCGGCTAGTGGCACTGTCGCTGTCACCAGTTTGCTATCTTTATTCTCTTTAAAATCAATTATTCTACCCCTTCGAGAATTCAAGTCTGCAATTATATCCCCCACGTATTCTTCTGGAGATACTACTTCAATATCCATTATAGGTTCTAAAAGAACTGCCTGCGCTTTTTCTAATACTTCTTTTAAAGCCATGTTCCCAGCTATTTTAAATGCCTGTTCGGTTGAATCTACTTCATGATATGAACCGCCTATTAGAGTAATCTCCAGGTCATCTATAGGATATCCAGCAAGTATTCCGGCCTGTAAAGCTTCTCTTACCCCAGTTTCCACCGCTGCAGCAAATTCTGCAGGTATATTATCATGACTTACTCTATTGGTAAACTGTTTTCCCTCTCCTTCAGCAAGAGGCTGCACTTCTAAGATGACATGCGCACATTGTCCACGACCACCGGTTTGTTTTTCAAACCTGGCTGCTGCACTTGCCTTTTGTTTAATAGTCTCTTTATATGCAACTTGAGGTTTACCGACATTAGCATTAACTCTAAATTCCCTTAAAAGGCGATCAATAATAATCTCTAAGTGTAATTCTCCCATTCCTGATATTATCATCTGACCGGTTTCCTTATCGTTTTTTATCTTAAATGTAGGATCTTCTTCTGCTAAACGATATAAACCCTCTTCTATTTTATCCTGGTCAGCCTTAGTTTTCGGCTCAATAGCAATATCAATAACCGGTTCAGGAAAATTAATAGATTCTAAAAGCACTGGGGCTCCATCTGAACAAAGGGAATCCCCGGTTACAGTTGATTTAAGCCCTACCCCGGCAACAATATCTCCCGCAAATGCTTCTTCAATTTCTTCCCGGTGGTTGGCATGCATTTTTAAGATCCTTATTATGCGTTCTTTTTTTCCTTCTTTACAATTTACAATATAACTACCTGCTTTAACTCTGCCAGAATAGACTCTAAAATACGTTAATTTGCCCACATAAGGATCTGTTACTACTTTAAACGCCAGTGCACAAAAGGATTCGTCGATATCTGCAGGTTTTTCAACTTGTTCGTCTGTTTGAGGATTAACTCCCTTTACCGGAGGAACTTCCAGTGGAGAAGGCAGGTAATCAATAACTGTATCAAGAAGCATTTGAACCCCTTTGTTTTTAAAAGACGAACCACATAATATCGGAACTACCTTCCCTTCAATTGTAAGTTTTCGTAAAGAATACTTGATATCATCTGCAGAAATTGGATTACCTTCTAAATAGCTCTCTAAAATGGTATCATCGTATTCCGATATTTTTTCTATTATAGAATTCCTCTGCCTTTCAGCTTCAATTAGTTCTTCTTCACTCAAATCTCTTTCCTGGTATTTTTCACCTTCATCACTTTCATAAATATAGGCTTTATACCTGATCACATCGATAACACCAATAAAGGAATCCTCTACCCCTATAGGTATTTGCACCGGTATGGTTACACTTCCGAGCTTTTCCCCAATCATCTTTACTACCCGGAAAAAATCAGCACCGACTCTGTCCATCTTATTAATATAAGCAATACGAGGAATGTTGTATTTATCTGCCTGCCGCCAAACGGTTTCTGACTGGGGTTGTACTCCAGCTACTCCACAGAATATGCCTATGGCACCATCTAATATTCTCAGTGCCCGTTCCACTTCAACTGTAAAGTCCACATGGCCAGGCGTGTCGATAATGTTAATGATAAAATCCTTCCAAATACAGGCAGTAGCAGCAGAGGTGATTGTAATACCTCTTTCCTGTTCCTGCCTCATCCAGTCCATAGTAGCAGTGCCTTTATCAACCTCACCCATCTTGTGTACTTTTCCAGAATAAAATAATATTCGTTCGGTGGTGGTTGTCTTTCCAGCATCAATATGCGCCATAATACCAATATTTCTGATTGCAGTCAAATTGGATTTGCCCATTAACATTCCTCCGGAATTTTAATAGAATTTTAATAAAACAACATGAATAAATTAGGTTAGTCATTGACACCTTAATTCAATATTAATGATCTAATATTACATCTGATCTACCAGCGATAATGAGCGAATGCTTTGTTTGCTTCGGCCATTTTGTGAGTATCTTCTTTCTTTTTTACTGCTGCCCCAGTACTGTTACAGCCATCCACAATTTCTCCCGCAAGCCTTTCAGCCATCGTCTTTTCTCCACGTTTGCGGCTGTAGCTGACTAACCACCTTATAGCCAGAGTCTGTCTCCTATCTACTCTAACTTCTACAGGTACCTGATAGTTTGCTCCTCCGACTCTTCTTGCCCTTACCTCAACTATTGGAGTGATGTTTTTCATAGCCTCCTCAAAAACTTCCAGGGGATTTCTCTTCATTCTTTTTTCCACTATATCAAATGCGCTATAACAAATTTTTTCGGCTACACTCTTTTTACCATCCCACATTATCTGGTTTACTAACTTGGAAAACACCTTGCTGTTATATATCGGATCCGGTATTACATCTCTCTTGGGAACAGGCCCTTTTCTAGGCATGTTGTGCCTCCCTTCTATTTTTTCTTAGGTCTCTTAGTACCATATTTTGATCTTGCCTGGTTACGGTCTTGAACCCCAGCTGTATCCAGAGTTCCCCTTATAATATGATATCTGACACCTGGCAGGTCTTTAACCCTACCTCCCCTAATAAGAACAACTGAATGCTCCTGTAGATTATGACCAATACCAGGTATATATGCGGTAACTTCTATGCCATTGGTTAATCTTACTCTCGCTATTTTCCGTAAAGCGGAATTCGGTTTTTTAGGGGTCGTGGTATATACACGAGTACATACTCCCCTTTTCTGGGGACAGCTTTTTAGGGCTGGTGCGGTAGATTTCTTTTGTTCTTTTTGTCGTCCTTTTCTGACTAGTTGGTTTATTGTAGGCATATCTGCACCTCCTTCCCTATTAAATATCAAGCAGTGCTACTGTTGCTGAACCTACATCTATACCACATGCTTTCCCCAGGTTTTTCATATTATCCACCATCTCAACTTCAACCTGCTTTAGTCTGCATAATTCTTTTGTAGGTTGGATAATATGAGATTCAGCATCACTGGCAATATAAACTTTCTTTACTATGCCCCTGTTTAGGGCTTTATTTACCTGCTTGGTCCCAATAATCCTTTTATTGCTCTTAAGCTCTTCCAACGGCAAAAGTATTACCTCCTCCCGAAAAACTGTAAGACAATACACCATTAGAGCTTATTTGCCGCGCACTTAGATATTTTAGCACCTGGCAGCATCTCAGTCAACTAAGACTTGGATAAATTTTTATTATACTCTACCCTGCAAGGTTGAAACCGTTAATACTTTTATTCGTTCTTCGTTTTTTCAATATCTTCTGCAGGTTCGTAAATTCCTGTCTTTTGATATATTGAATAACCGGTTCCGGCCGGGATCAGTTTCCCTATTATCACATTCTCCTTTAATCCTATAAGATTGTCTATCCTCCCTTTTATCGCTGCTTCGGTTAAAACTTTAGTCGTCTCCTGGAACGATGCCGCCGATAAAAATGAATCAGTATTTAGCGAAGCCTTGGTTATCCCTAATAACATAGGTGAACAGACTGCCGGAACTCCATTTAAACCAATGACTTTATAATTCTCTTCCTCAAATGTTGATAAGTCTACAAATGCTCCCGGTAACATGGACGTATCTCCTGGATCTTCAATCCTTACCTTCTTGAGCATCTGGCGTATCATTATTTCTATATGTT
>CAYZYO010000133.1:0-5316 GCA_964482585.1 uncultured Syntrophomonadaceae bacterium | reverse complement strand
GGAAGTAATGCAGGACATACAGTTGAGGTATTGCAGGAAAAATTTATGCTGCATTTGATTCCATCGGGTATTTTGTATCCTGATACATGGTGTATTATCGGTAATGGTGTTGTAGTTGATATGGAAGAATTGATAGAAGAAATAGAAGGATTAGAAAAAAGAGGGATAGACACCAGTAAACTTAAAATAAGCCTGAGGGCTCCAATAGTTATCCCATACCATAAGAAAATTGATGAACTAGAAGATCGAAGCAGCAACATTGGAACCACGAAAAGAGGAATAGGTCCAACTTATGCCGATAAGATTAATCGGATTGGGTTTAGAATATGTGATATTTTTGAAAAGAAGACTTTTGAAAAAAGGCTTAAGTCGCAGCTTAGTTATAAAAATCAAATTATTGAGAAAATCTATAACGAGAAAGGTTTTGATTACCAGGATCTGCTTGATGATTTATATAACCAGGCCGAAAGGCTCAAAACATACCTGGCAGATACTTCTTACATAGTACATTGCGCTATTAAGGAGGGTAAGAAGGTACTATTTGAGGGAGCCCAGGGAGCTCTACTTGACATTGATCATGGAACATATCCCTATGTAACCTCTTCACATCCTATTGCAGGAGGAGCCTGTGTGGGGACAGGAATTGGACCTACCCATATTAACCGGGTTCTGGGGGTTGCTAAAGCATATACTACCAGAGTTGGCGAAGGCCCGTTTCCAACCGAACTAAAGGATGAGAATGGAGCAATACTACGAGAAAAAGGGGCTGAATTTGGCACAACTACCGGCAGACCAAGACGCTGCGGATGGCTCGATACAGTTGTTCTGCGCTATGCAACACGTTTAAATGGTCTTACCGATTTAGCAGTTACCAAGCTTGATGTCCTGGATACGTTTCCCCGGGTAAAGATCTGTGTGGCCTACCGTTATAAAGGCAGACTATTATATGAGTTTCCAGAAAGCTTGAGCACTCTTGCAGAATGTGAACCTGAATATATAGAATTGCCTGGCTGGCAGCAGGATATAACCGGTATTACCAGTTATGAGGCATTGCCTATTGAAGCCAAGAACTATGTAGAAAAAATTGAAGAAATTACTGGTGTTAAGCAGGCAATAATCGCAGTGGGACCGAACAGAAATCAGACTATTGTGAGTAAGTCATTATTCACTATTAATGACTAAAGGTAATTTAAAAAGGGCGCATAACTCAGCGGGAGAGTGCCACCTTCACACGGTGGAAGTCGCAGGTTCGAAACCTGCTGCGCCCACCATAAGAAAACTGTAATAGCGGGGATTTGAACCCCCGCTATTTTTATTCTCAGGCTCAAAATCGGTCATGGGCACTGATTTGGGCACAAGTTACACAAAAAGACAGCCAACTAAAACCAATTAGTATCGGCTCACTTGGCGGTCTTTTTATCCTCTTTTTTCTTTTTGCTCTTCGAAGTGACTGGTCCACTCAGCAGATCGGGTACCTGGTCGCCGAGCAACTCACCCATTTTATCGGCAGCTGCTCTTTGGGCGGCAGGTATGCTTCCCTGGTACGTATTCAGAGTTGTTGATTTATTCGCATGACCGGCATTATTTGCTACTGTCCCAACGTCAACACCATTGATCAGTAGCAGAGTAATATTTGTGTGTCTCAGGCCATGAAAGGTAAGTTCTGGCGGCAGGTTATTGTTAGTCCTGAATTTATCAAACCAGGTATCAATTGAATTTGGATGCATTGGCTTGCCATTCCACTGGGTAAAAACCAGGTCATTCTCAACAATCTTGCCGTCAACTTCAATTGTAGAAATCCACTTATCACTGCACTTGTTTCTCTGTTTTTCCTGAGCCGCTATGTGGGCCTCCAATAACGGTACAATCTCAGCCGGGAAGGGAATTATTCTTTCACTTGATTCAGTTTTGGTGCTTGGCTGGATGAATGAGCCGCCTTTGGTATGGCTGCAAGTTTGGTTTATGCGTATAAGAATATTGATCAGGTCCAGATTCTTTTTTCCCAGGCCTAATATTTCACCTTTACGCATACCTGTGAAAGTTGCTATGGCAGTAATTGCTCTGTATTTTAGGGGCTCATTGGCCAAGGCTTTAAATAGAGTCACAGTTTGCTGCTCATCAAGGCTAAAAGGCTTCTTTTTTGGTACTTTAGGAGCTTTAACTCTATCACAAGGGTTATGCTCAATAATCTGCCATTCAACAGCACAACTAAACATACTCGACAAGATATGGTGATACTTTTGAATTGTGGCCGGACTTAAGGCCCCTTTCTTTCCGTCTTCCGTCCTCTCTGAGATTAGCATAAAAATCAAGCAGATTCTCAGGTTTAACTTTGTCCAGCTTAAGATCGCCCAGGGCAGGTATAATTCGGCTATTGATATAATCTTTATAAATCTCTATGGTTCGGGGTGCTAATTCCACTTCCACATGGTCACGGATCCAGCGCTTTTCTATAAAATCCTTGACTGTGGTTTTGGCTGGAGGTCTAAATTTGTTTTTGTCCACTTCCACAATAAACGTGGCTAAGGCCTGCTCTGCTTTTGCTATAGTGGGAGCTTGAATTGTTTTCTTATTCCCTTTATAGCGCAATCTGTAACTATCTCCACCTCGATGCTCATATGATCCAGCCCCGCGCCTTTGCTTTTTAGGCTTTTCCTGCTCAGGTGCCGGTACTGGATCCGGTTTAGGGACTAACTTTAATATAGGTTTAGGATCTGACATAGAATCACCTCCTGCTAGCCTAATCGGTATATCGCCTTACCTAGAATCAATACGTCATCAGCTTTGACTTTGACAGGTTCATAAGCTGGATTTGTTGAATGCAACCATATATCATCATTTGTAAAATAGACTTTTCTCAGACAAGCCTCCTTCTCCTTTATTAATACAGCCGCAACTTCTCCATCACTTATGGTGGACTGCTGTCGTATTAACACAAGGTCTCCAGGTAGATACCTTGGAGTCATCGAATCGGTAGTAATACGAAGATAAAACAGTTTATCCTGTTCATTTACACCGGATATAACCGGATCAACATACATCCACCCTTTTATATCTTCTTCATCAAATGGAGGACCACCCCTGATTGAGCTTACGATAGGCGCAATATAGAAACGCGATGTATCTACACCTGGTAGAGGAGGTAGATTAGGAACTGATATCATGCTACCATCAGGAGCATTAAAACTAGTTAACAGTATGCAAGCGTTTGTATCATCTTCTGACATTCCCGTTAAATAATCAATCGAACAATCAAATAGTAAAGATATTTCATCTAGAATTTTCATAGAAGGATTGAGTTTGCCTTCTTCGATTTTTCTATAAGCATCCACGTCCATACCAATTACATTGGCAATGAACTCCTGAGTGCAATTTCTTTCTTGTCTAATCCTTTGCAATCGAGAACTAAGGTAGCTGAAGGGAGTTTCGTCCTTAGTAGGTTTACCAGCTAAATAATCTAATTAAAACACTATAGTTTGACCAACCTGGAGTATTTGGCAACAGAGGTTAACCGGGGCAATAGTGGCTTCGAACTATTAAATTGCTCTCAGTTAATTAAGCATATACTAGGGTTATTAAACACCTATGGTGGTATTATTGCTAGGTTCACACTTGTATATCTATACTACGGAGTATTCGGGAAAAATGGATACCAACATTATATGGAGATCCAGAAGTTTTCTGATATATTGAAAAACGACGGAATTAAATTCAAAGCTATTACTTGGCAAGAACTAATATACGGAATGTCTACGAAGATTAATACCATAAATCTTCCACAGTATAATTATATTAGTTATCTTCGTCAAAGGTATCTGTAGATATTAAGCCTTCGTATGATGATATAAGCAAATTAAACCTACCGCTTATATCATAATAATATCAATACGTGTTAACTTTCTGCAAGTAGGGTTATTGATCAAACCTGCATTCATATGTTGAGGGATATTGAGATTGATAATTGTTTGAATTGCAGGATAAAATTGTATATTTTTTAAGAAGCACTTCGAGAGACAATCATTAGGAGAATTCATGACCGTTTCTGTTTGATTTCGTATAAATCCCTAAAAAACTTATTGCGAAGGGAGCCAGATTGTTGACTTTACATTGTTCATGGCTTTTCGGGAGAGGCGCCTCTATAGCTAATGGTTTATCTTGGCTAGTTCCAGATAAATGGAAACAAGATTTAATCGAAAATAGAATTACTCGCGAGGCACACATAAACATGATAATTAAAACCGTTCGCGACGAAATACAAAAACCTTCCGTTCACTGCAGAACCTATCGGCGACTACTTAACCTTATGGCCCAAAGTACTGGATATAGTAATTACCATAACCTTATAACTACTAACTGGGATTACCTACTACAACTAGAAGTTAATGCTTGGATAAAGCGAAATCAACCTGGACATGCGCCGCATTTTCTAGGTACTCATGTATATCATTTGAATGGCACTGTGGAGCCAAGTGAATCTATAAATCGTAGCCCTTTCCTTCTTGAAACTTATAGTGCAAGCTACAGGAAACAATCTTATGAGGCTAATAAAGCATTCAATTCTCTACTGTGGTCCAGTCTTGTAGTAATTATAGGTATGTCGTTTGAATGTGACTCAGATAACGGCTTATTGGCAGCGTTGCATGCTAATGAAGACAATATTCCGCTGGGTGAGGCGCTATTTGTAGTTATTGATCCGTGTGGCGAGAACTTAGATAATGTTGGGCGAAAACTTAGCCAGTATTTTCCCAGGGCTGGTCAGCAACTTATGAACTGTGGGCTTGATGAATGGATCGATTCTGATATGCTAGAATTAAAAGGTCGTATACTTACGCCGTCTAGCAAATAGATGATTAGAAGAATACTACCATAGTCAGGATTCTCTTATATCACTATATTACCTGGAAGTATTATGGAAACCGTTTATAACTCCATTTGTAGTGTTGAATACAGATTATCCAATTTGCTAGCCTAGTGTTGGTAGTCCCAAGGGATGTCAAACCCCTTAATTACTTTAACTCCTTTTTGTACCTGCCAACGTGAGGGCGGAATTCGCCTTCACGTGAGTGCTAAGCGCAAACATAGTAATGTTACTATGTCTATCCCCTTTAATTATGAGTATAATAATATCTAAGGAGTGATATAAGTGAAGGCTAAAGCTTCAAAGGTTTCCCATAACGGTGTCAGTGTTAAGGCTTCAAAAGTTTATCATAAAAGAATAGCGGCCAGCGTAAAGGCCTCTATGAACTTTGAAGGATTAAAACCAAGCAGGTATGCAGAAGAAATTGGAGAGCACTACCTTCATGGGAAAATAACCAG
>CAYZYO010000132.1:0-5321 GCA_964482585.1 uncultured Syntrophomonadaceae bacterium | reverse complement strand
TCCTATTTTTTGTATTTGGAGGTCAACTTATTTTTCCGGCTCCCTTTGTTGTATTGAGTTTATCAAAAGGACACTTATAAAACAGGCGAAAGGGATTGAAGATCAGTTAACTCAACAGTAAGACAGTATAGTTAACACCTTCCACAATATATGATTTTTACATGGAATTCGTCGCCCTGCAAAATGCGCCGTTCACGAATACCCAAAGAAATACTTTAATATTGGAAAGTGAATAAAACGAGCAGGAAAGCTCGTTTCATCCTCGGTATAAGAAATGGCTTCTGATTTTTATGGGAGCCATTTATTTTTGCTTGGATTTATTATTTCTTAATTCACTCAGTAAATAATCTTTGTTCTCCGAATATTTGCTGGTTTTATGCAAGTGGCCATGAGTTAAACGGATCTACTTGCGATATTATTAGAGCCTTTTGGACATAAAAAGCAATAAATTTTTTATTATCTAGAGCATAATTTCTGGATATTAAAGGAAATTTTAAAATTACTGTAGAATAATGAGTTATGGTTATCGTGAAGGATAATTAATCTAAGGGTATATTTTGATGTATTTTTCGGGACTGGTACCTCTAATGTCTATTTAGGGGGAGTTGAGAGTTATGAGTATTGAGAATAAATAATTATTACTTAAGGTATTAAGGGTGGGGGTGGTTAAGAAAAATCTATGGCTTGCTGGATTCCATGAACAATGTAGCTAATTAACAAGAACAGTGATTGTATGTCAATAGTCCCATTCTCTTTGACAATTTATAGTAATATATGGACTGTACTTAAATAAAACTAATGAAAACGGAATACTGTGAAAACAAAGAAAGGAAAGTAGTTTATGAGGGGAGAGATGAATAAATGAAGACATTTAAAAATAGTGTACTCATATTTATTGTGTTATTAGTGATACTTTCTATGTCCGGTTGCGTAACTGTAAATGTAACCCAAAAAGAAAAAATTATTGAAGCCGGTAATCAAAATATTGATCCAGTTAAGCTAATTATGGTCGAAAATGAAGAAAAATATGAAATCAAAGTTGTTAACAACCAAATCGATACAAGTAAATTGGGTGATTATACAGTTGAATATAGTATTACCAATAAGAATACTAAAAAGACTTATACAAAAACTTTCACTTATACAGTTAAGGATAGTGTTCCCCCTGTAATAACTACTTCTGGTAAAGCAACAATTTTTCTAAATGATAAGTTTGATCCGTTGCAGCACATAAAAATATCAGACAATTTTGATAAAGCTTTAAACTTGAGTAACGTCATAGTCGAAAATGGGGTAAACACTGCTGAAAAAGGAACATATTTTGTAAAATATGTATTGACTGATGCTTCAGGAAATAAAGGGACAGCATCAATCCAAGTTGAGGTCAGCGATAAGCCCTTGGCATTCGGCGAATTGATTAATTCAGATTCAGTGGCTGAGATGACAGTAGATTCAGCAACGTTTAGAGATAAAGTAAAACCAACCAACCCATCGGGTTATTATTCTTATTATCAAATTAAAGAATCGGATAAAACATATCTTGATGTAAAAGGTACTTTTAAAAATCTAGGTACAACTAGTTTGGAGGCTGAAGATGTATTTAATATGACTCTTATTTACCACGATAAGTATGAGTATAATTGCTTTACAGTTATAGATGCAAAGGGTGATCTTGAAACTTGGTATTTTGTTGATCCGTTAGAAACTGTTAAATATAGATCCTTGTTCGATGTTCCGTGTGAAGTCATGGATAGTTCTTTACTGTATTCTTAGATCCGCATTTAGGACCTTCCGATCCTGTGGTAACCCGCATGGTAGAAAACGCCAAAAAGAACAGAAAAGATCCTTTTCAGACTGTACTATTACCAGAAATGTTAACTGTTTTAAGACAGGGCAGCGGACGTCTTATCAGGCGTGAAAAAGATAGTGGAATTATTGCTTTATTGGATAGTAGAGCGTGGGATCCCAAGTATCATGATGCTATTGTACACGCAATGCCGCCAGGAGTGTGGTTAAAAGATTTGGCCAAGCTTTAATATATATCATAATTATAATCAGGTTTACCTGTAACCGAAAAAGAATAAAACTTGCTGGTAATATCATGCTAGATAATGAATAAAAAACTAAAAGGTCTTGGCAACCTGATATTTGGAAAAAAGTAAACATTAGGCTGGTAAATTGTACAGCGATTGAACTGATAAACTCAGAAAGTAATCTCATGATTAGAATGTCCAGATTAACAGTAATATATGAAATTTGAAGCACTCAAAATGGTGAGTACTTATTTAATGTTTATTTTAATGAGATAAACAAATGAAAAAACGGGAACGAGCGGGGGAAATCATGTTACCAGGTGTATGTTCAGATAAAATCTAAGGCATTTATTTACCCGCATTTTTAGCTACATAAATTATGTTGAAGTTGGTTTGTACGGAGTTTTCAGTATATTATTTTTTATATCTAAAACCAAATTGAAAGTTTTTGTTAACGTTTACCGTTACTACTTTTCTTGACAGGTGATGATTATGGAGATATACTTTAAAAGTAAGAAAGATGAGAAAATATTTAATTCAGCAGAAAAAATGAACAATAAATGGGGATCTAAAATAGCTAATAAAATAAGACAAAGATTAGCAGAATTATATGCTGCTGAACACTTATCCCAAATAAATTGGTTACCACCGACAAGGTTACATTTATTAACAGAAAATAGAAAGAACCTATATGCTGTTGATCTTTATGGTCCGTGGCGTCTAGTTTTTAGACCTGCTAATGATCCATTACCAATTAAAAAAGACGGTGGTATAGATAAGAGTAGAGTAACTGAGATTACTATATTAGAGGTGGTGAATTATCATGGCAAATAAATATATTTTTAAGCCAGATTATGCAGTACCTCCTGGAGAAACACTTCTTGAAGTAATGGAATCATTAGATATTACTCAGGCTGAACTAGTACGACGTATCGGTAGACCTAAAAAAACAATTAGTGGCATAATTAACGGAAAAATATCAATTACTGCAGAGACAGCACTTCAATTAGAAAAAGTTCTTGGGGTACCAGCTAGTTTCTGGCTTAAGCTCGAATATAATTATCAAGAAGCTTTAGCACGAATTAAAGAAAATACTGAATTAGAACATAGCTTAGATTGGCTAAAAATATTTCCAGTAAAACAAATGGTAAGTTATGGTTGGATTAATGAGTGTTCTAATAAAGTTGAATATGTTAAAGAATTATTATCATATCATGGTGTGGCAACTATTGAAGCATGGAGAGAAAAATGGAGGAATATAGCAGTAGCGTTCCGCAAATCAGAAGCTTTTGAAACTTCTTATGGTGCTTTGACCGCTTGGTTAAGGAAAGGCGAATTAGAAGCGCAAAAAATTAAATGTGGACCTTGGGATAAAACTGAGTTCACAAAAGCTCTAAAACAAATACGTTTTTTAACTATAGAAGATCCTGGAATTTTCGAGTCTAAAATACAAAAACTGTGTGCAGAATCTGGGGTAGCTGTTGTTTTTATAAAAGAGCTTCCCAAATGTCCTGTGAGTGGTGTAGCACGCTGGTTAACAAAAGATAAGGCACTTATTCAAATGAGTCTACGGTACAAAACCGATGATCATTTTTGGTTTACTTTTTTTCATGAGGCCGGGCATATTTTACAATCTAAAAAAAGAGAAATTTTCATGGAAGGAATTTCTCAAAACCATGTAAAGGAAGAGACTGCAGCAAATACTTTTGCTTCAGAATTTTTAGTTCCTAAGGAAGCACTCCAGGAATTTATCAAAAAAACTAATCCCTATTTTAGTGCAATAAAAGTCGAAGGTTTTGCCAAATCTCTTGGAATTTCCCCGGGAATTGTAGTTGGAAGACTTCAACATGAAAAAGTAATTCCCCCACAAAACCTAAATAAATTAAAAGTTAAATTCCAATGGGCTGATGAATAAGGGTAGAGTGGGGGCGGGTCTGACGTTGATACTTAGGTTGGACTGCAGACACTATTGAATAATTTGTATGTTTGTAAATGAAATTAAGGAGCAAAAATTTTGAGATAGACCATTAGTGAATAATAGGTAAATCTATCTATACCCCTATTATTTTTGAACGCTGTATAATAACAGTATTTATAGAAGGAGGGGGTTTATTTCTTTATATTCATACTATTAATGTTCAGTCTGGTGCTGGGAGGATGCGGATCGGGTACCGTTATAGATAATCAAGATAATACTGCAGTTTAGGTTCCGGCCGGGCAGGTGGATAATAGTGGTGTGAGAAGAATGATATACCATATATCGTTTGGATGTCCAGGGGACGAGGTTGTTAAAACGTTAAGTCCGAATAATATTGTAGCCAAGAGAAGTAATAGCAATACAAGGAGGACTCGAAGTTGGATAATATGTCAAAAGAAAACAAAATTATCCTTTATCAAACTGACGAAGGCAAAATTAAAGTTGATGTTTTTTTTTGCTGAAGAAAATTTTGGGATGACGCAAAAGACATGGGAGAGCTGTTTGATGTTGACGGGTCTGTTATTACGAAACATTTGAAAAATGTATTTACTGAGGGCCAATTGAATAAGAAATCAGTATGTGCAAAATTTACACATACTGCTGATGACGGTAAAACCTATAATACAAATTATTATAATCTGGATGCTATTATTGCAGTGGGCTATCGTGTGAACTCAAAAAAAGCTACCCAATTTAGAATATGGGCGACTCAGACATTGAAGGAATATATTTTATAAGGCTTTGTACTAAACGATGATATGCTGAAAAGTGGCAGATCTTTCGGCAAGGATTATTTTGATGAGTTGTTAGAACGCATTAGGGGGTCAGTCTGTCCACCACCTTAAAGCCCATCAAGGCTTTAAGGTGGTGTTACAAATTAAGATTCACATAAACATTGTCAATATCTTCTTGGGTGATACCGATATACCGCAAAGTGATTGATGGCGTAGAATGGTTAAAGACCTTCTGCAATAAAGTAATATCTATACCCTGCTGATAAGCATGATATCCGAAAGTTTTACGGAGCGTATGAGTCCCCACTCTTTCCTTAATTCCTACCGAACTAGCTGCTTTATTTAAAATTTGCCATGCTTGCACACCAGTAATAGGCCCTGATCCTTTACGAGACTTAAACAGATAATCTTCTGGATTAGAAATACATCCCTGTTCTATGTATTCTTTTAATGCTTTCTTCACATTATTATTAAGCATAAATTTCTTTTCTTTATTAGTTTTCTTTTCTCGAATTACTGCATAATCATTTCCTTTCCTCCCGTATGAAAAAGTGTGACAACACAATCATACAGGAA
>CAYZYO010000131.1:0-5365 GCA_964482585.1 uncultured Syntrophomonadaceae bacterium | reverse complement strand
ACCGTATCTTATACCGTAGAGGCGACTTCAGTCGCCGACCAGCCGCAAATCAGGGTGTCAGGGCGGCGACTGAAGTCGCCTCTACGGTTCTGTCCGGTAAGGTGATTACATTAAGCCTTTATTTTCTTACTAAAGACTATTTAAAGAGCTTCTGCTACTTCTTGCATCCAGTATTATGTACCAGGATCACATTACTTACATAAATTATGGCCTATTTAAGCATACACTCTATCAGTATAATACCGGGAAGTAAGTTTATAATATATCTATATTGAAAAAAAGAATACCCATCAGGTATTCTTTCAATCTATGTTTTAATATCTACCCTTTTCTTTAACCCTGGCCTTTTTACCAGTTAATTTCCGCAGGTAATATAACCGGCTTCTACGGACTTTTCCTCTTCTTTTTACTTCAATTTTATCAATCTGGGGAGAATGTACGGGAAATGTCCTCTCAACTCCTACTCCATAAGAGGTTCTTCTAACTGTAAATGTCTGTGATAGTCCTCCTCCTCTTATTCTTATAACAGTCCCCTCATAAATCTGGATTCTTTTCCTGTTTCCTTCAACAACTTTAACATGTACCTTAACTGTATCTCCAGGACCAAAACGTGGAATGTCTTTTTTATAATACTCTTCCTCAATAGACCTGATAATGTCTTGCACCATTCTGACCTCCTTCCAGAAGATGTTCATACATTTTTTAATGCAGCGGACCATCTTTATTTACACAGAACGCAAATATTATAGCACAAGGAATTATTAATCTCAAGAAACTATTATTAATTAAACCAAAATTGACCTAGCAATCTATCCAGGATTATAGATACTGCACTGCGCACTGACAGGTGGTTGTAATCTCTATCTGGTTCAACCGGTTCAAGAATGTAATCACATTGCTGCATAAGCTCTTCTGCTATCCCCCAGCCGGTTCCAAAAAGGACTAATAAGACAATATCCTCATAAAAGATTAACCTCTTAAGTTTTTTATATGAAATACTGTTAGCATGCAGTTTAGCATCTGTTGCCACTGTATATACATCGGTTCCGGTTTCTTTTTTTATATAGTCTTTTACTTGCTTTAAATCTTCAGTCACTGTAAGAAGACTAAAAGCCTCTTTTCTATCGGGATTGTAAATACCACCATACCCTTCCTGCCAGTAAACTGCAATGTCTTTTATTAAATTGTGCTGGTTTTCTGAAGGATGGACAACAAAGAATCCATCAACATCATAGGTTCTGGCAGCCCGAGAAATATCATGTAAATCCAGATTTGTAACCGAGGTAGTTATTATATCTTTACGTTTATTATACATAGGGTAATGTAAAAGCCCAATATATACCCGGGATCTTTTTTTCACTGATTACTTCTCCTTGAAAATAATATTTCCTCAAGCAGATTTCTTTCTTCTTCACTAAAATCTCTTTCCAATAGCAGTTCTGGACGCTGCAGCAGGGTTTTTAAAATGCGTTGTTTAGTTCTCCATAATCTAATATTTTCATGATGCCCTGAAAGAAGAATATCCGGAACCCTTTTACCTTTGTAGATACTAGGACGTGTATAGTGCGGATACTCGAGCAGAAGCTGGGAAAAAGATTCTTCAACTGCAGAATATTCTCCCCCGAGTACTCCAGGAAGTAATCTTACTACGGCATCGATTAAAACCATAGCCGGAATTTCACCACCGGATAGAACATAATCACCTATTGATATTTCTTCATCAACCAGGTCCATGACTCTTTCATCTATACCTTCATAATGCCCACAGAGTATTGCTAAATGATTTTTACTGGCCAGCTGTTGAACCCGGTTTTGTTTCAGTGGTTTTCCCTGGGGAGACATAAATATCAGCCAGGTTTCATCTGCTCTAACTGCTTCTATGCCCCTCTCAATAACATCAGCTTTCATAACCATTCCGGCACCACCACCATAAGGATAATCATCCACCTGATGATGCTTGTCAGCAGCAAATTGCCTGATGTTAATAGTATTTATAACTACTAAATCTTTTTCCTGTGCCCTTTTAATAATACTTTGATTAAATGGGGAGATAAACATTTCCGGAAAAAGGGTTAGTATATCTATTTGCATATTACCTCCATAGTTGAAGAATAATTTTCTGCCTTATTACCTAATAACATATGCTTACTCTTCAATATTAAGTAACCCGGGTAAAAGTTTTACCCACATTTTATTTTTGGGCAGATCCACATCAATAATAACATCCTTTATTGCAGGAATCAGAATAGTGCCAAATTTTACCGAACTAATAACGTAAACATCATTTGCCCCGGTTTCGATTATTTCCTTCAATTTACCCAAAGAACCGTTCTCGGTATCATAGACATCCAACCCTTTAAGCTGAAAATGATAAAAATAACCCTCTGGCAATGGATATAATTGACTATCATCAACCTGTAAAAAGGCATTATTATAATCTGCTGCTGCTTCCTTAGATTCAATTCCTTTAAACTTAAATAGATAATAATTCTTATAAGGCTTTACTGAATCAACAGCAAGCTCCAGGACTTTATCATGTTTACTTATTTTAACTCTCTGGAGTCTTTTAAACCGCTCGGGAAAATCGGTCAGGGAAACAACCCTTACCAGGCCCTTATATCCATAAGTTCCCACAATTTTCCCAATGCATATGAGTTCATCTGGTTTCAAGCTATCATCCTTCTAGCATGATACAATTCAAGGCTATTAAGGGTATAATAATATCCTAATCTTAGCCCTCTACAAAAGGACCATAAGGGCTAATAATTTAGCCCTTATCTAAGTATTTCAACTACCACTCTTTTACCCTCTTTGGCTGCGGTAGCCTTGGTAAGGGTACGAATAGATTTAGCAATTTTACCTTGTTTGCCAATAACCTTCCCCATATCATCAGGTGCAACCCTTAGTTCCAATATGATTGATCTCTCGCCTTCTATTTCTGTTACGTGTACTTCTTCGGGGCTATCTACCAGAGCCTTGGCAATAAATTCAACCAGTTCTTTCACTTATATTCACCCCCCGCATTACTTGCGACTTTCAGTAAACCTGGCTATAATCCCTTGTTTTTGTAATAGAGATTTAACGGTATTAGAAGGCTTTGCTCCCTCAGTCAGCCATTTAATGGCTTTTTCTTCATCAATTTTTACTGTTGCTGGACTGGTTGTCGGATCATAATAGCCTATTTCTTCTATGAATCTTCCATCCCTGGGAGACCTGGAATCAGCTACAACCAATCTATAAAAAGGTCTCTTTTTAGCACCCATTCTTTTAAACCGGATTTTCGTTGCCACATACTCACCTCCTACAAAGCTATACGCTATTTATCGTCTTTTATCTTATTAATCAAATGAAAAAATGCCAGCATTTTCTCATCATTTTAATCAGGAATTAATTTTCCAGCTTACTATTAAAAAGGAAATTTGAATGGTGGCATACCCTTTTTACCTTTTTTCCCACCTAAATCGGTAAACTGCTTCATTAATTTTTTGGAATCTTCAAACTGTTTTAACAGGCGGTTTACCTCCTGGACTTTAGTTCCACTCCCGCGGGCAATTCTCTTTTTGCGGCTGCCATTTATTATAGAAGTATCATTTCTTTCTCCAGGGGTCATTGATTTAATAATAGCCTCAATCTTATAAATCTCTTTTTCATCAAAATCCCCCTTCATTTTCTTAAACTGCTTTCCCATTCCGGGTATCATACCCAAAAGGTCTTCTATAGGCCCCATCGACCTGAGCTGCTGCATTTGCTCCAGGAAATCTTCAAGGGTAAATTCCTGCTGCCTGATCTTACGTTCCATTTCTTTGGCCTTTTCTTGATCAATGCTGGCCTGCGCTTTTTCTACCAGGCTTAAAATATCACCCATACCCAGAATACGCGATGCCATTCTGTCGGGGAAAAATGTCTCCAGAGCATCAAGCTTTTCTCCTGTTCCTACAAACTTAATCGGGCATCCGGTAACTGCTTTCACTGAAAGTGCTGCTCCACCCCGGGTATCCCCGTCCAATTTGGTAAGAACAATACCGGTTAGTCCCAGGTCAGAGTTAAAAGCCTCGGCAACATTAACTGCGTCCTGACCTGTCATAGCATCAACCACCAAAAGAATTTCCTCTGGTTGAACGGCTGATTTGATGTCTTTTAGTTCACCCATTAGTTCTTCATTTATGTGCAGGCGCCCTGCAGTATCCAGGATAATAATATCTCTATTATTACCCCGGGCGTATTCTACTGAAGCCTTAGAAATATCTACCGGATTACTCTCCCCCATAGAAAAAACCGGTGCTCCTATCTGTTCTCCTAATACCTGCAGCTGTTTTATCGCAGCCGGACGATAAATATCACAGGCTACCAGAAGTGGCCTTCTGCCCTGTTTAATAAGGGTTGTGGCTAATTTAGCTACAGATGTAGTTTTGCCGGCGCCCTGTAAGCCTACAGCAACTACAACCACTGGAGTCCGGGAGGAAAAATGAAGTTTGCTCTCCGCCCCCCCCATCAGTTCAGTCATTTCATCATGGACTATCTTAATAATTTGCTGACCGGGAGTTAAACTCTGTAATACTTCCTGTCCAACTGCCCTTTCACGCACTCGATTGACAAAATCTTTTACTACCTTGAAGTTGACATCTGCTTCCAGCAGAGCAAGCCGAACTTCTCTCATTGCTATTTTCACATCTTGTTCTGTTACCTTACCTTTACTCCGCAGCTTCTTAAATATATCCTGGAGTTTGTCTGATAACCCTTCAAATGCCACTGTACCTCTCCTTTATTAAATCGATTCGGAAATATCCCGCAAAATTTTTGCTGCTTTTTCCACTTTTGCCTCATCTATTTTTTCTTTATAATTTAATAAATTATACACTTCTTCTAACTGCTGCCGGGTATTTATAAACTTCATTGCTAATCCCAGGCGGTTTTCATAATCTTCAAGTGAGCTTTCGGCTCTCTTAAGCAGATCATATACTGCCTGCCTGGTTATACTCATATGTTCAGCAATCTCAGAAAGAGACCAGTCATTTTCATAATAAAGGTTTACTACTTCCCTTTGTTTTTCGGTAAGCAATGGTCCATAAAAATCCTTTAACATTATTATATGTTCGATTTTTTTTAACATCGGTTTCTCCTCTGTAAAGGGATAATGCTTTACACATAGATTTTACTCTTCATTTATAAAGATGTCAAATAGTATAAATAAAGTTTTGCTTGATTGGTTAATTTAATCTAAAATGTAAATAGTTTTTTAGATTCAATTAATCAAATCTTGCATTTATTAACTGAAGATTTTGCATAATAGCTATTTAATATCATTAGAAATCTGGCATCCTTCTCAATTATGCAAAACTCTCAACTATATGGCCCGGATAATTTA
>CAYZYO010000130.1:0-5440 GCA_964482585.1 uncultured Syntrophomonadaceae bacterium | reverse complement strand
ATTTCAAATATCCTTCAAGACCTGCGGCTACTGCTGCCAGGCAACTCATGTTCCCCATTCCCCTGCTTTGCATTTCCACTGCAAGGGAGTTACTTATCTGTCCGAAATTAGATGCACCCGAACAACTTAGTACAATGCGGCTGCCAAGCGCTGCACAGGAACAGCAATTATTTTCCATAAATAAAAGCCTCCTATCTTATTTTAATATATAATAATATTATTATATATTAATTATAATATTTCTTGTCAAGAGCTTGGGAAGCTAGACGTTTTTTTGCTTCCTTTTTAATGCTTACTATGATGGACAAAAATGAAGGCTATGGTAAGAAATGCCAAAAAGAGAAGAGAACAGAGTGAAAGCGGTATTTATCATTTGTTATAAGAGGAATCAACTAACAGAGTCTTTTCTATGATGAGTATGATTATCAACGGTTCCTAGAGACCCTGTGCTTCCCCCTTGCTTCCCTATCAACAAATTTATGGAGAGGGTTTTTTTGAAAACACAGGTTTTTCTTTAAGCATTCTAATAGCAACTGGTACCCGGGTTGCTTTATTTCCTTTCTTTAGCGGGTCAAACCGCTTCAAACTTAAGGAATTGGTTACAACTGAAACTGAACTTAAGGCCATTGCGCCACCGGCAATAATAGGATTTAACATTCCCAGGGCGGCAAAGGGAATACCGATCATGTTGTAGATGAATGCCCAGAAGAGGTTTTGTTTTATCTTTTTAATCGTCTGGCGGGACAACCGGATGGAGGCAGGAATGGTTCTTAAATCACCCCTCATCAGGGTTATGTCCGCCGCCTCCATGGCAATATCAGATCCAGTTCCCATAGCCATTCCAATATCAGCAGTAGCCAGGGCAGGAGCATCATTGATCCCATCTCCCACCATTGCAACCACTCTTCCCGAGGCCTTTAGTTTTTCGATCTCTTCTGCTTTGTTTTCAGGTAGAATCTCGGCCAGGACGTTTTTTATATCAACTTCCCTGGCGATAGCTTCGGCTGTAAGCTGGTTATCGCCGGTAATCATGTATGTTTCGATACCCATACATTGCAGGTCAGTTATAGCTTCAGCGGAGTTTTCCTTTACGGTGTCGGCTACGGCAATAATTGCCTCCAGTTTACTATCAAGAGCCATTAATATTGCTGTTTTTCCCTGTTCTTCCAGACTGCTTATATGTTCTTCAATTGGCTCTACCGCTAAGCCTTGCTCAATCATGAGCTTGCGAGTGCCAACGAATAATTCCTGATCATTAATTTTTGCTCTAACACCCTTCCCGGGGATTGCCTCAAAACCTTCAGGATCGTCCAGGTTGCCATAATCAGTTTTGCCGCGTTCGTAGATTGCAACGCCCAGGGGGTGTTCTGAGTTCTTCTCCGATCGGGCAGCCAATTTTAATAGGTTTTCCCTACTTGTTTCACCTAAGGGAATCACATCAGTTACTTCTGGTTTCCCCTTGGTGATGGTTCCCGTTTTATCCAGGACTACCGTGTTAATTTTATAGGCCATTTCCAGATGTTCGCCGCCCTTAATTAAGATCCCATTTTCAGCGCCTTTGCCGGTTCCCACCATAATGGCGGTAGGTGTGGCCAAACCCAGGGCACAGGGACATGCTATAACCATGACCGCTACTGCGCTAATGAGAGATTTGTTAATATCTGCTCCTACTAGATACCAGGCAAGAAAAGTAACAAAAGCGATAACCAGGACAACGGGTACAAAAACCCCGGATACCTGGTCGGCGATTTTTTGGATGGGAGCTTTTGTTCCCTGGGCATCCTCTACCATTTTAATAATCTGAGCAAGAGCAGTATCTTTGCCTATCCTGGTAGCTTCGAGTTTAAAGGTTCCATATTTATTAATAGTGGCTCCAAAAACCTGGTCGTCTGCCTTCTTATCAGTAGGCAAGCTTTCACCTGTCAGCATGGATTCATCAAGGGCTGAATTGCCTTCAGTTATTTTACCGTCTACAGGCACTTTCTCCCCCGGCCGTACGATTATAATATCCCCCAATTGAACTTTGGCGATATCAATATCTTCCTCTTTGCCGTCACGTATTACCCGGGCTGTTTTGGCCTGTAGCTGGGCCAGCTTTTTAATTGCCTCCGAAGTTCTCCCTTTGGCCACTGCCTCTAAATATTTTCCCAGTAGAATTAAGGTGATGATTATGGCTGAGGCTTCAAAATATAGGTTTTTCATCATCCCGGGAGGGGCGGTGACGAACAAAACATTGTAAAGGCTGAAAAAGTAGGCTGCTGACGTTCCCATGGCTATAAGTACATCCATATTGGCACTTCCCGACCTTAAGGCATAATAAGACTTTGTGTAAAAGCGAGCGCCAATAATAAATTGCACAGGTGTTGCAACTGCCAACTGGAAATATTGGTTATGCATGAGGAATAAAAAGTGAATGTCAATTTTGAGCAGGGTGAATATCATAGCCAGAACCAGGGGGGAGGTCAAAACTATAGAGATTGTCATTAAACGTTTTAGGATGCGTATCTCGTTTTGTTCATCTTCTTCATAACGCTGACCAGTCGGGTCTTTAATTAGGTCGGCTTTATATCCCAATTCTTGAATGGATGCGATTAGTTTTTGATCATCAACTTTATCTGGTTGATATAAAATCCGGGCTTGTTCTGCACTCAAATTTACGTAAGCCTGTTCTACACCCTCTATACCCTGCAGTTTTTTCTCAATCCGGGATGCACAGCTGGCACAGGACATGCCGGATATCTTTAAATTGATTGGACCGGCACTGGCTTTTTCGCGAACTACTTTATAACCTAGGTTTTTGACTACTTCGTCTACCTGCCGAGGCTCAACCAATTCATCGTCATATTCAACCGTTGCCTGTTCAATGGCAAAATTCACATTCGACGATTGAACACCTTTGATCTGTTTTAATCCTTTTTCTATCCTGGCAGCACAGGCTGCACAACTCATCCCTGATATCTGGATGGTTTCTTTATGGATCATGCTGATATTCCCCCTGGAAGTGAGGTTGAGTTTTACTATTAGCGTTTTCGTTAAGTTCGGTTTGTTCCATGGGCTGTTGATATTTACTGGAAAGAATCACAGTCACTATCACTTCACTTCCCGAAAAGGGATTTCCCTTTATTCTGCCTTAAATGGCTAGAATTATTCCTTATAAAATTGAGGAGGATAAAAAAGAGCTTAAGCAGGTAAAATGGCTAAGGAACTGGTAACAAGCATTATGAGGTGCATTAAACATAAAAAGACATTAGTCAAATGAAAACCACCCAATAATATTAAGATATGTCATAAGCAGCATTAATCTAATTATTGGGTGGTTTTAAATTACCAGGAGAACGCAAGGGCAGGTAACTCAGGGGGAGCCTTTTATATAGGTTTATGTTATAATATATAAAACTATTTAAGATTGGAGTTGGAAGGATGCGCTAATTTTCCTGCTGTTGATATAATGGCACAACAGGTCAACCGGCATTGCATAATGCTTGTTTTGTTGTGTCGGCGCAGGATAGTTGATGCATCTGAAAACTCACGGCTTAACGTTTATTGCTATTAACATGGTGTTTAATGTTGTGCTGTTATGAGATGGAGGAATCAGCTTTCCTGCATCTCTTGTTATTTTCTGCATAAGGGGGAACGCACCATGTCACTTATAAATGTCAACAATCTTACCTTCAGCTACGATGGTGGATTTGAAAACATCTTTGAAAATGTCAGCTTCCAGATTGATACTGATTGGAAGCTTGGTTTTACTGGAAGAAACGGCCGCGGGAAAACCACTTTTTTGACTCTTTTGATGGGGAGATTCGATTACAGCGGCAGTATATCAGCCAGCGTATCCTTTGAATATTTTCCTTACGAAGTGAAGGATGAGCAGATGGATACGGCTGAAGTAATTAATACTATTATTAATGATTATCAGGAATGGCAGCTTATCCGGGAACTTAATCTGCTGAAAGTTTCCAACGATGTACTGTACCGTCCGTTTTATACGCTTTCTAACGGCGAGCAGACCAAGGTGCTGCTTGCGGGGCTGTTCCTTAAGGAAAATGGGTTTTTGCTTATAGATGAGCCTACCAATCATCTGGATATGAACGGTAGAAGGATTGTAAGCGACTACCTGCGTGGCAAGCATGGATTCATACTGGTTTCTCACGACCGGGCGTTTCTGGATAACTGCATAGATCACATTTTATCGATTAATCGGACCAATATTGAGATCCAAAAAGGCAATTTTTCTTCATGGTGGCATAATAAAGAGCTCCAGGACCGTATCTTTTTCTTATACCGTATCTCATACTGTAGAGGCGACTTCAGTCGCCGACCAGCCGCAAATCAGAGTGTCCGGGACGGCAACTGAAGTCGCCTCTACGGTTCTATCCTGTAAGGTGATTGTATTTTAAGCATTTATTTTCTTACTAGATTAAGGTGAGAAGTTTAATCCCGCTTTTTACTACCCGGGAACACGGTATTGTATTTGATTCTCCGGAAATAATTCACTATTTAGCATTTAAGGGAGGGCCTGAGGTTCATTTAATAAATGAGAGGTTTCAAGCTCCAGGAAGCTATTAACACTAGTGTCCTGTCTTTATTGATTTAGCCGGAAGTTGTATAACATTTGCCATGACTGGGTCTGCGGTAATCGTGTGTAGGTAATAATTTATAAATTTCCCAGGGTAAGAAGAATTAGGATTGAATTAATTGTTTCAAGTTTATAACACCTGTATAATATTATATAGAAGATCTTTTTTCTTAGAGCCCGGACGGATGCTTGCTCCATTGTATGACGGGCTACTCCATGGTATTTTTAGAAGGAGCTACGCTTATGAAAGCTCAAAAGCCAGGTTCCTATCCTGCTGAAAATACTGAATCCAGGGTGGACCAAATGGATAATGCGGAGGATAGGCTGGAAAAACTGCATACTTCCTTTCAGGATATTTTAGAAAATGAGGAGCTCTTTTTCAAAATCATTGAGTTTTTTCCTTACCCTATTCAAGTTCACTCGCCGGACGGGACGTCAGTGATGGTTAATTCAGCATTGCTTGATGAGTATGAAGTCCCCAGTCGGGAAATGGTTATCGGTAGTTATAATATAATTAAAGACCCCGATATAACCAAGGCCGGGCTTCTTGAAGCAGTACAACAAGCCTTTAATGGCGAAGTAGTTCATGTAAAAGATGTGGAAGTCCCGTTTAAAACCATTAAAGAATTATATAACACGGAATGTTATCATGTTGACGCAGCGTATCAGGATGCCACATTGTTTCCTATATTAAATGACCATGGGCAATTATTATATGTAGTCGTAATCCTGATTACCAGGAGAGTATATAGGGGAAAGGAAAGCATTATTAAAGCCAAGGAATACCTGCGGAATAATTGGCTGCATGAGTTTGATATTGGCAAAGTCGCACAGGCGGCAAATCTTAGCCCCTATTATTTA
>CAYZYO010000129.1:0-5464 GCA_964482585.1 uncultured Syntrophomonadaceae bacterium | reverse complement strand
CAAGAGCTAATGGAGAGAGTAGTTAAGAGAAATCCGGGCGAATCTGAATTTCATCAAGCGGTAAGAGAAGTTTTGGAATCGTTAGAACCGGTCATGGGAGAACACCCGGAATATATTAATTCCGGAGTTATGGAAAGACTTGTAGAACCGGAACGGCAGCTGGTTTTTCGTGTACCATGGGTGGATGACAATGGAGAAGTTCAGGTGAATCGTGGATTCAGGATACAATTTAATAGTGCGATAGGTCCTTATAAAGGTGGGCTAAGATTTCATCCATCGGTCAATATAAGTATAATTAAATTTTTAGGTTTTGAACAGATTTTTAAAAATTCTCTCACAGGACTGCCAATTGGTGGAGGCAAGGGCGGGAGTGATTTTGATCCTAAAGGTAAGTCAGATGGAGAAGTTATGCGGTTCTGCCAGAGTTTTATAACGGAATTATACAGATATATTGGTGCTGATACTGATGTCCCGGCTGGTGATATTGGTGTTGGCGGGCGTGAAATTGGATATATGTTTGGTCAGTATAAGAGAATCAGTAATATTTATGAAGGTGTTTTAACCGGAAAAGGTATTGCCTGGGGTGGAAGTCTGGCAAGGACAGAAGCTACTGGTTATGGGCTAGTCTATTTTGTTGATGAAATGTTGAAAGCTAAAGGCAAGTCATTTGATGGGAAAACCGTTGTTATCTCCGGTTCAGGCAATGTGGCTATATATGCAGCTCAAAAAGCTATGCAATTAGGAGCCAAGGTAATTGCTATAAGTGATTCTAACGGGTATATTTTTGATAATAATGGAATTAACCTTGATTCAATCCGGCGTATAAAAGAAGTTGAAAGGGGAAGATGTAAAGAATATACTGATGAGCATAAAACTGCACATTATGTACCAGGTTGTTCTGATATCTGGAAAATACCTTGTGATATTGCTCTTCCCTGTGCAACCCAGAATGAAATAGATGCCCAGTATGCTGAGATTCTACTACAGAATGGGTGCATAGCTGTTGGAGAAGGAGCTAATATGCCCTCAACACCGGAAGCGGTTGAAGTTTTCCAGAAGAGCAATATTCTCTTTGCCCCTGCAAAGGCAGCAAATGCGGGTGGGGTAGCAGTCTCTGCCCTGGAGATGTCCCAAAACAGCATGAGATATTCATGGACCTTCGAGGAAGTAGATAATAAACTTAAAGATATAATGATAAATATATACAAAAAGTCCAGTAAAGCTGCCCGGGAATATGGCATGGAAGATAATCTGGTTGCCGGGGCCAATATTGCCGGTTTTCTGAAAATCGCAGAAGCTATGAAGGCCCAGGGCGTTGTTTAAAGATTGATGCTAATGCGTAGAGGGACGGTTAATCCTTCTACGTGTTGATTATTTAATATTGATTGTACGAAAATAAACGCGCTTAATGCAGTCACTTTACTTAGATAAATTGACCACGACTGACGTTTTGGAAAAACCACAGCAACCGGATAGAATTATAGAGGCGACTTCAGTCGCTGCCCTGACCCCTGAATTGTGGCTGATCGGAGACTTTAGTTTCCGGCCCGCCGGATAGTAACGACCCTCTACAAAAGTACGTCCTTTTTCTACTTTCCAACTAAAAATGACGTATAAATAATGCTTTTCCCAATGGATTCAATATAAGAACTGGGAATTCAGACAATAGGTATCATTTAATAAGCATTATTAAATTAACAGCTATTTTTTTTTATTGAAAAAAGTATGGTATAATTGCATTTAAATTTAATGTGAGGAGACAGGTATGAAAAAGCTTTTAATTATTGTGTTTTTAGTTTTTACTAGTATAATCTTTTGGGGATGTGGCTCCCCAAAAGCGGATGATGTTATAGGAGAAGTTAACGGAGACCCTATTAACCGGCTGGAATATGATCAGCAGTACAATATTATTAAATTTAACTATGAATCTCAGCAGTCAGCATCTCTGGATGAAAAAGCAAATAAGGATGTTATTGAACAATTAAAAGAGCAGGCTTTTAATGATCTGGTACTGCAGAGTATACTGCATCAGGAAGCAGATAAAAGAGAAATCAAGATAAGTAAAGAAGAGATAGATAATGACCTGGATTATATAAAAGAAAGCCAAACCCAGGATAACAAAGATGGCTATAAACAGTTTCTAGAAAAACTAGAGTTAAATGAACAGCAGCTTCGTAAGCAGATAGAAACCCAGCAGATATATTGGAAGCTTTATAATGAGGTTACCTCAGACGTAAAGGTCGGCGAAGATGAAGCAGAAAAATACTATAATGATAATCCGGATTCTTTTAAGGAGCCTGGAGGTATTGAAATATCTCATATTTTAGTTAGTGATGAAAGCCAGGCGAAAGATATTTTAACCAGAATAAACAAAGGGGAAAACTTTGCCAAGCTTGCCGGGGAGTATTCTACCTGCCCCAGTAAAGATAATGGCGGAGACCTGGGAATAATCAATGAGTCTACTGAATTTGCAGAGGAATTTAAGGATGCCGCTTTAAAGCTTAAACCAGGAGAAATTACTGAACAACCAATTAAGACGGATTTTGGTTATCATATAATAAAAGCTGGAGAGAAGAAAGAAGAAAAAACTAAAACCTTTGACGAAGCAAAAGATGAAATAGTGCTGGGTTTGCAACAGGAAAAAGAATACCAGGTGTTTAACGATTACCTGGAAAATCTGCATAAAGATGCAAAAATAAAAGATAATCGAAAGAAATAGGATTTCAACACTAATCTAAACTTAGGAGCCCGGATACGGTCATTATGACAGTACTATATCCGGCTCTTTTTTTGTGAGGTAATAGAAATTATGAGGAGAACTAATTAAAAAGCTGATAAAAAGTGGTAGCAGCAATGCGTTAAACATACTCTAGTAAGTAAGACCGGTTTTAATGTACAGGCAGAAGCGCGTAATGTTTTAGAGACGTTAAGGCATTGTAGAAGTATTTTCCAGATATTGCTGGAAATAAAATATCCAAACAGCAGTAAATTCCTGCAATTTTAACTTGCAGGTTTATGTTAAAATATTAAATATTGCGGTTAAGGAGGAAACTATGGATAAAATTAAGGCTATATTGTTGGTTTTGTTAATAGGTGTCTTCATGATTCAGTTTAATGTTAACGTTCTAGCGCAGGAAGAAGCACCCGGTCAGGAAAACCAGGTTGATATAAATGAGCACTATGAAAAAGCCCGGGTAATCAAAGTTGAAACCCTTGGGGAAATAGAACCAGGTGAAGAACAATTTTTTCAGGAGCAGTTAATTACCGTTGAAATGTTGACTGGCAAACACAAAGGACAGGTAATGGAGGCTATGAATAACCTATCTGGTAGTGCTGGGTGGGACATAATAGTTGAACCGGGGGATAAGGTTATTCTTTATATAACCGAACAAAATGGAGAGATTCTTGAGGCATATATATCTGATATGGCCCGGCATTCATATTTAAGTTATTTAATAATAGGCTTCACAATTGTTTTAATTGTTATCGGAGGCGTTAAAGGATTGAAGTCTCTGGTAGCTTTAAGCTTTACGGTTCTTGCTATATATAAAATTTTGTTACCGGCATTAATGAAAGGTCTATCTCCACTTCCAATTACTATACTGGTGTTAATAGGGGTTACTCTCTTAACTATGTTTATTATTGGAGGTTTGACTAAAAAATCGGTAGCAGCAACTTTAGGTACTATTGGAGGAGTAGTGATTGCTGGTCTGCTTGCTTTAATAGTGGGGAATTTGGCTCATTTGACTGGATTTGCTACCGAGGAGAGCCGGATGCTGCTTTATGTTGAGGATTTTACCGTGAATATGCAGGGGTTACTTTTTTCGGGAATAATTATTGGTGCCCTCGGAGCAATAATGGATGTTGCCATGTCTATTGCTTCCTCAGTAGAGGAAGTAAAAAGGGCTAACCCCAGGCTTAATACTTTTCAGCTGGTAAGAGCCGGGATGAATGTAGGAAGAGATATAATGGGAACCATGAGTAATACCCTTATCCTGGCTTATACCGGAGGAGCCCTACCTTTACTAATGCTGTATATGGCATATAATACACCGGGCATTCAGATATTCAATACTGAATTGATAGCCACTGAAGTAGTAAGAGCACTTGCTGGAAGTATTGGCCTGATCTTTGCGGTACCAATTACTGCTCTGATTGCCGGTATGCTGGCTAAATCCAGCAGTAAACAGCAGTATAACACCAGCCATTTAGAAAGCTAGAGAGCAAGGTGGAAGCGGGGGCGGTTTTTCTGCTTCCATCTTGTTTTTCTGGTTTCAACCCGCCAAAGGAAGCAAAAGAACCGGCCCTTAACTTTCACCTTTTAAGATGCAGCTAAACTGCTCCTTTATATCCTTAATGAAAACTTTTTTTAAAATTATACTGCAATAGTTCTAAAGATGCGGTATAATATCCTTGATAATGATTATCAATATCAAGGAAGTGAAGCTATGAATAAAAAGTCAATCGAAGAGAAATTGCTTCTTAATAATTATAAGATAACAGACCAAAGGGCGGTCATACTTGAAGTAATGTACAATAATAAGGGTAAGCATCTGAGTGCAGAGGAAGTATTATACCAGGCTAAAAACAAACTGCCGAATATTGGAATTGCTACTGTTTATCGAACATTAGAAAGGTTAGCTAAAATGGAGATCTTATACAAGACCATGTTTGAGGGAGATAAATATCGCTATGAACTTTTAGATAATACCAGGCCTAAACATCACCATATTATATGCATGGAGTGTGGAGAGATAATCGAAGTAAAAGAGGATCTGCTGCATGATTTAGAAAACTATTTAGAACAGCAGGGATATGAGATCATTGATCATGATCTAAAGCTGTATGCTTATTGTCCAAAATGTATAAAAAATAGAAATAAATAAATTTTATTTTTGTATTGAAGTTGGAGGAAGAAAATGGCTATTGTAATGATTGGGAATCCTAATGTAGGTAAAAGTTCAGTATTAAATCGTATATCGGGGAGTAAAATATTTGTTTCGAATTATTCAGGTACTTCGATAGAATTAACTGAAGCCAAGATAAATATTGTTAATAGAGATGTTAGTGTATTTGACACACCGGGAATATATTCTATATATTCACCGGGAGAAGAGCCAAGAGTTGTAAGAGAAGTACTTGAAAAAAAAGATATTGAATTAATCTTAAATGTTATTGATGCGACTAATATTGAGAGGAATCTGGTTCTTACTTTTGAATTAATGGAACTTAATATTCCGATGGTATTGGTAATTAATCAAATAGACCGGGCGAGGAGTATGGGACTCAAGTTTGACCATCAGAAAATGCTTAAACTACTTAACTGCCCTATAGTCTTTTTTTCAGCTGCCAGTGGAGAAGGATTAATCGAATTAATGAGTATCCTGGAGAAGGGAGAACTATTATCCAGGGGCTGTGGTAAAAGTCATGGTAAAAAGCTTGGTGATATAAATCGATTTTCCAG
>CAYZYO010000128.1:0-5508 GCA_964482585.1 uncultured Syntrophomonadaceae bacterium | reverse complement strand
CACTGCTGCTTCTTCATCAAGAAGGTATTTTTCCCGGCATTTTATACATAAACGCCTCACTAATCGCTGCGATATAATTCCAGCAACTGAACCTGCCACCAGAAAATTCTCTATTCCCATATCAATTAAGCGAACAATGGTAGTAGACGCATTATTAGTATGCAAAGTAGAAAAAACCAGGTGCCCGGTTAATGCCGTTTGTACCGTTAATTCGGCAGTTTCGCGGTCACGGATTTCCCCCACCATTATAATATCCGGGTCCTGTCTTAAAATAAAACGCAAGCCGCTGGCAAAATTTAACCCCGCTTTTTGATTAATCTGTACCTGATTAATCCCTTTTAGATAATACTCAACCGGGTCTTCAAGAGTAATAATGTTTTTAGTTTTGCTATTTATCTCTTCTAAAATCGAATAAAGGGTGGTAGTCTTACCTGAACCGGTAGGCCCGGTAACCAGTATCATTCCATACGGTCGATAACACAACCTTAGTAAACGCTCCCGGGTTTTAATACTCAGGCCCAATTGATCCACACTTATCAGGGCATTTTCCCGATCTAATATGCGCAGCACTACTTTTTCACCATATATAGTAGGTAGTGTTGATACCCGGAAATCTACTTCCCTGTCTTCAATGTTCATGCGGATGCGCCCATCCTGGGGAACCCTCTTTTCCGCGATATCAATTGAAGCCAAGATTTTTAACCTGGAAATTACTGGCCCCAGGGTATTAAGAGGTAAAGTCAAAACCTCATAAAGTTCTCCATCCAGGCGAAAACGCACCCGGATATCCTTCTCGCCCGGTTCTATATGAATATCACTGCATAGTCCCTGGACTGCCTGGATTACGATGGTGTTTACAATACCTACAAACGGTGCAGCATCATCTATGTTTTTAAGCTGCATATCTGTTTTAGAGAGTGCACCTATCCGATCTTGTTTTAAGCTTTTTAAAATTCTTACCATATTGGGATCTATCTTAAAGGCTAAAATCTGGCGAATAGCAATCTCGATATCCTTTTTATCGGCTAGGACCGGTATTACTTCTAATCCCGTTGCCATTCTTATATCATCGATAATTCTTTGATTTAAAGGATCAGCCATAGCCAGGGTAATGGTATTTCGATCCTTACTTATTGGTAGGACTTTATGCATACGAATAACCGGAGGTGGGATGAGTTTAAGCAGTTCTATATCAATATCTATTCTACCCAACTCACTTTTCTCAGCTGACGCTATGCTCTTTGAAATAGGAAAAGGTTGGTCAGCTGCTAACCCGTTTTTTACTATAATATCTCCCTTTTTCCCCTTGACGTTTTTTGGATCCTGCAGGGCTTCTTTTTTAAACTCTTCACGGTTAGTTCTTTCAACTCCACCTATCATCTGGCCTTCTTTTACCATAATAATATCTCCAGCATATTTTTTCATAAAACGAAACACTTTACCCGATTATACTATTGCTTTTTGTGGAAAACCATACTATTTTTGGATAAATTTTGTATTAATACAAGAATAAATTCTTAACGCAGTCACCTTACCTAGATAAGTAGGCCACGCCCACGCGTTTTGTGGTAAAACCATGGCACCCGCAGGAACCGCAGAGGCGACTTCAGTCGCCGCACTGACACCCTGAACGGAGCCTGGCCGGCGACTGAAGTCGCCTCTACGGTATAAGATACAGTATAAGTATACGGTACAGTATAAGAATTAGGGATAACTGCAGAGTTAAGGGTAAAATATTATAAATTGTTTCAGATACCTATCAAAACAAACAAAATAATCTGTGTTCATCTGTGGTTAATTACCCGCTATATTTTCATCGGTGGTTGTGCCTGCTAGGCATGGGGGGGTAATTGGGTTACAGGTCTAACCGTTTAACGTTATAGTGATTAGCTGCTGTTATCGACAGTATTAATCTTTATAGGTTGCTAATAATAAGTATATACACAGGACACAGGGAGGTTTTAATTTGAATGAAGCCCTGGTAGTATTTGTTAGAAGTATAATAGGTTTTTTTACCCTCTTAGTTTTTGCCCGCATCCTGGGAAAACAGCAGATAAGCCAGCTCACCTTCTTCGATTATGTTCTGGGTATTACTATCGGTTCAATTGCTGCCACCCTTTCCGTAGACCTCAGCAGCCGGGCCTGGCCTCACTGGGTGGGCCTTATAACCTGGACCGCCATTGTGTTTATCTTGCAATGGATAAGCCTAAAATCTTCTTACGCCGCAAAATACCTTACCGGACAGCCAACAGTAGTAATAAAAGACGGCCAGATAATGGAAGAAGCTATGAAAACCATACGCTATACCATATCGGATCTTTTAGAACAGCTCCGGGATAAAGGGGTATTCGATCTTACCCAGGTGCAATCAGCGGTCTTAGAAACCAATGGACAGCTATCTGTATTATTAAAACCTGAATTTCAACCAGTAATAAATAAAGACTTGAACATAAGCAGTGAGACTATAGGATTAAATACCCTGCTTATTATTAATGGCAAAGTACTGACAGATAATCTGAAACAGGTCGGTGCAGACCGTTTTTGGCTTGATGCCCAGCTTAAAATGCAGGGAATAAATAACCCCTCAGAGGTTTTTTTAGCCGTCTTTAATCCCGGGTCTGGCACCCTGTATATAGATAAGTATAAAGATAATATGTAGGACTAGCTCCTTTAACTTGGGCTCAGGATGATAACCAGGCCGGAGACTAAAGTCTCCTCTACAGATGAAAAAATCCTAATGAAATGAAATAGCTAAAATCTTCATCCCATTATCAGAATGAGTTTTTACGAGGTGGTAGAAGTGAAGAAAATTGCGGTTTATCTAGGTACAACGGTCATTCTTATTATGTTTATCCTGTTTATGAATTCCGGCGATTATTTAAAGCAGCCCGAAAACAGCTCTGATAACTTTATGTTGCACATAAAATCACTTGAGGATGATATAAAAAATGAACAATGGGAAAGTGCCGGGGATAACGCAGAAAAATTAACCTGTGCCTGGAAAAAAGTAGTTACCTGGATTCAATTCAGTGTAGAAAAAAATGAGATTAATGCCATAGATATCAATCTAGCCAGGCTTAATGCATACGTTTCTGCCAGGGATAAGAGTAATGCCCTGGCAGAATTATGGGAATCCCTTGAGCACTGGCAAAACATTAACCGTTGATTTTCTCAATACAACCAATTTTATTTCTTATGTTTATTATAACTCTACTACGAAACTAGGGTCCCGATAGAGTTATAGTACCACTAGCCGGAACACCGTTAACCACAAGGTTTTGAGCTATTATTGTTTTTCCTGTCAGATCTGCGTCTTCTGCCCATAGTATACTGTCTGATCCGGTTGATTCAAAAGATAGTTCCATACCCAACGAGGTAGAAGCACTGATCCGGGCTGCAATTATGGATATATCTCCATGTGCGGTGATATATACACTGCCATTGCTGGAGGATACTTCGGTATCAGATGCTGCCAATGATGACAGGTCAATAAGGCCGTCACTGCTGGCTATATTTATGTTTTTGCCGTAAGCCGAATTAGTTATACTGGCAGCCCGGGCACTGATATCTCCAACACTGCTGATAGTTAATGCTACTTGGCCAGATACCACTGCTTCATCCAAATTGATCGATTCAGCAGATTGCATTATTAAGTTTGCATCCCCGGACTTACTGGTTGATGTAATGGTAGCATTTAGGGCGCTAATACCCATGCTCGTTGATTTAATCAATAAGGCTAGATTTGATACAGTGCCACTGGACGCCGACTGAACTGTGGCACCATCCAAATTGATCGGTCCGGCAGATTGCAATATTACAGCTGCCCCGGGACTACCATTAGTTGATACAATAGCAGTACCTTCAGCATTTATCCCTTCTGTTGTTGACTGGATATTTATGCCGTAATCACCTGCCGATTCTAAATGAGCCCCACTGAGATTAATATCATCCTCGGCCATAAGATTTATTTTCCCATTTCCATCAGCTTTAGAGCTTATTTCCGTTCCGCTGGCTTCTATTCCCCCGTTCTCAGCTACAATGTCCACTACATACGGATTGGAGCTACCCCCTGTCATACTAACCCCGTTCATTATTACATCCCCATTATGGGACAGCATGTTGACCGAAATATTTTGATTATAGATTGCTATATCAGGTTCCAGTACTATATGCCCGTATACATCCCAGTCAATAGTCTGATTTGCCTGCACTGACAAGTCACCGATTGATGCCGGAACATAAAGCGATCCCCCTATTAATTCAGGTCTCTCCATATTTTCAACCACCTCATCAATTACTACTTGTGACGAAACTAAATCAGCAGGCGTTAAATAAGCATACTGCTCATCTTTGAACACCATAATTTCTCCTTCGGGAATTTCAACATCAGGCCGGTATATATCTTCAGTCCCTTCAATCAAAATCAATGATGACTCGACCTGGATGTTTACACTGAAATTATAACTGCGTATATAAGGTTCAGATGAGGTCAGTGTAATAATGGCCGGGTAAGTGCCTGCTGGAGTAGATGAATCCTTAAGCCCAAAATAAAGCATATGGTTATTAATATGGCTTGATCCGCCGCTAAGGCTGCTATTGATAGTATTGTTGGAACAGATTGTTTTACCTCCGGCTCCATCCTCAATATAAAGGTCAAAAATTGGAGTAGGGCAGTTTTCTTCCAGAGTTATAGTATATGAAATGTTATCAGTGGTGATACTGCTGTCTGAATAATTAGCTACCGTCAAATTATTTCCAGGAGTAAACCCCTCATCACGATCGAATGTAAGCATATTAGAGTCGAGTGAGGAATTAAAGTAAAAATTGCTGGTGTTTAATGAAAAATCTTCCTGCAGATTTACAACATACCGGGAAAAAGTTGTAATCGGATCCATGCAGGTCAGTAAAACCAATATACACACCAAAAATATGGCCAGTCCTTTTTTAACACTTTTACGGGGCCTTCGATCATAGTCGCGATCATATCTAAGGCAATACTGCCATTCGAACAACCAGGGTTCCTCCTTTCCCGGTATAATCCAGGTTAATGCTATTGTCCGGCATACTGTTCGGCATTTACATCGATCTTGACATCTATAGCCTTATTGGCAAAACGGTAATCCCTATCCTCGTCACCAGTTCCCCAATCCCAAATAAGGCGGAATTTTATTTCCTCCTCACCGATAATAACTGCTTCCGGGGTCTGTATACTATTAATGGACATACCTCCCGGGGATATAGTTGTAACTGGATCAAGGGATTCACCGGAATCAACCACATATAACTCCATATTCAAAGGAACCTTTAACCCCACACCAGGAGTAGCTTCATTCCAGTCCATAGCAATCGTGATAGTATATAACAGATCAGTTGCTTCAGTATTTTCCAGGGTAAACTCATAGCTCTGCTCGGTTATACCCGGATATTGCACTGCATCAGGGTCGATACCCCAGGTTACAGATAGATTATATTTATTAACCGTAATACTTGTACTCTGATCTCCAGTAT
>CAYZYO010000127.1:0-5538 GCA_964482585.1 uncultured Syntrophomonadaceae bacterium | reverse complement strand
CTTAACACTCAGGATTTTTTGTTTTGGTTGTTGACTTTTTATAGTTGGTCTTTCTCATATTAGCTTTCCTCACCTGCAAAACGTTTATTACTATTTTTCTTTAAAAAAACCGCGCTAAGTAGCGCGGTTTTATAATCTTTCATGTTTTTAACCCTTTTTATTTTGTAAGAACCTCAGGTAAAAAGGTTGCAATCTGGGGAAAAGCAATCAATATTATCAAACATACAGTTATAGCCGCTAAAAATGGCCAGATTCCTTTAAAGATTACTTCCAGGGGAACTTCAGGAGCAACTCCTTTAATTATATATACATTCATGCCTACTGGTGGGGTAATAACTCCCATTGCAACTACCATTACCACAATCACCCCAAACCATATAGGATCATATCCTAAAGTATTAACAACTATTGGATAAAAAATAGGTATAGTTAAAAGCACCAGGGCTAAAGCATCAATAAAACATCCTAACAAGAAGTAGATCACAAGGATTATACCTATTATGGCAAAAGGCGGTAGTGCTAATGACCCAGCCCAGTTCGCAAGTTCAAAAGGAACCCTGCTTATTGCCATAAAACGCCCAAATATCATAGCCCCTGCAATCATTAGCATAATCATGGCTGTAGTCTTAGTGGTATCAAAAAGTGAGTTTTTAAACTCTTCCCAGTTAAGATGCCTGCCTATCAAGGCTACCGCCAGAACTCCACCGGCTCCAATAGCGCCTGCCTCTGTAGGGGTAAAGTACCCTCTAAATAATCCTCCCATGGATATACCAAATATCACCAATACTTCTCCTAGTCCTCCACGAAGTGCAGTGATTCTTTCCCTCCAGCTCGCCCTGGGGCCTGCAGGTCCCAGGGCCGGGTTGCGAAAAGTAAGCATATAGATAGCTATTATATATAGGAACATGAGTATTATTCCAGGTATAATTCCAGCCATGAAAAGCTCACCTATTGACTGCTCTGTTGCCATTCCGTAAACAATAAATATGACACTTGGTGGTATCAATACTCCTAAGACTCCACCAGCAGCTATGCTAGCCGTAGCTAATGACATATCATATTCATATTTTTTCATTTCCGGTAAAGCAATGGCCCCCATCGTAGCAGCTGTAGCTGTATTGGAACCACAAATAGCTCCAAATACCCCACATGCTGCCTGGGTAGCAATGGCCAAACCACCTGGAAAATGTCCAATTAACTTATAGGCAAAAATATATAAACGAGTACCAATTCCTGAATAATAGGCAAGAAAACCCATCCACACAAACATTGCAATTACACTTAATGAATAAGAGGAAAAAGTGCTGTAGATTTCCTTGGCCACCATACTAAACCCTATAGAAACTGAAGTTAGGCAGCTAAAGCCAGCAAATCCTATCAAGGCCATAGCATAAGCAATAGGCATCCGCAATGCAATTAAGGTAAAAAAGGCAGCTATTCCAATTATCCCAACTAAAAGTGGACTCATCTCATCGCCTTCCGGGTATTATTTCCCCATTCGCCCAGTAACCAGGACCTGGTAATGGAAACACATGCAAAAGCATTCTTAAGTGCATCCAGCCACCTTATGATTAAAACCAGGCATAGAGTTATTAAGCCTAAGGCAATAAGATAAATTACCGGATAAATTGGAATCTGAGCAGTAGATGATACTATTCCATTTTGGATCATCTTATTGGCGTATTGTCCTAAGTGCCATGCTGAAAACCCCCAGAAAATAATGGCTGTAAGATTTATAATACTATCACTAATCGCCTGATACATTAACGGAAAACGATCAACTACAAAATCGACCGCAATATGAGCATTATTAATAGCACAATTAGCCAGAGCAAGAGCAATACTTACAGCAGTCAGAAGACTGACCAGCTCATAAGTCCCTAAAATAGGACGGGTCAAAACTGCCCGTAAAACTACGTTACATACTACCAACACCATTATCCCTACAATACATAATCCGGCTATCTTATCCAGCTGTTGGCTAAATCCAGTAATAAAATTTGTAAATGGTTTCATATCACAGGTACCTCCAAAGGTTATTGACTATCTTCATTATATTTATCTGCCAGGTCTTTAACCGTATCAAGTATTTTTTGCCCGTCAAATCCCTGGGCATTCATTTGTTCTATAAATTCATCCTGAATAGGCTTTACTAAGTTTATCCACTTATCAGCTTCTTCTGGCAGCAGATTAATAATCTCCATTCCCTTTTCTTCAACCGCCCATTTCAATGCTGCCTCGTTTTGTTTATCCCACAGGCCAGCAGCTACCTGGGTAAAATATTCTTCATTAACTGCTTCTATAGCTTGTTGAATATCAGGGTCTAAAGATTCCCATTTATCAACATTCATAGTAACAAAAAACAATGTATTGTATAAAAAGGGCGTCTCAGTCAAATAATCAGTGACTTCCGCCTGTCTCCAACCCTGTAATATTTCATCCGGGCCAAGATTTGCTTTTACCGTTCCTTTTGCCAGGGCGTCATAAGCTTCCGATTGAGGCATAGCTACCGGTATTGCACCTAAAGCACTCAGGGTTTTAGCACTTAAACCAGTAGCTCTTATTTCTAAACCTTTTAAATCATCCAAGTTACTGACTGGATCTTTAGTAAATATATTCCCTGGTCCAGTAGTAATTACCATCATAAGTTTGGTATCCTGAATCTCCTGTGGATTTAACTCTTTAATTCCTTGCCAGGCTACCATACTGGCAACTTTAGAATCCTTATAAAGGATACCTGGCAGCTCAAATACCTCGAGTACTGGAAAACGTCCGCGGGTATAGGCAAAACAGGATATTCCTATGTCAGCAATACCATCAACTACTCCACCATAAGTAGCATCTGAGGGCAGCAGGGTTTGATTAGGGTAGCTGTTTATTTTTACCCTGCCACCAGTTGCTTCATTTACTGCTTTGGCCCAGGGTTGAACCAGTTCAGTCTCAACCGGGTGGGTTGATGGCCAAAAATGTGCCAATCTTAGCTCAACTACCTCATTTTGCCCTTGATCAAGTTCCTCAGCTTGATTTGAACAGCCTGATACTGCCAACAGCATAAATACTAACAATAAAGCTAAACCCTTCCTTACTACCTGCGGCCTGATGCTTCGGCCACACCTACAAAAAAATACTTTCACTTGTCTTCCTCCTCTTTTTATATTTTTAGCAACAAAAAAAACCCCCGCAGGAGTTATATCAAGAATCTCAGCCTTTTTTCGTGCACATCATACCTGATAAACGAAACCAGACCAGTATTCTTTATTCCTACCGTCTTACCTTACTACCTTTTTTTAAATTATATTAACTGTACTACCGGAATACCAACCATACTACAAAAATCCATCCCGGAGTTATTTTGTTGGTATAAATATATGCTGCAGTGATTAAATCTAAGCTAATTTTTTAATTTTTTACCATTCAAGTGACTTATAAAAATTTACTATTTCACTTTACCTTCGGAACAGTGCAACCGCAGACTAAAATCTTCTCTTCTCTACAGATGCAATAGTTCTATATTAAAAAAGCTAATTAAGCAAAATCTATAATTGGCTTTTTTATAATCTAGCATGTCAATTAAAATATTGTCAATATCAAAATTACATCTTTTGTATTTTTAATAAAAAAGCTTTTTATGTTAGACATTATATTTAATCTTATTTTATTCATTATTTGAAAGCTTTGAAATTGAATAAATATTTAAAAAGTACACAATCTATTAATGTGTAACTGCACAATACAGATTAGAAAGGAGTATAGTTAGTAATGACCTTAAATCAACAAGAACTTCAAAATCTAAGGCATCTGATTGGTTCCCACATGACTATGGAAAGAAAGTGTAATTTCTATGCTGAACAGTCTCAAGATCCACAGTGCCGCCAAATATTTTCTCAAGCAGCAAAATCATCCAGCCAAACCTATCAAAAGCTAACTTCATTTTTAGGATAAAGGAGATGAGTTAATGTACAAGCATATGCAGGATAAAGAAATGATCAACGATCTTCTTTCAGGTGCTAAATCAGGCTTAACCATGTATGAAAATGTTATTACAGAAACATCTAATCAGCAGTTAAGACAGACCCTCCAACAGATCAGAAACTCGGATGAACAATTCCAATATCAGCTTTACCAATTAGCGGAGCAGAAAGGTTTTTATAAACCTGCCGCACCTGCTGAAAGTAAAGATATTCAGCAGGTCAAATCCCAGATGGGCATTTAACTAATAGCTCAAAAAAGGGTCCTACAGGGGCCCTTTTTTGTCGAAAACATTAATAATTGGCGATTTAAACCATTAATATAAACGACAACCACTGCAAATTTGCCTTTTATGACTAGATGAATTAATAGACAAAGAGTTTTTTTAATAATTTCCAAGATAATCTTTGAGAATTTTTGATAAATTCAATATAATCAATATGATTGTATAAACCTTGCATCTTAGGTAATTAATAGCTAAAATAACCTTAATCAATATTTCATTATTATGAATTAAATATTAGGAGATCTGATATGAAAGTAGCCTTATTATCTCCAATAGCATGGAGAACACCCCCACGTCACTATGGTCCATGGGAAAGGGTTGTTTCTTTAATAAATGAAGGCCTTGTAGAAACAGGAATTGACGTAACTCTATTTGCTACCGGTGACTCAATAACTTCGGGAAATCTGGATTATATTTGTCAATTCCCTTATGAAGAGAATAAGAATATTGATCCCAAGGTTTGGGAAACATTACATATTGCCCATCTATTTGAGAAGGCTAATATGTTTGATATTATTCATAACAATTATGACTTCATGCCGCTTTCATATAGCCGTCTGGTAAGTACACCAATGCTGACAACAATTCACGGCTTTTCATCCAGTAAAATTCTACCTGTATATCAAGAATATAACCGGGACAATTACTATGTCTCCATAAGTAATGCTGACCGGAGTCCTGATTTAGATTATTTAGCTACAGTCTATCATGGAATTAATATGAAAGAGTTTGATTATAACCCACAGACTGGTGACTACCTCTTATATTTTGGCCGCATTCACCCGGATAAAGGCACCCGGGAAGCAATAGAAATAGCTAAAAAATGTGGCAGGCGGCTATACCTTGCAGGTGTAATTCAGGATAAAAGCTATTTTAATAACCAGGTTTGCCCTCACATAGATAATACTAATATAGTATACCTTGGTTCTGTAGGCCCATCCAAACGCAATGAACTCTTAGGCGGTGCTTATGCCCTCCTGCATCCCATCTATTTTAATGAGCCATTTGGGCTGAGTGTTATTGAAGCAATGGCCTGTGGTACTCCGGTAATAGCATTTAATAAAGGTTCCATGCCGGAAGTAATCCAGAATGGTAAAACGGGTTTTTTGGTGCAGAATGTAAATGAAGCATGTGATAAATTAGACAAGATTTCTTCTCTTTCCCGGGAAAACTGCCGTCGGTGGGTTGAAGAACAGTTTAGCCAGCAAAGAATGGTCAATGATTATATAACATTGTATAAATATATACTAAATGAGAATTTTGCATAATTAGCTTACTCAACA
>CAYZYO010000126.1:0-5570 GCA_964482585.1 uncultured Syntrophomonadaceae bacterium | reverse complement strand
ACTTCCCTTTGAACTGGTAATAATAGTTGACGAAGCTTACCAATAAATCACGAGAATCACGGGGACAGGTACCTTGATTCCCCGTAATTCTCGATTCGCGACCTTACTGTTATAATTCAATCCGGTGATTATAAATCAGGACAGCTGCCAGGAACACCAGGGCTGTACCGAGCAAGATAATTAAGGTGCTCAAACCTATTGCTCCATTAAATGCTGCAACACTGAAACTATATTGGTTCATATGCTGGGTGAAGTTATCCAACTGCTGCCAGAGCGGGTTCATAAATTTACCCATTAGCCAGAAGGTAGCCAGAAAGATAATAAGGGTTATAATACCGGAAAAATGCCTTACTAATTTCCCCACTAATTGACTGAAGAAACTGATAACAATGGCGTAAGCCATTATTGCAATTGTCATCAAATATAATAATACTCCCATGCTGAACAGTGACGGCAGGGTTATATTTAGGCCTTTTGCCTGCACCTGTCTTTCCCGTCAATCAAGACCCTACCTTGGTCAGGCCGGTTAAGACCCATTATAAGTTTGATGCTGGTAGATTTGCCAGCTCCGTTAGGACCAAACAGACCCACTATTTTTCCGCGCGGGAAAACCAGACTGACATCATTCAATGCTATCGTACTGCCAAAATTCTTAGTTACATTTTTAAACTCTATCATCTGATAACCTCCTTCTCCGGGATTGTTCCTGCTCCACGAGGTTAAGCTATTATATACAAGACCCAACCTAGTAAAGTAAGGAGGAATTGATTATGGAATTGAAAGGATCAAAGACTGAGCAGAACCTCTGGGCAGCTTTTGCGGGTGAATCCCAGGCCAGGAACAAGTACGATTATTATGCCAGCCAGGCAAAAAAAGAGGGTTTTGAGCAGATATCAGGTTTTTTTGCAGAAACCGCCCTTAATGAAAAAGAACATGCCAAATTGTTTTTTAAGTTTTTGATGGGTGGATCAATCCCTGATACCCGTTCCAATTTATTGGCAGCAGCTGATGGAGAAAACGAGGAACATAGCAGTATGTACCCTGAGTTTGAGAAAATAGCTCGTGAAGAGGGTTTTAATGAAATAGCCGACTTTTTTCATGAAATAGCTGAAGTGGAAGAAGAGCACGAAAAGAGATATCGTAAGTTGCTCAGTAATCTGGAAGCGGGAACGGTATTTAAAAGATCAGAGCCTACAAAGTGGCGCTGCCGGAACTGCGGCTATGTGCACGAGGGGACCGAGGCCCCGGTGGAGTGTCCGGCCTGTGCGCACCCCCAGGCGTATTACGAAGAACTGGCAGAAAATTATTAGCTTATTCCAGGTCCCCTGCACGGGGACCTCTATAATGTTGGCTTATATTTGGAATGCGATGAGTTGTTTAACCAAATCCTGGTCAAGGAAGGATTTGCCCAGGTGTTAGCCTTTTCTCCTAATGTCAGGTATGTGAATCGGTTTACTGCAGCCCAGGAAGCAGTGCAAACAGGGGGCCAGTCTTGTGACGGCCCCCTGTTTGAGTCTGTAGTTATATTTCAGGTAGATTAATTGATGAAAATGGATTGACTGCTGTCATCCCATTCCACAGTAAATCCGAGATACTCTGCTATCAGTCTTACCGGTACGTAGGTGCGTCCATCAATAATGACCGGAGCAGTATCCATGGTCAGAGTTTGTTCACCCTGATAGTAGGTGGTGGAGTTTATTATAAGAACCAGATCTTCATCATATCCATTGCCCAGTACCACCGTATCTGGTGGAGTCCAGCTGACTGCACCGCCCAGGTAGTCTGTGGTCTCCCGCAATGGCAACAGAGCCCGGGAATCGATAATTACCGGCTGGCCTTCTGCAAAATACATGGGATAGCCATAAATAAATACTTTCACTCCATCATATTCTTCCCATTGGTAAGGATCCCATTCTTCCTCATAGGGCATGAACTCATCCGATTCTATTACCGTGCTGTTTTCTTCGTTAAGCTCCGGCCAGTTGATCCTGGCCTGGCTCATGAAGTTCATTTGAATTTGCATATCTATTTTCCCACCGGCTGATTGGGTCCCTTCTGTAAAACTGCCGGCAAGTGTGAAATCCACATTGCTTTTCCTGGCAGTCGATTCATCTTTTCCATGTAAAGCAAAGTCCAGGGAAAAATCAGGGGAATCTACCAGCAAACCCATATCCACTAGGCTGGAGTAACTGTTGCTGCTGGTTAGTAAGTTGTTAACACTTATTTTAAGGTCCCATTTAACATCCAGGTCTGAGCTGATATGAACATAGGTATCGATCTTATCGTATTTGGTTAACACCTGAAATTCGTTTATGGTGAAAGGTAATTCTATGTCTTTCAGGTTGGAAATCTGTAACGATTCTATACTGGCTACAAAAGAATCTACCATTTCTTGTTTCATAGCTGTAAATTCTTCATCGCTTAAATAGGAAGGTTTGGTCATAAGCGCTGTAAAATTTTCAGCCAGATCCCGGCTGTTATGCTTGAGGTTGCTAAGGAAAACTGTTGAACCGAGTATGGATGGCTTAAGATCCATAACCGCATAGCCATCTTTATTGTAGAAGTAGCTGGCTGGTATGATATCAATTAGTGCCTGGTAGAAAGCTTTAATTTCGTCTTTCATGTTGTATATTGCCATGCTTTCCGTAAAGGAATCTCTAAAGACGGCCCAATTCTCTTCGCTGATTTTAACGACCAGAAAAGCAGGCATGTCTGTCAATTGCTCAGCATAAGTGGGATCAAGAACGGCCAGCGCCTCCAGGGTTTTCTTGGGTATGATAATACCCTCCTGGTTTATGTATACGCTGCCATCAAGGGTGTTTTCCATCAATTGCCCTTCGAAGTTTACCTCTACTTGTCCCTCCTTTTGATTACTTATGATTTCCAGGCTGCCCTGGCAGGGCACATTACTGAGCGTGGTGCCGTCCAGGCCTTTGTAACTGCTTTCAGTCAACTCTCCGTTTAAGTTTAATGTAAAGGTATTGCGCTGCATGCTTTCCCAAGAAGAGCATTGCATTTTAAAACTCTTATCGAGAATGTTCAAGTAATTCCCAATAAACTGCTGCTTGGCTTCTTCTCCAGCCATAGCATTTCCTGGCATAGACAGTACCAGAATCAATAAGCACAAGATACAGCTGAATAATTTTCTCACTTTATCTTCCCCCTTTTGTGGATAGTCACCAAATATATCCTACAATTAGTAATTGTACCATATTTAGCCTGAGTAATCAGCATGGGGGAATAGAGGCACAAAGGCAGGTTCCTATACCTGCCCTGGTAATTTTGGTGACTTGTAATTATCCGTGTATTAAGCGGGGAAGGCAGCGGGTACAAACCCACAGGCTCTTCCCTTTGGATTTTATGGGCACCAGGTAGCGGCTATCTTCTGATTCTTCGCAGAAGCTGCAGTGCTGGGGAATATAGTTTTTATCGTTGCTCTTTTTGTGGTCTGCCACGGCCCCTTCGGAAAAGGGGTCGGCTTCCCTCTGCTCCAGGGAGAGGGCCCCGGTAGGGCAAACGCCCAGACAAAAGCCTGCGCCATCTTAACATTGAACCCGGCTATCGTTTCCTTGTGTGCGGGCAATATACAGCTTTTTACCGCTGTGAAGATGATGCTGTATATGTGGATAGAGTGCTTTATGGCAGGCGAGACTTTATGAGAATCCTCTTTGGGGATGTTGCGGAGGAAGAAGGAAACTAATGAACAAACCTGGATTTTAATATTAAGAGGAGCATCGCGAAGGCGGTGCTTTTTTCATCTCTTCAAGATGCTTCATGTTCAGGTAACGCTTGGTTCCCCAGGACTTACTGGCTACATGCCTAAGCCTGGCGCATACCAGCATTAAAGCCGAATTACCGCCGGGGAATGTACCTACTACTCGAGTCCTTCGTCTTATTTCACGATTTAAGTGCTCAATTACATTGTTGCTGCGTAATTTTGACCAGTGTTCATAGGGAAATTCCATGTATGTAAGGAGTCGCGAAGCTCCGTCTACTCGACCCAACTTATCTAAGTAAGGTGACTGCATTAAGCGTTTATTTTCTTATTTTATAATAACTAATTAAACATCAAAAGTATTAAGCTTAACAACGCATAAATAGAAAGGATAATTTTTCAGCTTAATTTAGTTATTGGGTTGTTAATAATTAAGAAGGAATAGATTATTATGAATAATTTAGGTTTATGGATTAATTTGAAAGATATGCACCGAGGGAAAATTGCTCAATTTGCGCGGATTTATATCGAAGTATATGATTAAGAAGGATAAATAATATGCCAAATAACGAAAGTGATACCAAAATCCACAAACGGGGAATCATCCGTGGATTGATGATTAGTGCAACCATAGGGGCATGGGCTGTGTCCGTTTTCGCCATCATCTGGTTATTGGCGGCCATCGGCTGGTATCTGCTGGCTCGTATATGGTGGCAGGAGCTTTTTGTGCCTGATGCTGTGACTTCCGTTGTTGCAATCGGCATAATTACACTTTTGTGGGCTGTTCTACTCAGTTGCAGCGTATTGTTATGGGCCAATTATCATAAACAGCGTTATTACAAAAACAACCGGCGGCATATCTTGCCTTTAATAATGGAATCAATACATCCAAACGATTCTTATTTCTCCTCTGAGACGTCAATGGAAGATGAGGTAGCAGCTACATTGGAAAACATAGAAGCTCATCATACACATGTTCCCCATCAAAACCTCATTATCGGTACAAATATACAAGAAGACTTTAAAGATGAAAAAGGGAAGGTGGTATTGATGAAAGGAGAAGTTATTACCCCGGAGATCATTGATACAATAACTGCTCGTGGGCTTTATGGTATATTTGTGGTTCACTTGTCGAAACAAATCTTAGAAACTATCAAGTATCAAGGAATAGGAAAGAGGGAAGAAGGAGTATGACAGGCGTATACAGTTTTCTTAGTTGGTATGTTTTTATTTATCCTTTTTTTTTTGAGTGTAGTATGGGTCATTTTAGGGGTTTATTATTGGTGGCGTCGGGAAAGGAAACCATATAAAGAAAAAAGCAACTGGCCTGATCTTTGGCCGCCTGTGACTATTCTAGTGCCTTGCTACAACGAGTCGGCCAGTATTGCTGCCACCTGCACAAGCTTAATGCTGCTATCCTATCCCAATTATCAAGTGGTATTTATTAATGATGCTTCCACCGATGATACAGCAGCTATTTTAGGGGGCATACTGCCCTATAATAAAAATTTGCAGCTTTTAAATCTTGAAGAAAACTGCGGTAAGGCCCGGGCTTTGAATTACGGCCTTGCCACAAGTGTAACAACCTCAATAACAGTAGTAATCGATGCTGATACCCTCCTTACCCCTTCAGCATTAAAATATCTTGTAGCCCCATTTTGTACCCAACCGAGGCTGGGCGCAGTTACAGGCAATCCGTTGGCCTTAAAACGTAATAATCTTCTTGAAAAACTGCAAACTGCAGAATTTTCGTCCATCATCAGCTTGATTAAACGTGCTCAAAGAATTGTTGGACGTGTGTTTACCGTATCCGGGTGTGCTGCTGCCTATAGGACAGAAGTGCTGAAAGAAGTAG
>CAYZYO010000125.1:1694-5571 GCA_964482585.1 uncultured Syntrophomonadaceae bacterium | reverse complement strand
TCCAGAGTATTTCTATCGTAAGGTTTAGTAGAATTAAGCAGGACTATAAATGGTTTATTTAACTCTTTAAGTTCATCAATAACTCTCTCTTCCGGTTGTTCGTAACTACTTCTAGGGATATCACTTATACTGCCATCAGTAGTTATTACAATACCAATAGTAGAATGATCGCTAATTACTTTCCTGGTTCCTATTTCGGCCGCTTCTTCGAAGGGAACCTCATAGTCAAACCAGGGAGTTTTTACCATACGAGGTTCATCGTTCTCTTCGTATCCCAGTGCCCCATCTACAGCATATCCTACACAATCAATAAGTCTTACTTTTAGACTTAAACCATTAGTGGTTGTTACTTCTACTGCTTCGTTGGGAACAAATTTGGGTTCTGTAGTAGTAATAGTTTTTCCAGCACCACTCTGGGGCAGCTCGTCTTTAGCCCGTTCACTATCGTACATATCTGCAATATTAGGTATTACCATTAGTTCCATAAATCTTTTGATAAATGTTGACTTCCCAGTTCTTACAGGGCCTACTACTCCTAGATAGATATCGCCTCCAGTCCTCTCAGCAATATCATTTAATATACTATTTCCTTCCACTTCTCATTTTCCCTCCCTTGATTAAGACTTTTAAAAGGCACCCTCCCTCCGATTACGGATACCCCTTAACCATAATAGAGCTATAACACTATAAATATATTTATCAATATTCGGTAATATAACCAGAAAAGAAAAAAAGTGCGATTCTTTTCAATATAAGTAATAAAAAAACCAGGGGAGTTCCCTGGTTTTCTCAAACTGATTTGCTAACATTTACCAATCATGAATGTTATTTACAATTTCTTCTATTTCGTGTTTTTTCCTTCGCTGCATTAATAAGTTAACTGCTTTCTTGGCCGATTCGTTTTTATATAAAATATTATAACAGGCATTAGTAATAGGCATTTCGATATTCATTTCAGAAGATACTCTATGTATTGCCCGGGTAGTATGGACACCTTCTACTACCATTCCTATTTCTGTTAAAGTATCATCCAGACTGTAACCCTGCCCTATTAGAAAACCTGCCCGCCGGTTTCGAGAATGTCTGCTGCCACAGGTTACTAGCAAATCACCAATTCCACTCAGCCCGGAGAAAGTACGCGGATCGCCCCCCATTGCTTCTCCTAACCTGATTAGCTCCGCAAGCCCTCTAGTAATCAATGCTGCCTGGGTATTATCACCATAACCCAGACCATCTGCCATTCCAGTCGTCAAAGCCAAAATATTTTTTAGTGCACCACCTAATTCCACTCCAGCAACATCTGGATTAGTATATACCCGGAATACCGGTGACATATATAGATCCTGGACATAAAAGGCCGTATCTTTGCAAAATGCAGCAACAGTAACTACTGTCGGTACCTCTCTGGCTACTTCCTCAGCATGACTGGGCCCAGATAGAACCGCGTACCTGGGTTTAATTTCTTTGCCTAAGATATCTTCTACTACCTGGCTCATGCGCATTCTGGTTTCTATTTCTAACCCCTTGGCAGTATTAATTAAATAGGTGTCTTTATTAATTAATTTAGATAGTTTTTCAACTACTGAGCGCATCGCCTGTGAAGGGACGGCTAGGACAATAAAACTGGCTCTGGTAACAGCTTTAACCATATCTGTAGTAATTTCAATATTATCAGGAATCCTAACTCCAGGGAGGAATCGTTTATTCTCCCTGGTAATTTTTAAATCATCTATATTATCCTCAGGTCTTCCCCAAATAGTTATATCATATAAATTCTTATTTAAGAGTATGGCCTGTGCAGTTCCCCAGCTTCCAGCTCCTAGAACACAAACTTTTTTCATTTTAACCTCCGTTTGTAAGCGATTGCAAGATTATTTTAAAAGATTTATTTTCTTTTCACCATAGATATTTACTACTAACAATATATTTATATATCATACCGTAGAGGAAACTTAAGTCTCCTCTAAATATCATAATTAACTAACCACCTAAAGACTGAAGTGCCCCCTCTTGATACCAGGAATTAGGTATGAAGAAATCTCATTTTATTCAAGTATTCTGCCCTATTTTCGATTCCATTCCATTTCTCAATCGGCTAATATTTCCCCGGTGGCGATAGATTACTAATATCACCATTAAAAAACTCAATATAATATATGGCCAAAATCTCTCTATACCAATAGCAGCTACCGGGAAAACCACTGCCGCAATCAATGAACCTAGTGATACATAACGGCTAAAAAGAACTACTATTATAAATGTAAGCAAAAGAATGAACAGTACCTCAGGCATTAGGTACAGGATAACTCCTGCAGACGTTGCCACCCCTTTCCCTCCACGAAAACTCAAAAATACCGAATAGCAGTGTCCGACTATAGCAACCAACCCACAGCCTGCAGCAATAACAGGCCCACCTACTAGCATTCCTAACCATGCTGCCAATACCCCTTTCCCTAAATCGCAGCCGAGTGAAACCCCAGCTACTACTGCACCTGAAGTACGCAGTACATTTGTAGCTCCTACGTTACCGCTTCCCTTTGATCGTATATCAACCTTTCCGAAGATTTGTCCTAATAAATAGGAAAAAGGTATTGATCCAATAATATAGCAGAGTAGAATAATAGCTATTTCTTTCAATATGTAACTCCCCCATCCTCCAAATCTCAGCCGTTTTTTAATGATGTTTTTTGCCGTACAATCAAGCGTATCGGAGTCCCTTCAAAACCAAAATTCTGCCGTAAACAATTTTCTAAATACCTTAAATATGAAAAATGAATCATTTGCGGGTGATTTGAAAATAAAACAAAAGTAGGAGGTGATGTACGAACTTGAGTACTGTATAAGATTTTTATTTTTTTACCACCTCCACCAGGCAGTGGATTGAGCATTATAGCTTCATTAAGGACTTCATTCAGTTCTGAAGTCTTTATCCTACGGCTGTTTTGTTCGGCAACAAAGTCAACTAGTTCCAGTACCTTATAGATCCTCTGTTTAGTCATTGCTGATATGTACATAATGGGTGAATAAGACAAGAACTTCAAGTCCTGCCTGATCTCTTTATCAAACTTATTCATGGTACTACTATCTTTATTAATCAAGTCCCATTTATTAACCACAATAATATTGGCTTTTGCCTGTTCATGTACATAACCAGCAATTCTTTTGTCCTGTTCAAGTACTCCTTCAGCAGCATCTAATATTATAAGAGTGACATCAGAACGTTCAATGCTCTTTAAAGATCTTATCATACTGTATTTTTCTGTAGTTACCTTAGTACGTGATTTTTTCTTTATACCAGCTGTATCTATTAATACATAATTGGTCCCCTTATACCTAAACGGTGTATCGACAGCATCCCTGGTAGTACCTGGTATATTACTTACAATTACTCTTTCCTCTCCAATAAAGGCGTTTACCAAAGAGGACTTACCAACATTGGGCCGGCCTACAATAGCTATTTTAATAGCATCACTATCTTCTTTATAATCATGCTCAGGAAGGAAATTGCTAATAACCGCATCCAATAGTTCATTGGTATTCATCCCATGCATCGCAGATATTGGTATGGGCTCACCCAGACCCATACTATAAAATTCATAGTACTCCAGCTGTTTATGAAAATTTTCCACTTTATTGGCTGCAATAACCACCGGTTTCTTAGATTTTCGCAGGATATCGGCTACCTGCCGGTCTTCTGATGTTATTCCCTCTTTGCTGTCTACCACAAATATTATTACATCGGCTTCATCAATAGCTAACTCTGCCTGTAGTCTTATTTCCTTAAGAAACATATCGCCTTCATCAAAGCGCAGCCCACCTGTATCAATTATAATAAATTCTCTTCCCATCTCATTTTCAGCCAAAAACTTGTAAAATA
>CAYZYO010000125.1:0-1684 GCA_964482585.1 uncultured Syntrophomonadaceae bacterium | reverse complement strand
GTTATATCATATAACCGGTCCCTGGTTATTCCAGGGATATCTTCTACTATTGCTTTTCTGGTCCCGACAAGCCGGTTAAAAAGAGTTGACTTTCCTACATTAGGCCTACCTACAATAGCAACAACCGGTTTAGCCATATAAATTCCTCCATAATTTGCGATTTGCGCAGATGCGACAAGGTTTGCGACAGGGGACAGTTCTCTTTTGGCGCAAACCCTGACACTCTGGTACCTGTTCATTCTAATATGCATTTAATTAGAGATTCTGCGTCACAGGCAGCTACCCGGATATCTGCCTTAGTTGAGTCAATTATCTGTTTTAAGCTAATATCATCTAATAGTACATCCTGACCATCTTTTAACACTATATCTGGTAGAATTACTTTCTTCCCCATATAGTTATCTTTTAGGGTATTAATTATATCCTTCCCAGTCAATAAACCGGTTACAGTTACATTTCCATCGAAAAATTGATTTTCTACGGGGACAATTCTAACTGACAAACCCCTGATTTTATTTAAGCGGTCAGCAGCTCTACTCAGTATTGATATTCCTAGCATTCCTGTTATTATATATACTTCATTATCTTCAATCTGTACAGGTAAAGACGACTCTAAACAAGTAAAATCATCCAATAATATTCTGGACAATCCTATTCCATTTTCTACCTGACAATAATCGTCATAGTAACTAGCATCAGGAAATTCATTGTTAGCTGTTATAAAAAACTCATCAGCCAAATAAACTATTCCCCGGCCAAATTGCCTGCGAAAAACCTTCTGGAAGTTGTCTGTTATTTTAATAATTTCTCTGGATTCATTCATAGTAAATGATCGAATATCTGGCAGTTTATCGCGATGCCCGGTCAATCCTACAGGTACTATACCGATAGAATAGACAGAAGGATAGTATTTAGATAGCTTAAGAATTGTATCTTCTAATACTCTACCGTCATTTATGCCGGGACATAGTACAATTTGAGTATGAACTTTAATACCCGCATCTTTTAAACGCTGCAGATCACTAGCAATATTTCCTGCTCTAGTATTTCTTAACATCTTTATCCTGATAGCGGGGTCTATACAGTGAACTGATATATATAAAGGACTAAGCCGCATACCTAGGATCTTTTGCCAATCTTCTTCTTTCAAATTACTCAAGGTTATAAAATTGCCAAATAAAAAGGAATATCTATAATCATCATCTTTAACATATAAAGACTTCCTCATATCACGGGGTAGTTGATCTATAAAACAAAAAACACAACGGTTTTTACATACTTTCATCCGATCAAAAATCGATTCCTCAAATACTAGACCAATTTCTTCATCATAATCTTTCTCAATTTCGATATTCCATAGTTCCCCATTTGGTTTTTTGACTTCAATAATAATATAATCTTCCTGGGAATAAAATATATAATCCAGGACATCAGTTATTTCTTTTCCATTTATAGATATTATTCTATCACCTGAGTTTAATCCAACTTCTTCTCCTATACTGTTCTTTATTACCTTTTTAATAGTTCCGCTAATTTTTACACCACCCTCAAAAACAATATCTCTTATTAATCCCCTTCGATTAATTCGCCAATGACTGAAAAACTCCTGCTTTAAGAGGTGCCTGACACCAACTTATCAACTTATTCCTCGGGTAACCCGAGGAATAAGTTGATAAGTTGGTGT
>CAYZYO010000124.1:0-5681 GCA_964482585.1 uncultured Syntrophomonadaceae bacterium | reverse complement strand
GATACCAATGGTTTAGATATTTTTAGGCCAAATTGCAATTCTAAATCTGTTTTAAAGTCCAACAGAGGTTTATAATCTACAAAATATAAAATTGCATTATTATGAGTAAAAGTGTTTGTAGTTAATCTTAACTCTGCTATTTGTTCATCAAGCTTAAAAACATCTAATTCTTTAATTACTTCCTTCATTAATAAATGTTCTGTGGTAGTTTCCTTTGACAGTTTTATTTCAATATCACTAGAAGAGATAATAGCTGCTGATGCTTTCCTAGGTATAAGCATTTGTTTATAAATGCAAATTGGCTTTTCCTGTATTAAAGCTATAATAATAACTGCCGTTAACAATATAAATAAAACAATAAAAAACCTCTTAAACAAGATCTCTGCACCCCTTAACTAATCCCCTCATGCCCGGAGGACACAACCACTTATGATGGTGATTAAACACAGATTCACGCAGATTTTTTGGTTTTTGTTTTGATAGGTATCTGGAACAATTATAATATTTTACCTTTAACTCTGCAGTTAATCCCCTAATTCCTATACTGTACCGAATCTTATATCGTAGAGGAGACTTCAGTCTCCGACCAGCCGGAATTCGTCAGGGCGGCAACTGAAGTCGCCTCTACGGGTCTATCCAGTTACTACTGTTTTACCAAAACGCCAGTGTGTTGCCAACTTATCTAAGTAAGATGACTGTATTAAGCGTTTATTTTCTAACTAATCATAGGATGTTCATACAACCCCATTGTATATCATAATACATAAAGGTCATAATAGTTGATCAAATATGACAAATAATAAACTCGAGAAGAATTTCTATTTACTCTGCAGTCGAGCAAACAGTAAATAAGAATAGACAACGGGAATAACTGCCATTATTACTATACAGGCAAGAAAAACATAAGCACTCCAGGCAGCAGAAATCGGTGCCATGACCAGGCAGACCAGACTACCAGCAACCCAGATTTTGCCTCCGAAACGATGAGTGGCTTGCCACACCTCCTCATTGGCCAGGGTCCAGGGAGTCTTTATGCCAACAAAGTAATTATGCCGGAACTGTCCCATATAATTACCGATAATAAGAAACAGAACAGCAACCAGAACCTTAACCATCAATCCGATATCTACTGAATATCCTAGAGAAACCATCATTGTAACTACATAGAGTATGCCCATGAATATAACCCACCCCCACCGCATAACAGCATAAGCTCCGGTAAAACGTTGATAATTACTGCGTTTGGGGTCTATCAAAGGAAGGAACAGGAACATTAAATATAGCCCTAAAGCTAGAAGCGGTGGAAAAAAAACACCAAAGGCTTTAGGATAATAAGCATCAACTTCCCCATATATATTCCAATGCCCTGGAACCTGAGCCGGCAGATTAGGATATAGTATTACCGCCGAAAGCATAAGTCCTCCCATTATTAACCATAATGGCCACTCTTTCCGCAGTGTATTCCAATCCACCCGGTAAGAAGTATTATCCTTTCTTTCCATAGTCGTTTCCCTCCTTATCTACAGGTTTTAGTCCACTCTCCACAGGGTTTTCTTCCTCTGGAATAATATAATCTCCCCTGCTCTCTTGTGTAATACCCAAAATGTTATAACACCAACTTATAACCTCCTGAAATACGGTAGTATTCAACGAATAAAATATATTTTGGCCCTGTCTTACATCCTGTACCAGATTAGCCTGTTTAAGGATATTTAGATGATGAGAAATACTGGGACGAGTTATATCAAAATATTTTGCTATATCCCCTGCACTCATATCGCCTTTTTGCAGGAGGTTTAATATCTCCCGGCGGGTAGCATTAGATAAGGCTTTGAAAACCGTATTCAGGGCCATGGCAATCCACTCCTAAGTTCTCGTAATTAGATAATTGTCTAAATTTCTACATTTATTTTACCATTATATTATTCAAAAACCAATCAATAATACTAAAAAATTTTTTCTGTTTCAGCTTGCTATTGATTATTTTTAGTATCAAAATATATAGAGGATTATTAAGAACAGGAGACCATTATTTTGATACCGCATAAATCAGATTGTGCAAATGTCCTCAAAAACTGGCAGGTTAATCCTGATACCGGCCTAGATTCTCTTGAAGTTTCTGCTCGCCGATCAAAGTATGGTGAAAATAAACTCCAGGCTAAAAGAAAAAAGACTAATATCCAGCGCTTCTTTGAACAGTTTATGGATGTAATGATTATCATCTTAATAATCGCAGCGGTAATTTCTTTTGTAGTTGCTGGCTATGAAGGTGAAGGTTTTTGGGAACCGGCATTAATTCTATTGATTGTTGTGCTTAATGCCCTTATGGGCGTTGTTCAGGAGACTAAAGCCGAAAAAGCCCTGGAAGCACTTCAAAACCTATCAACACCTCATGCACGGGTAATTCGAGAAGGCCAAGAGACTATAGTTGAGGCTGCGCAGCTCGTACCTGGTGACATTATAGTTTTAGAAGCCGGAGATTATATCCCTGCCGATGCCAGAATTATCGCTTCTGCCAGTCTTAAGTCAGAGGAGGCTGCACTTACAGGAGAATCGGTTGCTTCGGAAAAAGATGCCTATGCTAAGGTAGCCGCAAATGCTCCCCTAGGTGATCGGCTTAATATGCTCTACTCAGGCTGCAGTATTACCTATGGTCACGGAAAGGCGGTTGTTACCGCAACCGGTATGAAAACGGAAATGGGCAGGATTGCTAACCTGTTAGAAACCGAAACTAATACTCAAACCCCGCTTCAGCAAAGATTGGCTGATCTAGGTAAATATTTAGGGCTAATGGCCCTTTTAATATGTGCGATAATCTTTGTTATCGGATTAAGCAGCGGAATGAAGATAATAGAAATATTTATGATTGCAGTAGCTTTAGCCGTCTCAGCTATCCCCGAAGGTTTACCGGCAATCGTAACCGTTGTCCTGGCTATTGGGGTTCAAAGAATGGTTAAGAAAAATGCTATCATCAGAAGACTGCCTGCGGTAGAGACATTGGGCAGTGCATCAGTTGTCTGCTCTGATAAAACAGGTACTTTAACCCAAAATCAAATGACCCTGGTTAAGGCGTTTAATTCCAGTACTGGAGTGCTCGAAGATATTAGCCGGGATAATTCCTCCACTATCAAAGATCTCCTTAAATATGCGGCCCTATGCTGTGACGGAAGCATTGATTTTAAAGATGGGAAAGAAGACCATATTGGTGATCCGACGGAAACATCCATTATACTAGCAGCACACAATAATGGGATGCCCCAAGATGAATTGAATCACTTATACCCGAGATTAGCAGAATTGCCCTTTGATTCAGACCGCAAGCTAATGACTACGGTTAATCGCATTGAAGGCAAAAATATCGTTATAGTAAAGGGTGCCTTTGATGTTTTAACAGATAAATGCACCAGCGGGGATTTAGAGGCAGCGAAAAGACTCAACCAGGAGTTGAGTCTCCAGGCTCTGCGTATATTGGCGGTAGCATATAAAGAAATTAGTATTCTACCTTCTAATATCACCTCCGGGGAACTGGAAAACGGACTCACCTTCATGGGACTAATAGGGATGATTGATCCACCTCGACCGGAAGCTCGCGATGCAGTAGCTATTTGCAGACAGGCTGGTATTAAACCGGTTATGATTACCGGCGATCATGTTGTCACCGCTTCTGCTATTGCTAAAGACCTGCGTATCTTCCTGGAAGGTGATGAGGCTGTTACCGGCAGGGAATTAATGATGATGTCGGAAAAAGAATTAAACGATCGAGTTAAGCACATTTCAGTCTATGCCCGGGTTTCACCGGAAGACAAGATCCGAATCGTTCGTGCCTGGCAGCACCAGGGCGCGGTTGTGTCAATGACCGGTGATGGAGTAAATGATGCCCCAGCGCTAAAAGCAGCTGATATAGGGTGTGCAATGGGAATCACCGGTACCGATGTAGCTAAGGGTGCCTCAGATATGATTCTTACCGATGATAATTTTTCTACAATTGTTGAGGCAGTTCGAGAAGGACGTGCTATTTATGATAATATTAGAAAGACCGTGGGTTTTTTGCTGGGCACCAATATTGGTGAAGTACTGACCGTTTTGGGTGCTATGCTAATATGGCAAACCTCTCCTCTCCTGGCTATTCATCTCCTGTGGATCAACCTGATTACCGACAGCCTGCCGGCTATCGCACTGGGTATTGAACCGGTTGAAAATGAGGTTATGAAAAGAAAGCCAAAACCGCGAAATGAGAGTATTTTTGCTCATGGTATGGGTATTCGAGTTCTTTTACAGGGATTAATGTTTGCTCTTTTGACACTTACCAGTTTTACCGCGGTCTGGAACAGTACAGGTAGTATTGAGGCTGGACGTACCATGGCATTCATTGTCCTTGCTCTCTCACAGCTATTCCATTCCTATAATATGCGTTCAACCCGCTCCCTATTTAAGATTGGCTTCTTCTCCAACCGGTATTTGAACTATGCCTTTGGGGTTTCGTTCGCTTTAATAGTACTGATTGTTTTTATGCCCCCAGTTGCAGCTGCCTTTAGCTTAACCCAATTATCATTAAACATGTATTTATATGCTTTAGGTTTGGCATTGGTTCCGATTATCGTATTGGAGTTATCAAAAGCACTGGGGTTGATTGAACCCCAGCAATAGTTAATTGAGTGTAAAATTCAGGCTTAAACACCAGTTAAACTTATCTAACCTGTATCTTTTCCGCCAGCCTTTGTAACATCATCCAGAATAAATAGGAAGGCACAGGTTCAGCCAGCTTCTCCTCACTGATCCAGTTTTCCGGGTTGTTAACCAATTTCCTCTTAGCTAGTCCGGTTAAGGCCTTTTGTCCTCCCTCAACCATCCACTTCTCCAGGCTCATATCGATCACCCCTTTCCTCAAGTCTTCAAACATTCTTTTCCAGGGGAAATTGGCACCAGGACAGTTAGGTCGGTTTACACTGTCAATCTGGCAATGTCCGATAATATGGCTATCGGTTATTTTTAAATTGTATTTGTCAATCAGCTGCCGGTGCAGCCAAAGGGTAGCCTGGTATTGATTTTCGGTCAGGGTTCCATCCCCCCCCTGGTTTTTATGCCCTTCATGTTCTATACCGATAGTATAGCGATTAGGGTTGGTTCCGTCGTATAAAACCCAATTAGGCTTATTTATCACTCCAGCATGATAAGCAGTATCTTCATCCTTAACCAGTTGATATATTTCCCCCTTTCTGGTCACCAGATAATGGGCACTTACTTTGGCCATCGGATTTTGCATCCATGACAGAGTACCAGGCATAAGCCCGGCAGTAATGTGATCTACTATGGCGATAATCTTTTTGCCGTTTCTCCCTGAACTGTAATTTGGTGATTCCATCCATTTAATTTCAGGCATATAACACCTTCTTTCTTACTAACTCCTCATGTCCAGAGGAGACAACCACTTATGGAATAAAGAGATGATTAACCACAGATGAACACAGATTTCGTACAGATTTACGCAGAATTTTTGGTTTTGTTTTGATAGTATCTTGAACAATTATAATATTTTGCCTTTAACTCTGCAGTTAATCCCCTAATTCTTATGCTGTACCGTATCTTATACCGTAGAGGCGACTTCAGGCGCCGACCAGCCGGAATTCAGGGTGTCAGGGCGGCGACGGAAGTCGCCTCTACGGTTCTATCAGCAGGTTTAC
>CAYZYO010000123.1:0-5893 GCA_964482585.1 uncultured Syntrophomonadaceae bacterium | reverse complement strand
ATCGAGTTCAGGTGGTATATTTGACTTCCGGTGAGGCTGGCAGTCATAAATACAGCAAAGCTGAACTAGCAGTTATAAGAGAAGGGGAAGCCCGGCAGGCTACCGCCAGCTTGGGCATCAAGGACGTAAACTTTCTGGGTATGCCTGATGGTTTCATTTCCTATACCCGGGAAAACCTGTTAACCCTGGTTATGGTTTTCATGGCCTGCATTTTGCCCAGGCCCTGGAGAAGCTACCCCATCTAAGCGAGTTGCCGCTGGTATTGACAATGACTGGTACCGATATAAATTTCGACCTTTGGGGCGCCCATAGAGAAGTGGTTTTACAGGGTATGCGGAAAGTACAGAGAATAGTTGTATTCAACCAGGACTTTTTATCAACTCTGGCATTGGCCTATCCGGAGTTCCAGGATAAGTTGCATTCAATTCCCCAGGGAATACAACTGGAAGCTGCCCTTCCTATAGGCAGACAGCAACTAGGCTTACAGGAAAGTGATTTCGTCTTTGTCCTGCCCAGTGGACTACGCAGGGTAAAAAACATTGAGCTAGCCCTGGATGCGCTATCCCATTTGTGGCAAGAAAACAAGCAAATCAGATTGCTTGTTTTAGGGACCGCCATAGAAGAGAATTATAGTAAGATGATACTAAAGCGTATAAATAATCTGCCCTGGGTCACTTACCTGGGGGAAATACCCCACGACCAAGTAAAAGCCTATTATCAGCAAGGAGACGTGGTACTCAACACCTCCCTGGCGGAAGGACAGCCACAAGCCGCTTTGGAAGTGATGAGTCTGGCCAAACCAGTCATATTAACGACAGTTCCAGGAAACTTGGGTATCATCCAAGATGGAGTCCACGGGTTCTATGCTCGTAATCAGGCAGAAATTCAGGAAGCCGGCAGAAAACTAATTCTCAATCATAAGCTAAAAGAAAATATGGGCCAGGCAGCGGCCCAACTAGTCCAGCAAGAATTCACAGCACAAAACGAATTTAATGCCTACGCCGTGCTCTATCGACAGATCTTAACTGGTGCCGGGGGGTAAAAAATCTGCAAGCGAGTATTATACTTTGTGAGAAACTAATAATTCGCCGGAATTGAAAGCAGAAAAAGAAAAAATTAAAAACTCGAAAAAGAGCTTACGTATAAAAAAAGGCTTTAGCAGAAGTTAGCTGCATTATTAATACTAAGAAAAAAGCCGAGACGTTTGTGTGTCAAAAAAGTTTATAAATGATACCATATCTGATTTTAGCAGATATATACATTGTGTTTTATATTGTAGCTGGAGCTTTCCTTTCTATTTCGTCTGCGAAATAAAAGCATGAATTAGCTGTATGAATAATGGAGTGAAAAAGATGAAACTAGTCTCATGGAATGTCAACGGACTCCGCGCTGTTTTAAACAAAGGATTCATGGAATTCTTCATGGCAAAACAACCAGATATATTCTGTGTCCAGGAAACAAAAATGCAGCCGGGGCAAGCTGTTATCGATGTCGAAGGATATGAAGAATATTGGAACAGTGCGGAAAAGAAGGGTTATTCGGGAACAGCCGTATTTTCTCGTCTCAAACCGTTGACTGTTACTTTCGATCTTATCCAGGAGGAACACCGCTTAGAGGGAAGAGTGATTACCTTGGAATACGACAAATTTTTTCTGGTTAATGCCTATACGCCCAATTCACAGCGTGAACTAGCCAGGCTTGACTACCGGATGAAATGGCAGGATGATTTCTGCGCCCATTTGCTAAGTCTGGATGAGAAAAAGCCGGTGATTTTATGTGGAGATCTGAATGTAGCCCATCAGGGAATTGATTTGAAAAATCCAAAATCCAATCAGAAGAATGCTGGCTTTACTCTCCAGGAACGGCAAAAGATGACGGAACTCCTAGGTGCCGGTTTTATTGATTCATTCCGCTATAAATATCCAGACCTGGAAGGTGCTTACACCTGGTGGTCTTACATGTTTAAGGCTAGGGAAAAAAATGTCGGATGGCGTATCGATTATTTCCTGGTGTCAGAGAGGATCAAAGAACAGATCAAAGCAGCAACCATCTATGCAGAAGTGATGGGCAGCGATCATTGTCCCGTAGGACTTGAGATAGATCATATTTAATTAGTATTTTTACGGAATTTGGCAGGAGAATTATCCAAAGAGCATAGTGTGACAAAACTCCCGTCCCTGTCTATATTACCCCATGTATAATCAGGTCACAAAGGCAGCCATTTTCGCTAAGAGTGAAAGCTGTATAAAATGAGGATTATTCATAATGCTTTGACTTACTTTGTTTTTTAAGGCTAAGACTATTCGATCAAATGCTTCATCGTCAAGTTTAAGCATATAATTTCTTAGTGTTAGAGAGTCTTCATAGCGTTTATTGAACCAATTAGTCAATTGGTTGTAGTCTTCACCGGTTATTATTGCTTTGGAGGCATAAATTCCGCTTAAAAGTGAAGGTGCCTGACCAAAGCCCATCATTGGTTCGATAAAACCTCCTGCATTACCGGTTAGCAATATATTCCGAACCTGCCGGGTTGCAACTCGTCCTATTTTATATTCTTCCACTTTAAATTCTGAACCAGGCTCAGGTGTAATACCGAAATAATCTATGGTTTTAGCCCATAACCTGTCAATATCTTCAAGAGAAGATGGGGCTGCAGCAGTGCTAATACATGCTTCGTTATAGTCGTACGGGGCAAAATAGACATAGCCTTGTTTGCTTAGTGACTGGTTAAACCAAAGCTTAATATTTCCAGGATCAAAGTTTCCTTTAACTATGCAGCCCCTTAAGAAAGGTTCTATATCAGTAATCCATACTCCCAAATCCCTTGATATAGTGGAATCTCCGGTAGCCACTACTACCCAATCGTATTCTTTTTCAAGTTCTCTATAATCCGGGGCACAGTTAAAAGTAATGTTTGATTTTACTGCATCTGCCAATTGACACTCCCAAGATCTGTCATCATGTCCGCGAATAGTAGAGTAGCCAAGATTTTTACCGTTAATTACTGCTTTTTGGTTAGGTGAATGCATTTCAATAGTATGAACCACTGCTGCCGGTTTAAGATCAACACCTAAAAGATTATTTATATAGACCAGGGAATCTTTAATGGGTCTGTGCATGAGGTGCATGATGGCTTCCATATTAGGAAAGCGTTCTCCTACTCGATGCCGTTTTTCAAAAATATCCGGATAAATGCCATTTTGTTCAAGATGTATGGCACAGGCTAAGCCAGCGAAACCTGCTCCCATGATAGCTACTTTCATTAAACCATTCCTTTTTCACTTAGTTTGATCAGCCCTGGTTTCGATTATACGCTTCTAAACTGAAGGCCGTCAGTCGGCGGAGAGTAACTCCTTAATTGGCGGTCTTTTTGATGACAGTACCCCGTCTTCATAACCCTTCAGTAATTTTTTCGTTAATAGTGTGGTAACATAAAACCGGGTAATTTGCTGTGTTTCCTATTCTCCTATTTGCTGAGCGCATCCCTGGATATTCTGAATTGCTTACAGAGCGTAAAAAAGGAGAAATAAAAAGAAGTCTAATCTTAGTATTTAGTATGTTGTTATGTGTTCTCATTGTCCCCATTATGCCGAACCCGAACTCACATCGCTGAAATGTTGGGCAAAATTATGGACATATCGTCCAGGACCGATGTCTTTTTTGGAAAAGATTGTATTTTTATCGGGTCTTGTAGTCATTACTCTTTTACCAGTTCCACTAATGATCTGGAACCATACTATTGGAATGCTGATATTGTATGTGATAGCATTCCGCAGGAGTGCACACCAAAAATCAGGGTAGATTAATAAAACTCCTGCAGCGCATCAGAAACGAGGGTAATATTGAAGCTATGGCCATGGTCATCTCATGGTTATCTCGGACTATTTCTTCAAAATTTGCAGGAACAGTACTACTCCTTATCCTTAACCTCATATAAATATGCATAAACAAATAGGGGGTAAGGATGCGTGGTAATTAATATCAGAAAACATCGTCTGGTGGCAGCGATAATATTTTTGGCGTTACTAATAATTTTCGTTATTAATATAACGGATTGCGGGGAAAATAAAAAATCCCAACCGGATACCGGAAAGTCAATAGTATGTGGGGAATTTTTGAGCTGGAATGAAGTTAAATCCCTTTTCCCTTTGAAAAGTGAAGCCAACCTGATTGATCTTCAAACCGGTCTGCAGTTCAGGGTTCAAAGGCGAGGCGGCACCTATCACGCTGATGTTCAGCCATTAACGGCTGATGATACGGCTGTCATGAAGGCGATATATAACAATAAATGGACCTGGAGACGCAGGGCGATTATTGTAGGATTAGACGATGGAAAAATGATTGCTGCTTCCATGAACGGGATGCCCCACGGTTTGGGCAGCATTGCAGGAAATAACTTTAATGGACACTTTTGTGTCCATTTTAAAGACAGTAAAACCCATTGCAGCAGTAAAATTGATACAGCTCACCAGCTTATGATTTGGAAGTCGGCTAACTTATTGCAATCTAAACTGGCATCCTTAAATGCCAGCCAAACTGTGGAATTACTTTTCATAGCAATAGGGCAGGGGGATATTGAGACCGTTTCCCACCTGATAGATTTTGGCAAAGGCAATTCTCTGGTCTTATTAAGAATGGAAATTGTAGAGAAATTAAGAATAAATCGTATTGTTCCTTTGGAAAATGATTCTTTTCTCGTAGACGTCTGTGTAGTCTATCAGGGACTGACCAGTGAATATAACCACCATATTCAAACTCATACTGTAAAAACTGATTCAGGTTGGAAAATCAACCCCGGATGCTTAACACAGCTACTGGATCATACCGGGGCAGCAGTAAAAACCGAGCCGTTTGATGATGCTATGGAGGAGGATTGGGAAGAAACGGAGGTCAGCTCTTAGCATTTAGTCAATGGAAAAGGAAAAATATAAAATTGGGCTGAGCAAAACGATTGGTGTGTTTTCAGTTTTTATTTCTTTTGAACAGGAATCCATACTTCACTATAAGCGTAGTCTTCTTTATATTGATCCATTTTAGTAAAAGAAAAAGCAGGGGCATTGATTACTTCGTAATTGGAAGAAGGAAGCCATTCTGAGTATACTTTTGCCATGGTTTCCTGTAGGGTAGAGGGAAATGGTCCTTCATTCGGAAATATTGCCCAAGTACAGGCTTCGACCGGTACTTTATCTAATTGAGCACTTACTTGATTTTCAGTCGTTAAGACACCTATCAAGTGAGTCAAGTCTCCTTCTTCTTTTAAGAAATTAGCGTCCGCATCATAAGAAGCATTGACAATTTCATAAGGCTCTATATTCTGCAGAGAATGCATTTCTTCTTTTTGTTCGTCGGTTATGCTTTCTGCCAGCTTAACAATCTCGTTATTAACACCTTCAAACTGCATCGGAACACGTTTACTTACACCGACTAGATTAAATGCCGGTTTATCTTCAATTCTAAATTCCATAGTAATTCCTCCTTTAACGGTTATTACGAATGAAAGTTTGGGAAACGATTTATTTATGCCTTTTTTCATTACATCTGAGGGTAAAAACCCACTCCATTTTTTAAATGCTCGAGTAAATCCGTCAATTGACTGGTAACCATATTTAAGAGCGACATCCGTTACTTTTTCTCCATGTAATAAATCCTTATTTGCTTCTGACAATTTTCTGTTTTTAATGTATTCACTAAGGGTCAACCCAGAAAGATAAAAAAATATCTTTCTGAAATGATAATCAGAAAGTCCAGCATATTCAGAAATTTCTTCTAAAGAAAGATCATCGCTTAAATGATCCTCAATATAGTCAATTACATGATTTAATTCGTTTATCATTATCTCCCTCCTTTTCATATCTCATAATACTAAAGCTACTCTAACGATGCTCGACTTTTT
>CAYZYO010000122.1:0-6000 GCA_964482585.1 uncultured Syntrophomonadaceae bacterium | reverse complement strand
CGGTCAGATATTGCAGGGTGAGCTATCGGCTTTTGAAGAACTGGTAAACCGTTACAAAAAACCGGTATTTGCAATTGTATACCGAATGATTGGCCAATATCAAGAAGCAGAGGATATCTCTCAAGAAGTATTTATTACCGTCTACGAGAAACTTCATCAATTCGATCGAACCAAAAAGTTCAGTCCCTGGATCTATCGCATTGCTACCAATTCAAGTATAAGTGCTTTGCGCAAAAAAAAGAAGGTGGTAAGTCTAAGTTTTGATGAAAATATAAGTAAATTGGAAGATCAGCTTCATAATCCGTTATATTTTTCAGATCCCCATTTAATGTTCGAACAAAAAGAACTAAAAGAAGAAATTGATTCAGCGATTCAAGAGTTGAACGATAATTACCAGGCTGTTATAATACTCCGGTATAAAACAGACTTAAATAACCAGGAGATTGCTGAGATATTAAATTTAAGTAAAGAAAATGTAGAAGTCAAAGTTCACCGTGCTCGCAAAGCACTACGAAAGGTTATCTTAAAAAGAATGCAGGAAAGGGGGATAAAAAATGAAATGCCAGCAAATAGATGAGTACATTTATGCCTATTGTGACAATACTATATCCCCTGAAACCCGGCTTAAAGTCGACATGCATCTTAAGGATTGTGCCATATGTCGAAATAAGGTTAAGTTAACTATAATGGAAAATGAAATTCTTAAAGAACATGATGAACTACCTGTATTATCCGATGACTTTACCTGTAGATTAATAAATACTATTCAATTAACCAGTATGACAGATAAGCAGTATAACGCTAAAAAAGGGCTGCTTGTAAAAACAAAAAATAGACTGCCTTACCCGGTTATTGCGTCAACTGCAGTAGTTATTATTCTCTTATTGCTCTTTATTCCAGGCATCCCAGGGTTCCGCACAGGTTTTAAGATTACTGATAATAATGATTCTATAAATGAATCTATAAACAACAATCTAAAACATAAAACCGGTGAAAATAGTCCTTATACAGTTAAGCCAAACGATACTCCAATAATTGCTGACAACAGTTCTGCAGATAGTTCCAATAGATATCCTGCTTCTTCAGATCAAATGATAGAGTATGGAACTGAAAACCAACTTCGCTCTGAACTTGATGATAACGACTCGAATTCAGAATATAAAGTATACCGGAACAATAATAATCGAGAAGATTCAGGTAAGGGTTCGAATGACCAATTTTTATACTTACAACCTTCAAATATTCCTGCAAACTTCAAATTAGCCACTATTATCAGTGAAATTGATGACAGTCTCACCTTTGTTTACAACGATATTAAAACTGGTAACGATCTAAATATTACAATTACTGCTGCCTCTGTGAAAACAGCTGATATTCCCCTGGGTATGGGGGGAGAACAACAAATACCAACTCCCCCACCTGACAAGACTGAGTTAGCAGAAAAAAATACTACCATCCTGGAGAGTGATACTGAACAAATCATAGTTCAAAAGAATATTAATTATTCTGATAATTTCTATACGGTAACTATAAGTTCTAAGCTGCCATCGGACGAAATAGCAGGTATAGCATCCTCAATAGATTTTAAGGAGGCTTATAATAATGATTAACCAAAAAAAAGGTTTGAAGTTAAAATCTTTTATTGTTTTAGTTTGTATGCTGGCTTTGGTGATGGGCTCAGCTGTACCAGTTCAAGCAGATACCACAGCTGGTAAAGATGATACCCCGGTTCTTTTAGTAGGAGCAACAGGTACAGCTACAGTAGCACCTGATCAAGCCAGAATATCACTTGCGGTAACCAGTATTGATAAAAATCTGGCTGCAGCGCAAAATATGAACAACCAGACTACGGAAAATGTTATTTCAGCTCTTTTACAAAATGGAATAGAGAAGAAAAGCATTAAAACCCTTAATTACCGGGTATATCCCCAGTATAATTACAATAATGAGCCGGTAAATAATGATCCCCCACAAATAACCGGTTACAGGATTAATAATGAAATAGCTGTAGTGGTAAACAATCTTGATAATGTAGGTAAGGTTTTGGATGCTGCCGTCAAAGCCGGAGCAAATAATGTCAATTATATAAACTTTGAAAAGGCCGATATTTCACTTCAAGAAAATGAAGCCCTGACCAAGGCAGTTCTCAGGGCAAGGTCTAAAGCTGAAGCCATTGCTGCTGCTGCCGGCATGAGCTTGGGAAGGGTAATTAAAATATCTGAAAGCGGAGTAAATACTATATTTCCTCCCGAGATTTATATGGACGAAAAAGCCATCGCAGGTCGGGGAGCAGCCAGTCAGGTACCTATTAGTCCTGGGGATATGGAAGTAACTGCCAGTATTTATATTACTTATGAACTAAAATAAGACAGATTCCACTGCTAATTTATATACTATATACCGTAGAGGAGACTTCAGTCTCTCCTAAATACAATTATTATATAGCCAGCCGGAGACTAAAGTCTCCTCTACAATACAAGAATCAAATAAGAAAAAATAAAGGTGACAGGAGCATTCCCTGTTACCTTTATTTTTTATTTACGAAGCATTTTTAACATTCTTCATAGTGGGAAAATTCCATGGAAAAACCTGCTCTTCCCTGGGTAAGTGAACGTAATATGGTTGAATATCCAAATAATTCAACTAAAGGAACAAAACCTCTTATTAGCTGAGTATTATTCTCTCTCTCCATTGATTCAAGTCTACCCCGCCGGTTGGTTATATTATTAATTATACCCCCGGTAAACTCTTCCGGTGACGTTATTTCAAGACTCATTACGGGCTCAAGCAGTTTAGGTCCCGCCTTTTTTAAGCATTCTTTAACTGCTAACATGGCTGCTGTTTTAAATGCCATCTCAGATGAATCTACTTCATGGAATGATCCATCTAACAACGTTGCCTTAATATTTACCACTGGATAACCTTTTATTATTCCCTCTTCAAGTGCCTGCTTAACTCCTGCTTCAACTGCAGGGATATACTCCCTGGGTATTGCACCGCCAACAATTTTCTTGACAAATTCAAATCCATCTCCCGGTTCCAGCTTTAAAACCACATGGGCAAATTGACCCCTGCCACCGGTTTGTTTTACATAGCGGGTAACATGCTGGGCTTCAGCCGTAATTGTCTCTTTATACGCAACCTCAGGCTGCCCGGTATTAAAATCTATATTAAATTCGCGGGAAAGTCGTTCAGTTATTATTTCTAAATGAAGCTCACCCATTCCAGAAACCAGGGTCTGCCCGGTTTCTTTATTATAGCTTACTTTAAAAGTAGGATCTTCCCAGGAAATACGCGTTAAAGCTTCAGATATCCGGCTTTGGTCTGTTGATGTTTTAGGCTCAATTGCAATCTGTATAACCGGCTCTGGAAAATCAATCGATTCTAATAGAAGCGGTTTCTCTTCACTACAAAGGCTATCTCCAGTAGAAATATCCTTTAAGCCAATTAAAGCCACAATATCCCCGGCATACACCTCTTTCACCTCTTCCCGGTGGTTGGCATGTATTTTAACCAGGCGGCCAATTCGTTCTTTCTTACTTTTGGTGCTGTTATAAACATAACTACCTGCTTTTATTGAACCTGAATAGATCCTGGTAAATGCAAGTTTACCAACATGACGATCACTTACAATTTTAAAAACCAGGGCCGCAAATTTTTCTTTCTTATTTGGTATTATTTCCTCAACTTCGCTGTTATTAATATTCAATGCTGTGGCTGGATTTACTTCAAGTGGTGATGGAAGATAATTAGCAACCGCATCAAGGATGGATTGAACACCTATATTGCGATAAGAACTCCCACACATCACGGGAACTATTTTCCCATCTATAGTATTTTTCCTTAGTACCTCTATTAGTAGATCATCTGCAATTAGATCATTATTTAAATATTGCTCCAGGAGCACATCATCGGTTTCTGCCAGGTGCTCAACCAAAGATTGCCGCCAGGCATCAGCTGCTTGTTGATACCTCTCAGGTATATCTGCTTCAACTACCTCATTTCCAAGAGTACCGGCAAACATATAATATTTCATTTTAATTAAATCGATAATACCGGTAAATTCATCGTTACTATATACCGGTAGGGTGAGCAGCAGTGGGCTAGCCCCTAAACGTTTTTTAATCTGCTCAACAACCCGGAATATATCAGCACCAATAGTATCCATTTTATTAATATAGGCAATTCGAGGAATCTTGTATCTATCTGCCTGTCTCCATACCGTCTCTGATTGTGGTTCCACTCCTCCCTTAGCACAAAATATAACCACAACCCCATCCAATATTCTCAAGCTTCTTTCAACTTCCGCAGTAAAGTCTACATGTCCTGGGGTATCGATAATATTAATAACATGGTCTTTCCAAGAACACCTGATAGCAGCAGAGGTTACGGTAATTCCCCTTTCTTTTTCATAGGGAAGGAAATCCATAACACTCTCTCCATCGTGGGTTTCGCCAATTTTATGGGTTAAGCCAGTATAATAGAGCATTCGTTCAGTAGTAGTTGTTTTACCGGCATCAATGTGAGCAATAATTCCAATATTTCTTAAATTATTTAACAAATAGATTTGCCTCCTATAGATATTTCAAAAAACTAATGGCACAGCTTTACGCAATGCCAATTTACAGGTATTTTAAAAATTCCTCTTTTGACCTCCAGATAAGAATTATAGGGGCTTTTTTAATATTTGTCAAACATATTTCCCAATAACAGCCAATAGATGTTCTAAAAATTTAATTATTTTAGCAGTGGTGATAAGACCTTAAATTGAGGAATATCAGAATACTGTAACAAATCGAATACTACTGTTTCTGTATTAGTAATAACTGCTCCCAGGCTTTTCATTAAATCAAGTCCGTTTTTATAGTTTTGCTTAGTTCGAGAACAGACTGCATCTGAAACTAACTGGACATTATAACCGGCATCAATTAAATCTCTAGTTGTTTGAAAAACACAAACATGGGTCTCGCTGCCGGTTATAATAATTGTTTTATGCCCGATCTTTTGCAAAATCTCCTGCAGGGTTTCTTTATAAGCTGAAAAACTCGTTTTTTCTAAATAATGATAGACCTCCGGGAAATTCTGAGCGATATCTTTGGCAGTTGCCCCCATTCCTTTAGGATACTGTTCACTAACAATTACCGGAATACTAAACTGTTTAGCAGCTTCCAGTAATAAATTAGTATTTTTATAAACTTTTTCTCTATACTCCATAACCTTCATAAGCTTCTCCTGCAAATCAATAATAAAAAGAATCGTGTCCTCAGGGTCCAGTTTAAAAACCATACCTGTATTCCTCCTTTAACATATTAATTCCATATTATACTCTACTTGGATAATAAAATATACCAGGGTTAATTATGGAAAATATTAAACCTAGCAGGATAAATAATAATCTTTATCTAATCTATAATATACTAAATCAATCGGAGGATATTACTTTGCGTTCTTCATTAATACTAATAATATTATTTCTTTGTGCTGTTGCTATTGGATTAATGGTTGAGATTAAAACATCTGCTGAATATACTATTCTTCATCCTGATTTCTATCTAGAACATATGGATAAACATCATATTTATGAGGTGCCTCAAAACTATGCTATCTTGAAGATTACTGCCGCCAGTGAAAAACCTCCTGAGTTTATTAATAAAGCCTATATTAATGCTGTAAATACTGCTTTCTCGCCAGAATGGGCTAGTAATCAAAGTAAAAGCCTTATCAATAATTTCCTGGCCTATATAAAAAACGATAACCCAGATCTAAATTTAGAACTTGATTTTTCCAAAAGAAAAGAACTCTTTACCAGTGAATTGATTAACCATTTGAATAGTGGGGAGGAAAATCTTTCCAGCCATGGAATAGACCCTTCACAAAAGGCAAGCTTTGCTGACAAGACCGTAAAAAAACTCATGCTTCCTGAAAAAATAGATTTCGCTGAACTGCTATTAGAGAATCCCCAGCTTAATAAAGGAATAGAGTTTTTCAGGAGTTATTATG
>CAYZYO010000121.1:0-6003 GCA_964482585.1 uncultured Syntrophomonadaceae bacterium | reverse complement strand
CAGAGATTTCAAATCGTGCAAGAACTGTTCCATTCCTATTGAAACCTGTTTTAATACTGCAGATTTAGAAAGGGCTGAGAAGGCGCAAAATATTGCCAGAATGGTTAGCAAACAGGTGGGCATAAAACACAGAATTTTAATAGAAAGAATTCAAGGTTTAATTGATAAGCCTTTTATAGGAACAGCATTACTCCTTCTCCTGGCTTATATAGGTTTTTTATTACTGCTGCAAACAATTGAAATCAGTGAAGGTCCTATTTCATCATTATTAGTTCCTGTAGGTAGATACCTGGAAGGCTTAATTGCAGGTTTATTGCCCCCGGGAATGCTTAATACAGTTTTATCCAAGGCTGTACCTGAGGGATTAATTATACCATTTTCAATAATTATGCCGGCCATGCTCATGGTTAGTCTGCTCATGTCTATAATAGAAGACACTGGACTGTTACCGCGCTATTCGGTTGCTCTGGAGAGAGTAGGGAGGCTTTTTGGAGTATCAGGGCAGGCAGTAATACCGCTTTCGCTTGGCTTTGGATGCCGCACCCCGGCAATTTTGGCTACCAGGATTTTGCCCGGTGCTGCCGAGAGGTTTATTATTATTACTATATTGAGTATTGTTATTCCCTGTGCAGCTACTATTGGAATTTTGGCATCAGTCATATCAACATTTTATGTTTCGCTAACTATTATTGTATTGACTATGCTGTTGACATTAATTGTATTAGGATTTGTTTTAAGCAGATTAATGAAAACTGATAATGTTTTTGTATATGAGCTTCCTCCATTAAGAATTCCTCAAAGATCTAATGTGTGGAACAAAGTTAAGATAAGGTTTTCAGGATTCTTTACTGAGGTTTTACCTTTATTATTACTTTTAAATATAATAATAAGAGCATTAATGGAATCAGGTTTATTAAATGTTTTCAGTAGTATTGAAGGTTTTACCAGAACATTATTTGGCATACCGGCAGAAGCGTTTGTGGCGGTTTTAATAACTATTTTTCAGCGCTATCTGGCTCCCCTGGTATTGCTGAATCTCCCTCTTACTACCCGGGAGGCTACAATTGCGATTTCTATGATTGCTTTATCTCTGCCGTGTTTACCTGTGATGGTAATGATTATACGTGAAATACGATTTATGGGTTTGATAAAAATTCTACTATTAGGTTTTGCTACTTCATTTACAGTTGGAATAATACTTAATCTAATTCTACCGATATAGGGAGGGGTTCTAATGACTTTAAGAGATATGAAGGTTGGGCAGAGGGCAAAGATTTTAAAAATACTAAGAGGAAGTAGTGCGGAAAGGCGGTTGTTTGAAATTGGGATTATTCCCGGTGCGGAAGTTAAACTTATATCCCGGCATCCGTTTCAAGGTCCTTTGGTTTTTCAAATAGGTAATGCTAAGATTGCAGTTGGTAGGGGTGTTGCCGGTTCAGTGGAAATTAAAATTAAAGATTAACCTTTGTCATTAATACTCCTAATATATTTAAATGTTTTTCAGGTGAGGGTTTTGCCTAATTCAAAAATTCACCATGTCTGGCCTGAGGATAACAGGGTGCAAGAGTTCTAATAAAATATTACAGCTATTAGGCACAATCCTCAGGCAAAAAAATTGCCATGAAAGGACTGGGGGTAGGTTTTAATAAGCGCAAAAATTATTAATTTCCATATCATAAAACAGGAAGCCGTAATAGAATTAAAAAGGTCATAGTGGAAAGGGAAGGGTGGATTAGGCTAATCAACCCTAAGTGCTTGCTGGCTTGTAGATTGAAAATAAAAGGTTAGATTGGGAATTATAGGATGAAGATATACGTTATTATTACCCTATAGATAGGTTAATATATAGGGTGACGGCAATACTATATCAAAATAAAAGATATTAGACTTATAACTGTAAGTTATGCTAAAATATATGAGTGAATTATATCAATGTTGGCTCATAAATGGAGGTGCCATATGTGCTTAAGCTAGAAAATATTTGTATGGCAGTTAATAATTCTAATGGAGATAGTAAAGATATACTGAGCGGTATTAATGTAGAATTTAAACCTGGCAGAGTATATGCTGTAACTGGTCCCAATGGTGGAGGAAAAACATCTATTGCCAAGGTTATTATGGGCATTTATAAACAATGTTCAGGAAGAGTTATTTTTAACGGAGAAGATATCAGTGATTTAGATGTTAGTGAACGGGCCCGCAAAAAGATTATTTATGCATTTCAACATCCACCCCGTTTTAAAGGAATATCGGTTGAGGATCTGATAAAAACTGCCAGGCCTGGGATTGACAACATTACTATCAGGACAACCATGCGTGATGTTGGATTATGTCCTGAAGAGTACCTGGACAGAGATGTGGGGCAAGGACTTAGTGGAGGAGAGATTAAACGTATCGAGATAGCTCAAATACTAGTCCGGGATGCTGTTGTAAGTATTTTAGATGAACCCGAAGCAGGAGTTGATTTGTGGACTATTCAACAGTTAATTGGAATTGTATTCAGAAAATTTAGAAAAGATAAAAACTCACTTGCTATAATTATTACCCATAATGAGAGATTATTGCACCTGTGTGATGAAGTTATAGTTGTAGAAAATGGTTTGATTAAAGTGAGGGGAACTCCAGATAAGATATGGCCGTTAATTAAAGATGATCTGGAATGCAAAATGAAAGAACAGTGTGGGAGAGAAGTGGCTTATGAAATTTAACCGGATGGACAGGCAGCTGCTTGATACTATAAATAGCATTAAAGATGTACCTGACGGGGCTGTGAATATAAGGCGTGATGGGGAGGTACTGGTACAAAAATCTTCTTCAAACATAAGTATAATTCCCAAGAGTAATAAACCGGGATTCGATTTAAATATAAAACCCCATACCTTAAATGAAACGGTTCATATACCGGTAATACTTACCCGGTCCGGGTTACAAGATAAAGTTTATAATACCTTTGTTGTAGGGGAAGAATCTGATATTACAATAATAGCCGGTTGTGGAATCCATAATGATTCTCATAGTAATTCGAGCCATGAGGGAATCCATAGAATTATTGTCAAGAAAGGTGCTCGAATGAAATATATTGAAAAGCATTATGGAGAAGGTAAGGGTAGAAAAATACTAAATCCAGCGACAGTACTAATCCTTGAAGGTGGTGCCAGTGCTGAGATGGAAATGTATCAGATTAAGGGAGTAGATGATACTGTTCGTAATACCACAGCCTATGTTTACGATAATAGCAATGTTAAGATAATTGAAAGATTATTGACTCATGGAAGTCAATCAGCTAAATCTGCAATAAAAGTATTTATTGAGGGGGAAGGCGGAAGTGCCCAGATCTTATCCAGGTCAGTTGCTCAAGATAATTCTTCACAAATCTTTCAAGCATCCCTAATAGGAAAAACGTCCTGTGTTGGCCATGTAGAGTGTGATTCAATAATTATGGGAGACGCTTTTATTAAGTCTACTCCAGAATTAATTGCCGAAAGTTCAGATGCAGTTTTAACTCATGAGGCAGCTATCGGGAAAATTGCTGGTGAGCAGTTAATAAAATTAATGTCCCTGGGTTTAACTGAAAAGCAGGCTATTAATATGATTTTGGAAGGATTTCTAAAATGAGGATTTTGCATAATAACTATTTTATATCATTATAACTTTGGCATTGTTTGTCATTCTGAGAAGTCGGGTGACATGGTAATTTTTTGAAATTATGCAAAACTCTTAAATGAATAACGGGTTGGTGTTTTGCAATGAATCTGAATATTTATAAGACCTATGTTAAAGTTGTTGAGACCCAGAATTTATCCAGAACGGCAGAGGCTTATGGGCTGTCACAACCGGCGGTCACCAAACAGATTCAAGCGCTGGAAGACATGTATAGTGTTCTTCTGCTTGAGAGATCAGGAAGGAAACTAAAGACTACTGAGGCTGGAGAGACATTATATTACTGGGCTAAAGAATTAATAAAAGTGATGGATAAAACTAAACAGGCTATGGAAGAGGTGTCCGAAAGCCATAAAGGAAGCCTTTCCGTAGGTGCCAGTACTATCCCGGGACATTATATTGTACCATTTGTAATTAAGAAATTTAAGGATAAATACCCCAGCATAAACATTAGTATTGATATTGCAGATACCGAAAAAATTTTTTACCAGGTTGCAGATAGGCAGATAGATGTAGGAGTAGTAGGAGCATGGATCAACAATAGAAAAGTAGAAGGATTTCAATGGTTGGAAGATGAATTAGTGGTAATTTTACCGGTGAATCACAAATTCACTAAATTAAATGAAATAGATATAGAACAACTGATCAATGAAAGATGGATATTCCGGGAAAAGGGATCTGGGACCAGGAAAGCGGTTGAAGAGCTCTTAGCTACTAATGGACTAAAAAAAGAAGATTTAAATATATATATAGAGACAGGAAGTACAGAAGCAGTTCTAGCTGCAGTTGAATCAGGGATGGGACTTTCTATTGTTTCCAGCTGGGCAGTAAAAAGAATTGACTCTTATCGTAAGATTAAATCCCTGAAGATAAACAACTCTAATGCTAATAGGTATATATATATAATCTATCCCCGTCAAAAAGCCAGGAGGAAATCGGTAAATAAATTCATAGAATATGTGAAAACCTTACAGGAATTACAATAATAGTTTAAAATAAATGCTTGGTATATAGATATACTAAAGCTTTATTTTTTTTAAAAACTATTTAATTTTATTTAGGCTTTGTATATAATGGATCTACTGCCCAAATTACTGTACTTCTGGAGGTGTTTGAAAATGTTACCATTACCCAAAAAGTATTTTGTTACCGCTGCCTCAGCTGAAGGAGACACAGAGCTTACTGCATTTGATAAGGCATTATTAAAAGCCAGAGTTGGCAATACTAATTTACTAAGAGTTAGCAGTATATTGCCTCCAGGCTGCCAGTATGAACCGGAGTTAATTATTCCTGAAGGTTCTTTATTACCGATTGCATATGGTTCAATTACTAGTACTATTCCTGGGGAGAAGATATCTGCTGCGGTTGCAGTAGGTATTAAACAAGAAAATTTTGGAGTTATTATGGAATTTGAAGGTAGATGTACTAAAGCTGAAGCAGAGGCCAAGGTAGTTAAAATGGTGGGAGAGGCGTTTCAAATAAGGGGTTTAGAGTTAGATGAAATAAAGGTGGCCTCGACTGAAATTGTAGTCAAAAAAATTGGTTGTGCATTTGCCGGGGTTCCTTTATGGTACTAGATAGTTTTATTGAGAAAATGTATTTTTACAATTTAAATAAAAATAGCACCAGGGATGTGCTTGAAGGGGGATATGTTGGTTGGAATTATGGATAACCGAATACCAAACACCTGCACTGGGTTTTAGCTGTAAAGCTACTGAGACCTTAAGGGTTGAGCAAACCCCTTACCAACATTTATCAGTAGTAGATACACAACAGTTTGGCAAAATGATGCTGCTTGACGGAATGGTACAAACTACAGAAGAAGACGAGCATATATATCATGAGATGATTACGATGGTGGCAGTAAATTCGCATACTGATCCTGGGAATGTACTGGTTATTGGTGGTGGTGATGGCGGTACATTAAGAGAAATAGTTCGTCATCCTCAAGTAAACAAAGGGACTCTGGTGGAAATTGATGATAGAGTTATACAGGCCTCCCGGGATTTTTTTCCGGAATTATCTATATCCTTTGACAGTGTTAAAACCGAGGTAATAATAGATGATGGCATTAAATTTATTAAAGATCGAAAAAATGAATTTGATATAGTGATCGTGGATTCAACCGAACCGGTAGGGCCGGCTAAAGACCTATTTTCAGCCCAATTCTACCAGAGTGTTTCTGCTGCTTTAAAGGAAGATGGAATGATTGTGGTTCAAAGTGAATCACCTTTTTTTAACCAGGAGGTTATTAAAATGGCTTTTGGAGGTATTAAAAAGACCTTTCCCATAACTAAATTATATTTGGCAAGTATACCTACTTATCCCAGTGGACTGTGGAGT
>CAYZYO010000120.1:0-6022 GCA_964482585.1 uncultured Syntrophomonadaceae bacterium | reverse complement strand
GCCGGCCAAGCAGAGATTCAGGCTTACCGTGCTTTGGCCGAGGGCTTGCTGGACGAATATGATTCCGAAACCTTGCTGGCAGCTGCCCTCAAGATAATGACCCGTGAGCCTGAGGAGAAACCCTTGCCGATTTTGACGGAAGCGCCTCCTATTCATGTCAAAAGAATCCGAACACCAAAAAAGATCAATAGTGGCTATCGTCGTGCTGGCAGGCCACCCCAGAAAAAGAATCATTCCCGCACCCCAAAGCACAGTTGCTAGAATAACACAACCCAGGAGATCTTGTGAACACTAAATAATGTCCCGGCTTTCGGTTTAAATCAGCCATATTATTGGACCGTCGGTTCTTCTTAATCGTGAATTTGCCAATCCATGCTCCGCCTCCACCAGATTATCTACCATCTATTGATAGAAAATTTTTATGAAGTAGGTGGTTTTTTTGCTCTGAAAGTTAAACGACCTCCCCGCTTTTAGCAGGTTATTGTAGCGATTACGAAATAGTATCCGCCATTTTCCGGTGAGGTTGTCAGGGTTGAAAGTTAAGAACGCCCAATATTCTTCAATTATTTTACTGCTTATCTTGCTTTTACACTTCAAAGACAGCAGTAGTTCATGACAGTGTGCAGATTTTTTTTGCAAGCCTAAAGTCAATTTAGACTCGGTCAGATCCCCGAGATTGGGGGACAAAAAGATTTTTATTTTAGTTGCAAGGTTTTCCGATCGTTGCTATGATAAATTATAGGTGAGTCATCACACCTGGACAGGAGTATACATTCAAAGTTGAGGCTGGCGATGCTGCTGGTAACTGGTCCCAAGACGATCCCTCGGCACAGGTAATGCCCGCAGATACATGCCCGCCCCAGTGGTCATCAGCTGTAGGGCTGGTGGTTGAAATCGTGAGTGTCCACAGTGTTACAATCACCTGGCCGGGTGCGGAGGATGATGTGGAAGTCACCGATTATATTGTCTTCCATAATTTTGCGCCGGTGGCTAAACTGAATGTGTCCACTACAATGCACGTTGTTGCTGGGCTTCGATGTAAATAAATGTAAAATAGTACTTGATAAATATACGGCTAAACATTATAATTATAGCAATTTAACAACTTGGTCAGGCATAAAGCCGGGCTTCGCTAGAGGCAACGGGATTACCGTGGGACTGTTATATTACGTAAATAAAGTTCTACGGTAATTTTTTATTAATAGGAGAGTGTAATTTGATGAGCACATTAATTCAAAAGATTACGAATTATTTAATTACTCATATTCTGAAGGAAGAGGTTGCAGAGGGGCCAATCGTAAAGCCGGAGAAACGTAAAAAAGTTGCTTATCTGGAAGCTTGGATCAGTATTAGTAGTAATCTTGTGCTTGCAGTTATTAAATTTATTTTTGGTTTGATGATAAACAGTATTTCCCTTATTGCTGATGCTGTACACACTGCTTCCGATGTATTAACCTCTGCAGTAGTGATCCTGGGGTTTAAACTGTCAGCACTTCCAGCTGATGATAAACATCGATATGGACACGGGAGAATTGAATTTATCAGTACTTTGATCATCTCACTCATGCTGCTGGCTGTAGGAATAAAATTCGGGTTTGACTCCTATTATCGTTACCTTGAAAACACAGCTGTAAAAGGTAGCTTTTTAGTAATTATTATTATGATTGCAGCCGGGGGCCTGAAGGAATTATTGTCTCGTATAAGTATTGATATGGGTAATAAAATAAACTCAGCTACTTTAATTGCTGATGCATGGCACCATCGCACCGATGCTATCGCTTCTCTTCTGGTTGCTTTTGCAATACTGGCTTCCAGTTATGGGTATTATAGGGTGGATGCAATTTTAGGGTTTGGGGTTTCTCTTCTCATTATATGGACGGGGTTGGATATATTCAGGGAATCTTGTTCAAAGCTGATCGGAGAAACGGATACCCGACAGATTCAAAGGATAAATGAAATAGCCATGGGTATTCCAGGAGTATTTTCAACTCATGATATTGCTGTTCATGATTATGGCGGGTTAAAAGTGGTTAGCATTCATGTCGAGGTTGATGGAAACTTGTCTTTAATACAGGCGCATGAAATTGGTGAACAAGTTGAATTGGCAATAAACCATGAATTATATGCTTCAACAACGGTACATTTAGATAGTGTAGAATCAAGTTAAATTTATTTATAAGACAGAGATATTGGTCTGCCGGCCCTCTGGTTCGTCGCCAATATTTTTTTATAAACCTATTGACCTTTACGTAGCGTAATAGTTTATAGTGTAAACAAGATCATTTAGCAGCCAATAAGTGATTAAAATATGAAGGATGACAAACTGAGCTTAATATTCTGGAAGATTTGGAAAAGGCACAATCACAAGCCTATCTACGCAAAGCCGGCAAAACAATGCAGAAGGGACTAAAGCTTTTATTGATGGGGAAGATATTTAAGATAGTCTGGATACTTTACTAACTAAGAAGGGATGAGTATGGAATACACCATCAACAAACTGGCGAAGCTGGCGGGAGTTAGCACCCGCACCCTGCGTTACTATGATGAAATTGAACTCTTATCCCCAGGACAGAGAAGTAGTAACGGTTACCGTATTTATGGTCCAAAAGAAGTTGACCTTCTGCAGCAGATTTTATTTTACCGTGAACTCGGTATATCGCTTGATGAAATCAAAAGTATCGTATGTTCTAAAGACTATGATCATATAGCAGCCTTGCAAGGTCATTTGTCGGCGTTAAAAGCAAAAAGGGAACAGATAGAATTATTGATTACTAATGTGGAAAAAACCATTACCGCATCGAAAGGAGAAACAATAATGAGCGACAAGGAGAAGTTTGAAGGCTTTAAACAGAAGCTGATTGATGAAAACGAAAGGAAGTATGGTAAGGAAATTCGTAAAAAATACGGTGACAATATTATAGATGCCAGCAATGCTAAAATTAGGGGATTAACGGCAGAACAATATGAGAACGTACAAGAATTGTCCCGTCAAATAAACGATTCCTTAAAAACAGCTTTTGAACAGGGTGACCCATCCAGCGATCTGGCACAAAAGGTGTGTGCTTTGCATAAAGAGTGGCTGGAATATTATTGGAACCACTACTCCAAGGAAGCGCATCTTGGACTGGCGCAGACTTATGTGGACGACCCCCGTTTTAGAAAGTATTACGATGCCATCGCTGTAGGATGCGCTGAATTTTTAGTTGACGCCATTAAGATTTATTGCGAATAGGGACATTGCTTCTAAGATACAAAAATGCATAGAAGGAAATCTGCACACGGTTGATTTTCTTCCTGAGTTTATCAGGAAACGAGCTTACTGAAGTAAAAAACGTAACTGCCTCTTCAATTGCCTTTACCAGAGGCAGATCATAGGGACCAGTTAGAGATAATATACTCTACTATTGAAGGTAATTGGCCAATGACACAGAAAAAAAAGACAGGAGTATCTATTAATGTCATTTTCTATAATCAGGTATTATTTTTATTTGGAAGATGAGCAGGCTGTTTTTGATAACTATTCTTATATATTAAAAGACTATGGCCTAAATTATCAGCATTCATCTTATTCCAGGAAATTAAAAATCGATGGGTCTGAACAGTTTTTTTATGAACTGGAGTCAGAAAAAATTAAAATCCTCGTAGTAAAACTAGGTCAACCAGACTCATCCTGGTCGGATCTCCTGGGATGCTTTCATTCCCTGGAGCAAAAAGCGTCTATCCAGGATGAACAAGTCCTGGGGAAAGTCTCTGTGCTTATGACTTCAGGTCTTGTATGGGAAAAACTGCTGGATAATGTCGGTTCATTGTTTGCATACAGAACAGCCGAACAAATAGAAATTGATCAAGGAAAAATTGCATATCTAAGTGGATCCTGGTCAATAAGAGAAGCCTTCTATGCCTGTACTTTGGAAGAAGAAAGTAAAGCGAATAGGCAGCTTGTTGGATACGGCTTAGCAATTCTTGAAGCCAGAATCATTAATTTAAGATTGATTGCAGGCTTATTCAGAGACCGCAGAAACGCTATTAGTGAAGAAAAAGAAGTGCTTGACACAAAGCTCTCCAATATACTTCATTCTCATTTGGTTTCAGAGCATGGAAGCCTGGGAGAAGTAGAGGAACTGGAGGCTCAGATCCAAGAACTATCTGCTTCTTATGGAATTATTGCTGGAGATTACAGCCTGGTTCTGGATGGCTGTAATCGTATTAGTTCTCTCTTGGATTCCCTGAGCCGGCAGTTGGACTCCGAACCGGCAATGTACCTGGAACCCCAATTAAAGAACAGAATCCTGGAACCATATCAACGGCGTTTGCAGGAACTCATTAACTGTGCTGAGGAACTCTGTATGTCAAGAGAAAATCACCAGGCAGCTATTGAAGTTGTCCGCAGCAAAATAGACATTATGAATGGCCGGGCCAATATAGCTACTCAGCAGCAAATTAGAAATCTTATGGAATTAAATATTTCTATGCAAAAACAAAGCTTGGTATTTCAATATGCTGCCGGCTTGATTGAATTTATTGTCCTGGCCTATTACAGTCATTCCCTGTGGTCACACTTAGCCCATGATGCCTACCAGGTTATTCCAACCGGGATACAGTTTATTTTCGTAATGGCTTTCTCAGGCAATACTGTTTATACCACCCATCTTTTGTCGGAATATATGCAGGGTGAAGTAGGTGTAAAAAGAAGGCTTATTTTTTCTATCGTCCCTCTTATTGCTATATTAATAATCGTCATAGTAGCTAGTTCATTAATAAGCGTTAATGCCTTCCATTAATGAAAGATAATTAGCAAACTACCAGTCAAAGGCTCTTATAATAATTGAACCGGCTATTTGTATATGCTATTTGCCCATAAGTTTAATAGCTTTAAGCCTTTCCGATAATTTTCTATAGTGCATTTCTTCTTCTCTTGAAAGCTGTTCAAATAACAACCTGGTTTCCTGATCGTCAGCCATTTTGGCGAGTTCTTTGTATTTGTCCCTGGCTTTAGCTTCAGATGCTATTGCCAATTCCAGTGCTTCTCTTGCTTTCATTTTCTATTCCCCCATAGCAAAATAATGCTGGATACTCTATAGCAATATTTCCTTGCCTAGATAAACTATAATTGACATTAAGAATTTGAGTCTCCAGCGTCCCAACATTAATAACTATTCATAAACCGGGTCAAACATTTCTCTGGAAGCTCCACAAACCGGCAGATTTCAAGAGGCCTAGAAAGAGGCTTACTCCCTTATCCTCCATTAGTTTCTGATAGCATCGGGAAGATGATTTATCCAATTGCCGTGGCATTATTCTATCAGAAAACTGTATTACTGAAACCTCTAAACCTGAGCAGACCATCTCCAGACAGCTTCCAGTCCAAAAATGTCTCCTCCAATTACTACGGCCTTTATTGCTTGGCTTATAACCTTTTTTTAATTGACGGGCATCGGCGATACTTCTCAATATATATACCCTGTTTATTAACCCCTTAACAATGAATATCAATAATCATCTTATTCGAAGATACAAGAAATAACAAGCCATCTTCAATTATGTGTTTTTCTATTTTTTATTCCCAACGCGAAAAAATTGCCCAAGGAAATACCTTCCGCCAATTTCTCAAACCTAATGACAAACCTGAAGCATTTTTTAAGCTCCGTTCAGATAGTATTACAGCCCGTGCTTACTGTAATCTTCATGGACTGTGGAAAGGAAACTAGTTTAGCTGCCGATATGTTTGCAATCATTATTATAAATCCGAGAGTCATTTTCCCGGAAAGGAAAATGACTCTTTTTTATATACCTTCTTTTTCTAGTTTCAATATATATTAATAGATGATAGTATAAATATGGTAATAATTAACAGGTATTAATCGTTTAGGTTTACATTTGGCCTTTCTGTTTACTTTCATTAATAAGTCAAGGACCTGGTTCTAATGATGAAACGAATAATAATTTTAGTCTGGATATTTGAATGTTTTGCATCATTCAAAAGGAGCAGATTTAAACCAAGGGGGTGCCAATAAGTGAATGC
>CAYZYO010000119.1:0-6031 GCA_964482585.1 uncultured Syntrophomonadaceae bacterium | reverse complement strand
TAAGCATTCTTTACTCTATGTCATTATTATTAAACTCTATGAGTTCGTTAAGGATGTTTTTGATAGTGGGAGTACAGCAGTAAAGGTTGTATTAATAGTCATAGGTTATCCTATAATAGCTACATTGACCTTTTTTATGTTTCCTATAACCATAGGCTTAGCAGCATGGTTGGCCCTTAAAAAAGTAAAGGAGTATGAGGCTATCAAAGAAGGGGTAAAAAAGGTTAAAGAAGGGAATCTTCATTACACGATAAATGTCGATGGCGATGGTGAGTTTGCTCAGCTGGCTGCTGATATTAATTCCATAACCGACGGCTTAAATAAAGCAGTGGAAAATGAAATAAAGAGTGAACGCTTAAAAAGTGAACTCATCACCAATGTTTCCCATGATATCAGAACACCACTCACTTCCATCATCACCTATGTTGATCTGCTAAAAAAGGAAGAGGATCAGGAGAAAGTGGGAGAATATATAGATATCATCGACCAGAAATCCCAGCGCTTGAAAACACTCACTGGTGATTTGTTCGAAGCAGCTAAGGCTTCCAGTGGAAACGTTCCGGTAAACTATGAAAAGATTGATATTGTTTCTTTGTTGACCCAGGGATTGGGAGAATTTGATGATAGAATACAGGAACAGCGGCTGGAATTTAAGCTAAGTCATCCGGGAGAAAAAGTCTATATCAATGCTGATGGAAGACTGCTATGGAGGGCGATCGAGAATCTTCTATTAAACATTTTTAAATATGCACTTGAAGGCTCCAGGGTATATATTGATATTATTGACTCAGGCTCTGGTATAACCATGATGATAAAAAATATATCTGCCTATGAACTTAATATCTCCTCAGATGAGCTGATGGAACGTTTTAAAAGAGGAGATGAATCCAGAAGCAGTCAAGGCAGTGGGCTGGGATTATCGATTGCCAGAAGCCTTATAGAAATTCAAAAGGGTACCTTTAATATAGAAATAGATGGAGATCTATTCAAGGCTATCATCCATATGCCCAAATACACGTTATGATGGTAGCAGGAGGGTGAAGCAAGAAAATCAAGTCAAAAGCAGCCCAACAAAAATTCAATAGATGGCTGGCTTGTGCCATCCATCTATTGAAAAATAAGGAAAAGGAGCTGATATTTTATAATAAATAAGGTTAATTCTGTTCCACTGCAGCTTCAACTAGACGATTTTGTTGCTCCTCACCCAGATCTTCATTCTATCAGCTTCTTTTATAAGTTCATCGCGAAAATCAGGGTGGGCTATGTTTATCAGTGCCTCAGCTCTCTGCCAGGTTGATTTGGCTTTCAACATTGCTACACCGTATTCGGTAACTACATAAGAGCTTATACTTCTTGGTACAGTTACAATGGTTCCGGGACTTAGAACCGGATTAATCCTGGATTTTATATTGCCTGTCTTATCTTTGTAGGTGGAAGACAAACAAATAAGACCTTTGCCTGCTTTAGAATAATAGGATCCTATAATAAAATCCAGTTGCCCGCCGGTGCCGGAAATCTGACGGATCCCTGATGATTCTGAAGCCACCTGACCGTAGAGGTCTACTTCAATAGCATTATTGATAGCTACCACTTTATCATTTTGCCCGATTACAAAAGGATTATTGGTATAATCCACCGGATAGATGGCGCAGGAAAGGTTGTTATCCAAAAAATTGTATAGTTTGTTGGTTCCCATAGCAAATGTATAAACTAGCTTGCGTTTATCAAGTTGTTTACGATAACCGGTAATACGTCCTGCCTCATATATATCCACAAAGGAATCAACCAGCATTTCAGTATGCACACCGAGATCCTTTAAATCAGATTGAGCTATCATGGCACCTACTGCATTTGGCATGGCCCCTATTCCCAACTGCAGACATGCTCCATCTTCGATTTCTTCCATTACTATAGAAGCAATTTTTTTATCAATATCTGAGACAGGTACTTCAGGACTCTCAACCATAGGTTGATTATCGCCTTCAACTATATAATCTATTTCAGAAATATGAATTGATTCCCGGTTGCCCCCAAGACATAAAGGAACTGAATTATTGATCTCCGCAATAACAATCCTGGCTGAATCGCACATATAGGGAGTAAATGATACTGAAGTCCCAAAATTGAAATAACCATTCTTGTCCATTGGCGCTACTTTAATTAAGGCTACGTCCGGTTCTATGTAACCGCGTTGATAATAACTAGGGCCTTCATGGTAATTCAAGGGTATATAATTACAGAGATTTTTATCATGTAATTTTCGGCTGGCAGAACTCAGGTGAAAATCGTTGAAAATGAAGTGGGCTCTCTTCGGATCAGCTAGAGCTGTCTGGGGAATAAATGGACAGGTAGTAGAAATAATATTCACCTGATACAGTTCATGAGCCCGTTTGGCTAGTGCAGCATCCAGGTAAGCTGAATTCATTACAAACTCCCCATAATGTACTATATCACCTGATTTGACTATCTTCACGGCTTCATCTGCAGTAGTTAATTTATGCCGGTATTCTGCACTATAATCCATTTTAACTTCTCCTTTCAAATACATTACCAGCTAACTTTATATTATTAAGAGGTGCAGCATGCTGAGAGTTAGTATAACCCTGTTCGCGATATGGTAAACGGTTATCTTTTCATGTTAGTATAGGTTTGATATTTTATATGGGGTGACGATTCGGTAAATCTGTCACCCCATATAATAATCTATAAATTAAGGGAGGTTTATTGAACGCTAAATATCTCTAGTCCAAAGTGAACATAAGGCTGGTCCGCCACCTACACAGAGGGCTGCTCCACCAACGGTTTTCCCCTGTCTTTCTAATTCATAGTATAAAGAAACAATAATACGCAGGGCGGTGCATCCTACCGGATGGCCTAATCCGATACCGGAACCATTAAGATTGGTTTTATTCATATCGATTTCTATACCATATTCTTCTTGGAGCATTCTGCCTACACCAATAAATTGAGCAGCAAAAGCTTCATTTATTTCCCAGTATTCTATATCTTCAAATTTCATGCCGGCTTCGTTTAAACATTTGGGAATGGCATGAGCTGGTCCCAGGCCCATAACTGATGGGTGTACGCCGGCTGCAGACAGGTTTATTAGTTTCATTAATGGTTTAACTCCCAATTCAAGCGCTTTAGCCTTCGACATAAGAATTACAGCAGCGGCAGCATCATTAATGCCCGAAGCATTGGCAGCAGTAACTACACCGCCTTTTTTGAATGCCGCTGGCAATTTAGCCATTGCTTCCAGATTAGCATCAGGTATCATATGTTCGTCTTTCGCAAAGTAGGTTACTTTGCCTCTTCTTCCTTTAATCTCCACGGGTACTATTTCCCGTTCGAAAGTCCCGTCCTGAGTAGCCCGGGTAGCGCGTTGATGGCTTATAAGGGCTAATTCATCACATTCTTCACGGGTGATTCCATATTTATCAGCTATATTTTCAGCACTCATACCCATGTGTCCGGGAATATTTTTATCACCTAGCCCGTCGTGAATCATAGAATCTTCTATGGAGCCGGCATTCATCCGGTAACCCATCCTGGCTTTGGGAAGCATATAAGGAGAATTAGTCATGCTCTCTGTGCCTATTACCAGAGCAACATCCGTTTTACCTAATTGAATGTGATTTGCGGCTACATCAAGTGCGCGCATACCAGAACCGCAATTTTGATTTACGGTACAAGCGTTGCCGGAAACCGGCAGACCAATAGCCATGCCTGCCTGACGGGCAGGAAGAGATCCCTGCATATGGGGCAAACATGTGCCCATTACTATGTCCTCTACAATATCAATTGGAATATTAGCCCTCTTTATCGCTTCTTTTCCTGCAGTAACAGCTAAATCTATAGCTTGTACATTCTTGAGGCTGCCCATAAATTTGCCAATAGCGGTTCTGCATGCACTAACCATAACAACATCCTGGATTTCTTTCATTTTAAAACCCCCTTTAAAATACTTTGCAAATTCTATTTATTTTCGAATGCCGGTTTCCTCTTTTCCAAAAATGCCTTCATACCCTCTTTTTGATCAAAGGTTGCACAGCACAAACTGAAAAGATTGGCTTCAATGCTGATAGCCCGATCAATATCGGTCTGAATCCCATTATCTACAGCTGTTTTGCAATACCCTACAGCAAGCTGTCCTTTATTGCTAATACGTCCGGCAATGTCTTTGACGGTTGACATTAAATCCTGTGCCGACACTACCTGGTTTACCAGCCCGATCCGGAGAGCCTCTTTAGCATCAATAACATCTCCTGTGTACAGCAACTGCTTAGACATTCCAGTACCGATTAAACGTGGTAACCGCTGGGTTCCCCCGAAGCCTGGGATAACGCCCAAGCCTACTTCCGGCTGCCCAAACCGGGCATTATAGGAAGCTATGCGAAAATCACAGGCCATTGCCAGTTCACAGCCACCTCCCAGGGCAAAACCATTAACAGCTGCTATTACGGGTTTTTGCATCAATTCAATTGAACGAAAAACCCCATTACCCAGGGCCGAAAATTCTCTACCTTCGGTTGCTGTCATTGTTGACATAAAAGCAATATCAGCTCCGGCTACAAAAGCCTTTTCTCCTACCCCGGTTATAATTAATACCTTGATAGAATTATCAATAGCAACATCCTGTATTGCATTCTGCATTTCAAGCACTGTTGGTTTATTCAATGCATTAAGCACACTAGGACGGTTGATGTATAAAGTAGCTAAACTGTTTTCTTTTTCCAGAATAATGTTTTCATAACTCATTATTATTTCCCTCCTGTGAATCAATTTATTCTATTAAGCAGTATCGGAGTTTAATAATTGTAGAAGCCCTTTTTGGTTTTCATACCCAACCAACCAGCGCGTACATATTGTTTAAGTACCCCTGATGGACGATACTTGGGATCACCGGTCTCTTTAAACAGTGTTTCCATAACTGCTAAGGCGATATCACCGCCAACTAAATCACAAAGAGTAAGGGGACCCATAGGCCAGCCAGCACCTAATTTCATAGCTGTATCAATATCTTCAGCTGCAGCAAGTCCCTCCTGAAGAATGGTACAGCCTTCGTTTATAGTGGGAACCAGGATGCGGTTTACCACAAAGCCCGGGCCTTCCTTAACCTTAATCGGATTTTTGCCAATTTCTTTGGCCAGGTTAAATACCGTTTGGAGAGTTTCATCTGAGGTCTGCAGGGCGGGGATTACTTCGACTAATTTCATTACATTAGCCGGATTAAAGAAATGCATGCCTATTACTTTATCAGCTCTTTCTGTAATCGCTGCAATTTCAGTGATTGATAGAGATGAAGTATTGGTGGCTATTATTACCTCGGGAGCTAATAGCGAATCTAATTTAGTGTATACATCTTTCTTTACATCCATATTTTCAAAAACACATTCAATAACGAAGTCCACATCTTTTAACTCATCTAAAATGACTGTACCACTGATGTTATTCAGAACAGCATCTTTGGTTCCCGGAGCTGCTTTACCTTTTTCTTCAGCTCTGGTCAGGCTTTTACCAATAGAATTAACTGCTCTATCTATAAACTCCTGTTTGATATCGAAAACTACTACCTTCTTCCCTGCTGCTGCTAATACCCAGGCAATACCCTGCCCCATTGTTCCTGCACCTAGTACCGCAATTTTGTTAATAGCCATTATAATAGTCCTCCTTAATGCTTATTTTTAAAAACTTACATGTCTATACATCAATAGTTAATGTGATAGATTTTTAATTGAATTATTTTTTTACCAAACAGTATCAGCCTCTGACTACTTCATTTAGTAATGGGCTGTGTAGTATAGCTATACTCAGTGTTTTTATTATTTCAAGACCTCTTATATCTATAGATAGCTTACAAATGATGAATTAGTTTGCCACATATTTTTTACTTAGAAATTCAATAGTTTAGGCAAATATTATTGCAAAATCCCTTTGCTTTATATTTGCAGCTTATTCAATTACTTCTGATTTATCCTTTTGTAACAGCCATTTTATTAATACTGGTATGGGTTGGTCAATTCCATCTCTG
>CAYZYO010000118.1:0-6161 GCA_964482585.1 uncultured Syntrophomonadaceae bacterium | reverse complement strand
ATATGTTTAATTAGTGATAAAACCAGTATCAGTCCACAGGCAGCAATTACTAGAGTAACCGGGAATATGAGTTGGTAGATCCGGGAATGATTCAGATGGATTCCAAAGACAGGCCATATTGCGATAAGGAATAAACACATTGCCAGGTTCAAATCAGTATAGATTCTGTCGATAGGGTTTAAATGAATACCATCGTCATCATCAGGCTTCCTACCTATAATTAAAACCAGATATAAAAAGGCAATCATCAATCCTAATAGTAAACCTGCTATTTGATAAAGACTGTTGGTAACCGATGTCTTATTTTTCTCCCATTCAGAAATTGCGGTATTTAAATATTCCTTAGTAAAAGCAACATAAACAGCTTCGTCAGTTCCCAGCTTATCTGCTAAAAAAGAAACCCTGTGGTAATGCTTATTATCTTTAATTTCTTCTAGGAAAACACCTTGTTCCGCGCTGTCAAGAACTATATATGAAGGAAATGATTTAAAATATTCTTTAACCTGGTTGGGGCTGTTGCTTAAAATAAAGTCCCCGTTTTTACCACAATAGAATACTCCTTGGTATTTCTCTAACCTTCGTAAAACTGCCTGATACTCTTTTAGATCCTCTTCAATCAATTGGTCTCTGATCCCGGAAAGCTTTTCAGCATAGACTTCCTTAAATACCTCATAGTTTTCAGCCCTGGATAGATTAGGATTGTAGCTTTTGGAGTTGTACTCGAATTCGTTATATAATTGGGTTTCTTTGGTCAGGATATCATCCTGGGCAATGGTTCCACCATTTAATATATGTTCCTCACTTTTGTACTCTTTGGTTATTGCTAATATATTGTCAATTATCTTACTGCTGTCATTTATGTAGTCTTTGCTTAGATAATAACTGTCTTCAAATGCAATACCAAGATCGTTGCTATGTAAATCCATAGTCTTTAAGAATAGTGTTAAAGCACCGCTAAAACACAATATGGCAGTAATAAACGCAATAATTATAGTCGTTGTTGAACAGCTAAATTTTTTCCATTTTGTACCCAATTCCCCACACCACCTTTAAATATTTCGGTTCTTTAGGATTTATCTCAATCTTTTCCCGTATCCTTCTTATATGAACAGCAACTGTATTTTCCGCACTATAGGCGGTTTCCTGCCAGACCTTCTCATATATTTCATCTATAGAATACACCCTTCCCGCATTGGCAGTTAACAGTTTTAGTATTTTATACTGTACCGGGGTTAGCTTGACTTCGTCACCGTCTACTGTTACCAGCTTAGACTTATCATCTATAACCAATCCACCGGTCTTATAAACATTGCTTTTGGTTTCCAGGCTTCCTAGAGTGGTATACCTTCGTAACTGGGATTTGACCCTGGCGATTAGTTCCAGAGGATTAAAAGGCTTGGTCATGTAATCATCAGCTCCCATATTTAACCCGATTATCTTGTCAGTATCCTCAGATTTAGCTGAAAGCATGATGACTGGTATATTTTTATCTTCTCTTATTTTAATCGTTGCCCGTAAACCATCCATTTCCGGCATCATAATATCCATAATAACCAGCTGTATTTGATGCTCTTCTATTATATTTAGAGCTTCTAAGCCATTGAAGGCTTTAAAAACCTTATAGCCTTCGTTTTCCAAATAGATTCTTATAGCCTCTGATATTTCTTTATCATCATCGCAAACCAGGATGTTCATGAAGTATCACTCCTATTAATAAAATCCTTCAAATTATATCACACTCCTTATATTTTACTTTAAACAAATGATATCAGCCTAATCTTACAAAAAACCTGTTCCAATTCTTAAGAAATTCTTACAATCAACGGAAACCGTTAAGACGGTTCTTTTTTGAACTATTGCAGCCATCAATCATGGAAACAGAGCATTGTTTGCATAGTCGGTGAGCAGGGTTAGCTGCTGGCAATGGAGGTAACAACTCTGGTGAATACATCCCATTTTTGACGTTATCGCTTTGCGATGCTATTATTTCTGTGTAAACATAATTATGAAAAGGATAATATATTGTGCCTAGCTTACCATTTCCAGTAAGAGGCAAATTACAATACCTGCCGAAGTTTTTCGTTTATTACGTCTTAAAGAGGGACAAAAATTAATGGTGGAAGTTGAGGGAGAGTCAAGGATCCAAGGAAACTTGTAGATCCTTTATTAGGTTTAGATGTAAGAACTTTTTTTTACAGTTACTGATTTAAGAGAATAATAAATCAGTAAACCAAGGAGTTGATACTGGTTCATAATTCATTTATTAAAGAATTACTGGTTAAACAGAGAGACTATTTTAATACCGGCAAAACCCGGGACATTGAGTTCAAAAAAACCCAGTTAAAAAAGGTGCAATCCTTACTGGTTAAATATGAAACAGAATTCTTTAAGGCTCTAAACACAGATCTGCGAAAATCAGTTACAGAAAGCTATATGACAGAAATCGGTTTTTTACATGCAGAAATCCGTTACCTGTTAAAGAATATTAAACATCTGCATAAACCGGTAAAGATAAGAACCCCACTTGTATACATGGGTGCAAAAAGCTATATATATAATGAACCTTTAGGTGTGGTCTTAATTATGGGTCCCTGGAATTATCCCCTGCAGTTAATTATCGCCCCCCTATTGGGAGCTATTGCTGCCGGCAACTGTGCGGTATTAAAGCCTTCTGAACTGGCTCTATGTACATCAGGAGTTATTAAAAAAGCTCTTGAAAATGAATTTCCTCAGGAATACATTGCGGTAATTGAAGGAGGAATTGAAGTATCCCAGCAACTCCTGCAGGAAAGATTTGACCATATCTTTTTTACCGGTGGTACCGCAGTGGGTAAAATTGTCATGCAGGCAGCAGCCGGCAACCTTACTCCGGTAACCCTGGAACTGGGCGGCAAAAGTCCCTGTATAATTGATGAGGACATTAATATAGAGTACGCAGCCCGTAGAATATCTTGGGGCAAATTTTTGAATGCCGGCCAGACCTGTGTAGCCCCCGATTATCTGCTGGTCCATAGGAATATAAAACAACGGCTCCTGGGTCAAATGAAAAAGGTCCTGCTGGAGTTCTATGGGAGTGATCCCCGGCAGAGTCCGAATTATGGCCGGATTATTAATTATAAGCACTTCGAGCGATTGCTCAAGCTCCTGGATAAAGGAAATATTATTGCTGGAGCAAACGTAGATCCGGCTGAAAGGTATATTTCTCCTACTATTATAGATAATATTTCACCTGATGATCCGGTAATGCAAGAAGAGATTTTTGGGCCTATTTTGCCGGTGATAGAGTATGAAGTACTGGAAGAAGCAATATCATTTATAAATGAGAGACCTAAGCCCCTGGCATTATATTTATTCTCCCGGGATAAAGCTAAACAGGATACAATATGTAAGGAAACCAGTTCAGGTGGAATATGCATAAATGACTGCCTTATCCATCTTACCAACCAGGAACTGCCATTCGGCGGGGTAGGGGAGAGCGGAATCGGTTCTTATCATGGGAAAAATACCTTCACCACTTTTTCCCATCAAAAAAGTGTTATGAAAAATACCATGTTATTTGACATGCCGGTTAAATATCCATCCTATAAAATATCTTTGCAGGGAATAAAGAAGCTATTAAGGCTAATGTAAGCAAAGCGCGCACAAGGGGACGCGCACAAGGGGACGGTTCTCCTGTGTCAAGAAGAACTGTTTCCTTGCTTTCGTCTCTTTCCCTGCTTCTTGACACAGGAGAACCGTCCCCTTGTGCGCGTCCCCTTGTGCGCGTCCTGCTTCTTGACACAGGAGAACCGTCCCCTTGTGCTTCTTGCTTGACATTCCTCTAAGATTAAGTTACTTTATATATGTTATTTAAAAATATTTATTAGAAGGATGAATGTATGTCCGAGGTAGTTCATAACTAAACCATAATTTGATATGGGCTTTAATCCGTTAAAATAATGCCATCATTTATGTATGGCTTGTCTTTTATTGCGCGGATTAAAGAGTATGAACACTGGCGGCAATTATAATAACGAGTGCCGTGCTAAGAGCGCGGTTTTTTATTTGTTTTTCCCCTGAATATGAGTTCTAGTTAGGGTTGTGAAGAGCCGCCGTGTTCTCTCACAGCCCTAATTTTATTTAAACAGGAGGTTAGACAGTTGAATCAATACACAATGAATGCTCTGGAATTCGATAAAATCATACAAGAAATAAACAAATATGCATTAACTGAAAAGGCCAGGCAGAGGATTGCTGCACTTCAACCGTGCCAGGATATAGATACAATTAACATCTGGATAACTGAGACAACCGAAGCTGCTGAAATACTGGCAGTTAATTCAAGTGTACCTTTGATTTCAATGGAGAATGTTGAAGCGAGCATTGTTAAAGCAGAAAAAGAAATGGTGCTTACCCCTGAGGAGTTAAGTTCCTGTAGTACTATGCTTGAAGGTGTTAAGCGAATCCGGAATTATATGGATAAGATGCAGGCTTTTGCTCCTAAGATTTCGGCTTATGCCTGGTCAATGTACGAACTGAAGGAACTGAGAACCGACATAAACCGCTGTATCGTCAACAACCGGGTTGATGACCGGGCAAGCAGTGAACTGGCCCGGATTCGAAAAAGGACGATGATCGTAAAAGATCGGATCAAGCAGAAACTAAATGATATTCTCCGTTCTCCCGCCTACAAAGGCATGCTGCAGGATTCTGTTGTCAGCAGCAGAAGTGGTCGGTATGTAGTGCCTGTGAGGCGACAGGATATAAAAAATTTTCCCGGTCAGGTACTCGATATGTCTTCTACCGGATTAACAGTCTTTATGGAGCCAGCGGTAATTAGTAAAATGCAGGAAGAGTTAAATCTATTGGAAATAGAGGAAAACAATGAAGTTTTCCGGATATTGGCGGATCTATCCCAGAGGGTAGGAGAGCATCGCCGGGAATTATCTATCAACATGGAAACCATGGTGCATTACGATTTTATATTTGCCAAAGCAAAATATAGCTGCAGTATGGATATGAGAAGAGTTAGTCTCAATCGTTCAAATTATATTAATATTATCCAGGGTCGTCATCCTCTGTTGGGACAGAATGCAGTACCGCTTGATTTCAATGTTGGCCAGGACTACCAGGCATTGATTATCACCGGTCCCAATACCGGGGGAAAGACTGTGGCTTTAAAAACAGTGGGCTTGTTAACCTTGATGGTTCAAAGCGGCCTCCATGTGCCGGTAGCTGAAGGCAGTGAGTTCGCAGTTTTTTCAGATATACTGGTTGATATTGGAGATGGACAGAGCATTGAGCAATCCCTGAGTACATTTTCTTCACATGTTAAGAACCTTCAAATAATCATTAAAACCTGTGACTCTTCCACCCTGGTGATTATGGATGAACTGGGTGCAGGTACTGATCCCGGGGAAGGGCACGGCTTTGCCATTGCCGTGCTGGAGGAGGTTTTCAGTCAAGGTGCTACTATTATAGCTACCACTCATTTTGGGGAGATAAAGGACTATGCGCTTAATACCCCTGGTTTTGAAAATGGGTCTATGGCTTTTGATATTAAAAGCCTTCGTCCGCTTTATCAATTGCAGATTGGCGATTGGGGAGAAAGCAATGCTTTCCTAATTGCCTTAAGATTAGGAATAGAACAGCATATAATTGAGCGCGCCCATGAAATCACTTACGGAAATAGAATCAGTTATGCGGGAGAGTATGTAAAATATATTGATAGTATAGTAGATCAAAAAGATATCCAAGCAAGGCTGAAAGATAAACGCAGCCAGGAAGGACACGATAAAGAAAAGGATAAAAGAGAACGCAGTAAGCGTTATGTCAAAAAAGAACTCGAGTTAGGAGACCGGGTTTATATCAGTACTATGCAGCGTACCGGAATAATATGCGAGGAAGAAAACGGACGGGGGGATCTGGGAGTAATGGTAATGGGTAAGAAATTTGTTATTAACCACAAACGCCTCACCCTCCAAATAGACCGTAATGATTTATATCCTGAGAACTATGATATGGATATAATCTTTGAAACCAAAGAAAATCGTAAAAAGCGAAAAATTATGAGTAAACACCATATAGAGGGACTTACCATAGAGAAGGACTAGCGCGTGCGCCCAGACACAAGGGGACGGTTCTCCTGTGTCAATAGAAACGGTGCGCCCATGGGCGCACGT
>CAYZYO010000117.1:0-6273 GCA_964482585.1 uncultured Syntrophomonadaceae bacterium | reverse complement strand
GATCAAATAAGAATTCATAGTATTAGATTACCAGGACTGATAGCCCATCAGGAGGTAATATTCGGAGGGGGAGGTCAAAGCTTGAAAATCAGGCACGATTCTTATGATCGAGGCGGATTTATGCAAGGGGTAATTATGGTAGTTAAGAAAATGGTAGGAACCACCGGCCTAATATATGGGATGGAAAACCTGCTCTAATATTAGAGAATAGAGAATAGAGAATAGTTTCTGAGGGAAAAAGCTGACGCTTTTCCCTTTTATTTTGTGTATCAGTGGTTTAACATGAGGAGACTTTAGTCTCCGGCCAACAGACAATAACGCTATTAAAGGAAAAATGAATCTTCCCCTAACACTTTCCCCTTTCCAACTTTCCAACTTTCCAACTGACCAACTTTCCAACTTTCCAACTTTCCAACTGACCAACATATCTATTTGCTTGGTCAAAAAGACCGTAGTAGTCAAAGTATGGGTATGGATAAGCACCATTTATAGCAGGTTTACATATAATGCTATTAACTATTGCCATAAAGATATATATAACATAAGGGGGGCTTGTGGTGAGTTCGGTCCTATCCGGGATAAAAATAGCAGTACTTGGAGGAGATGATAGAGAATTAATTTTAGCTTCCCAACTTGTGAAAATGGGTGCAACGGTAGTTGTTGCTGGTTTTCCCAAAGAAATGTTAGTTCATGGGGCTTTTGCAGCTAATACGGTTGTAGAAGCTTGTAAAGGAGCCGAGGTAGTGATACTGCCTTTGCCAGGTACGAATTCTGAAAAGGTGATCAGAGCTGTTTATTTATCTGATGAACTAAAACTAACCGAAAATGCAGTGAGAAATATGGCCCCAAAAGCGCTTTTTATTATAGGATCAGCTCGGCAGTACCTGAAGGATTGGGCAGATAAATACGGTTTTACCCTGCTGGAAATTGTAGAAATGGATGAAATTGCAATCTTAAACTCAATTTCTACAGTAGAAGGAGCAATTCAAATAGCTATGGAAGAAACCCAGATTACTATTCATGGAAGTGAAACCTGTATTATAGGTTTCGGCCGTATTGGAATAACCCTGGGCAGAACACTAAAAGCACTAGGATCTAATGTAACTGTTGTTGCCAGAAATAGGGGACAGATAGCAAGGGCTTATGAAATGGGCTGCAGAAGCGCTGGATTTGAAAATTTACGTGATGTGATAAGCAAGAGTGACATAGCCTTTAATACCGTTCCTCACCTGATTATTGACAAGAATATTCTAAAATACGCTAATCCTGAGATTATTATAATAGATCTTGCGACTCAACCTGGGGGAACAGATTTTGAAGAAGCTAATAAATTTGGGATAAAAGCAATCCTGGCTCCTGGACTCCCCGGAAGAGTTGCTCCGGTTTCAGCAGGTAAGATTCTTGCAGATGTCGTCCCCCAGTTGATTATTAACGAGCTTACGAAAATGAATAAAGATTTACTTTTCGGGCAGGTGGGAGGTGGAGAAAAATGAATAAGGTTAAAATAGGCCGATTTCAGGGTGTTAAAATAGGTGTTGTTTTAACCGGTTCTCATTGTACAATAGAAAATGTCATTCCCCAGCTGGAAAATTTAAAAAACGAGGGTGCCGAAATATCCCCGGTATTTTCATATACCGTAGACCAGGTTGATAACCGGTTTTATAAAGTTAAGGATTTAAAGGAACAGATAAGCAAAATAACGGATAAAGAAATAATAAATACTATTGTTGGTGCTGAACCTATTGGGCCCGGAAAACACCTGGATATAGTAATTGTAGTTCCAGCTACAGGAAATACCATAGCTAAACTGGCAAATGGCATTGTAGATACGCCTGCGTTGATGGCGGTAAAAGCACAGTTAAGAAATCAACGACCGGTAGTAATTGCTATTTCTACTAATGATGCACTTAGTATCAACGCTAAAAATATTGGTATGCTGTTGAATATGAAAAATATATATTTTGTGCCATTTAGACAGGATAATCCAGTGGAAAAAGCCACCTCAGTTGTTGCAGATTTGGATAAAATACCGGATACAATTGCCCGTGCTTTGCAGGGGAACCAGATTCAACCAATATTATTAGGAAGTGAGGCAATTTCTTGAGCACAAAGAAGTGAATATGCTAAAATACTCATTAGATGTTATTTGCAGGAGGTTTTATTGTGAAAGATGGTATAAGATTAGCAGTAGTTGGAGCAACCGGAGCTGTTGGGCAGGAAATGCTAAAGATCCTGGCTGAACGAGATTTTAAGATAAAAGATCTTATCTGCCTGGCAGATCCACGTGAAGAAGGAAATAAAATAAAATTTAAAGAAGAAACTTTTACTGTAAAAGCAGTCAGTGATGAGGCTTTTAAAAATGCTGATATAGCATTGTTTGCAGTTGGGACTGATGTGAGTAAAAAACTTGCTCCCATGGCGGTGGCTAATGATTGTGTGGTTATTGATAATAGTTATGCTTTTCGCCTGGACGATAATGTTCCTCTGATAGTCCCCGAGGTTAATGCTGAAGATATTCAACTGCACAAAGGAATAATTTCTAATCCAAATTGTTCAACTATAATTATGGCGGTGGCAATTAATCCTATTCATAAATATGCTAACATAAAAAGAGCAATAGTTTCCACATATCAAGCTGTATCAGGAGCCGGAATAGCTGGTTTTGCTGAACTTGACCAGCATATTGATGCTCATATAAACAATAAGCCTCCCAAACTAGAGGTTTTTAAGTATCCTATTGGTTTTAATGTTATTCCCCATATAGATGATTTTGTAGAAGACGATTACACCAGGGAAGAAATGAAGCTGGTGTGGGAAGGACGTAAAATAATGCATGCACCTGATCTTAAGATTGCTGCAACCGCGGTTAGAGTACCGGTATATAGAAGCCATGCAGAAGCTATTAGTTTGGAGACAGAAAAACCAATATCAGTAGAAACCGCGAGGCGCATCTTATCTGAGTCACCGGGAATAGTAGTCCAGGACGATCCTTCCCAAAACATCTATCCTATGCCGCTTTATACTTCTAATAAGGATGAAGTTTATGTCGGAAGGATTAGAAAAGATATTTCTACTGACAATGGGATTGTATTCTGGGTAGCTGCTGACCAGATCAGAAAGGGTGCAGCTACTAATGCAATTCAAATAGCTGAGATAGTAGTTGACAAGAACCTTTATTAGGAAGGGGTATATTATTGAAAATCGCTGTGCAGAAGTTCGGAGGAACTTCTCTGGCCACTGCTGATTTTAGATCCCGGGTTTGTGGAATTATTCAAGCTACCAAAGCTGAAAATAAAGGTGTAGTTGTCGTAGTATCGGCTATTGGCAGGGATAACGATCCTTATGCTACAGATACGTTTATCAGATTGATAAAAGAATCTAACCCTGATCCATCTCCAAGAGAGCTTGACTTCATTATGTCATGTGGAGAATTGATTTCCGGAGTTTTACTGGTTAGTCAATTATCAGCTATGGGAATAGAATCAAGATTCTTAAGTGGAGAACAGGCAGGAATAATTACCGATGGTAATTATGGGAATGCCCACATATTGTATATAAACCCCAAGAATATTATTAAATGCCTGGAGAACAATATTGTACCGGTTGTTGCCGGGTTTCAAGGTATAAGTGAGGAAGGTGAGTTGACTACCCTGGGAAGAGGGGGAAGTGATACTACCGCGAGTGCCCTGGGGGTAGCCCTAAATGCGGAGATTGTAGATATTTTTACTGATGTTGAAGGAGTTATGACTGCTGATCCCCGTATTGTAAAAAATGCCCGGCTCTTAAGTGCTATAACCTATAATGAGATATGCCAGCTTTCTCGAGAAGGTGCCAAGGTTGTACACCCTAGAGCTATCGAAATAGCCATGCAAAATGGGATACCACTCAGAGTAAGGTCTACTTTTAGCAGTTCAACCGGAACCCTGGTTACTAATCAAAAGCAGGAAATAGGCAGTTCAGTTAAAATCCTGGGGGATAACTTGATTACTGGGATTGCCCATAGATCAAATGTTGCTCAAATAAAAATCAGTAACAGCGGTTCCAGGGATAAAAAAGGCAGTGAGCTTAAGGTTTTTAAATCGCTGGCGCTGGCTAATATAAGTGTCGATTTTATAAATGTTCAGCCGGAAATTATAGTGTTTACGGTTGCAGCAGATTCTGCGGATAGAACTATTGCTATTTTAGAAAATATTGATATTCATCCTGAAGTAGACAGAAAATGTGCTAAAGTAGCAGTTGTAGGAGCAGCAATAACAGGGGTGCCGGGTGTTATGGCCAGGGTTGTTGAAGCTTTGAGTGAAAATGAAATACCAATTCTGCAGTCTGGTGATTCTTATACTAATATATGGTGCCTGGTTAATAAAGAACACCTCGAGCTGGCGGTAAAAGCTCTTCATGATAAATTTGAATTAGGTAATACTTAAAAGGTGGTGGTTTAATGTCGGCCCCAAGATTAATGACAGCAATGATAACTCCGTATTACGACAACCTGGAAGTGAACTTCGATAAAGCGGCACAAATAGCGGAACATCTTTGCAATAATGGTACTGAAGGGATTGTTGTGTCTGGAACTACAGGTGAGTCACCGGTTTTAACTCCTGGTGAAAAACTACTATTGTTTTCTGCCGTAAAAGATCAGGTAGACAAGCGGATACCCGTCTGGGCTGGGACTGGTTCCAATGATACTAGACAGTCAATAGAATTAAGCGGTGGTGCAGAGAAGCTTGGTGCAGATGGTATAATGCTGGTAACTCCATACTATAACAAACCCAGCCAGGAGGGACTATATCAGCACTTTAAACAGATTGCTGAGAGTGTTACAATTCCAGTAATGCTTTATAATGTTCCCGGTCGTACTAGTGCCAATCTACTGCCGGCAACTGTTGCCCGTTTAGCTGAAATTGATAATATTGTAGCCATAAAAGAGGCCAGCGGTAATATGGACCAGGTATCCGAATTGAAAAATTTAATAGCTGATAAGATAATGATTTATTCTGGTGACGATTCCATGACTCTTCCGATGATGGCTTTAGGTGCCAGGGGAGTCATAAGTATAGCTTCCCATATTATTGGAACAGAAATCAAAAATATGATTGAGGCTTTTGCTGCCGGTGATGCAAAAACTGCATTAGATCTGCACCTTAAGCTTTTCCCTATTTTCAGGGGCTTGTTTGTTACAACTAACCCGGTTCCCCTTAAAGAGGCTTTAAATTTTCTGGGTATGGAAGTAGGAAACTTCAGGCCCCCACTATGTTCTGCTAATGAAAGTGAAAAGGCTTTTATAAAGGAATTATTGATTAATAATAATTTATTAAAATAGGTTGTTAAAAAGGTGATCTAACACTGATCCATAATGTTAAACAAATACTGGAATATACCAGGAAATTAGAAAAGTCCCCTTGAGTATATAGAACGAATGGGATAAATAAACAAGGGGACTTTTATAATGCTTTAAAAAAATTTAAGCAATTAGGCTATTTAAAATAAAACTTTAACTTTTTAATCTTTTGGGTTTTTTGGTTAAATATTCATTCTTATACTTTTCTCAAGCCTCTTCTATTTTTCACCCCGCTGGGCCGACAATTATTATAATCCAAGGATAATCTTGAATGGCGAAAAGAAATTAATTTGCAGTTTTGAAGGATTTTTCAACTATTTGTCGAAAAAGTAAGATATTAATCGACAAGTGTTATTATTTTTCGACAAATAAAAAGAGCATAGTGAATCCGGTTTTAAGTGTGGAATTATTTAATTAGAAAGTAAACGCTTAATGCAGTAAGCTTACTTAGATTTAAACACTTTAAGTTGGGAGGCAAAAAAATGGATTTGTTTGCACGAATCAGAGAGAAAGCCGCAAAAAGGAACAAGATAATTGTGCTTCCTGAAGGAACGGAAGTAAGAACAATTCAAGCTGTTAAAAGGGTAGCTGAAAATAAAATAGCCCATCCTATTCTTCTGGGTGATGAAAGCGAGATCAGGGGAATAGCAGCTAAAATTGATACGGATATCTCGGGAGTGGAGATTATTAATCCGGTAAAAAGTCCGTATTTTGACGATTTTGTACAGGCTTTTTACGAAATGCGTAAAGCCAAAGGGGTTGATCTGGATAAAGCTAAGGCTGCAATGTTAGATCCCCTGTATTTTGCTTCCATGATGGTAAAAATGGATAAGGCTGACGGCGAAGTAGCCGGTGCTGAGAATACTACCGGCAATGTATTAAAAGCAGCACTGCAGATAATAAAGACTGCTCCGGGTATATCTGCGATTTCCATT
>CAYZYO010000116.1:0-6405 GCA_964482585.1 uncultured Syntrophomonadaceae bacterium | reverse complement strand
GTTGAACAGCAAAAGGAGGTAGTGAAGAAAGGATGCTAACGATGATACAAAGATATGATATTAAATACCCGAGCTTTCATAAAGGATAATCCCTTAGAAGTATTGCTAAAGAGGCCGGGCAAAAGGCACAACTAGTTCCACGATTAAGTCCGGTAAAGAATAAGTACAACGATTATAGATAGTAATCATCAATGAGGTATCCATTTCTATTATAAAATACCTGTAATAATCTAGTGTTTACAGTGTGACCAGAAATTACATATAAACGTAAGGAACAAAATAACGACCACCTTCATGGATTTAAGGAAACCCAGCGGGAAATAGCCCGTAAGCTTGGAATATCACGGTCCTATGTTTCAAGAATTGAAAAAAAGGCTCTAAAAAAATTAATAAGAGAAATAAGTCTGGAAACATAATCTGGGGTCAGTAATGACCCCAGACTATATTATATTACCACTTTTCATCAAAATATATTAGAGTCGGGTTTTTGCCTTTCGAGTTATTTTTAGGATCCATCATAGTGATTACTTCTACTTCATTAGTGCTGTTGCCTCCGGCGATCCCATTAATACTATAGATTCCATAATTTTCCAAGAAAACTGCCGGCGCACAGGATTTTGGAGTTATCAGCTCAATCAAAGAGTCCGGGGTAAAAATCCAGCTGTCAAACTTGGGAAGGTATCGCATTACCACCGGTAAATAATCAAACCAGAAATCACCATTGGTTCCACCTATAGAGTAGATCATATTACCGTCTGTTGCCACACCCATTCTGGCTATGGGCACAGGTGAATCAGCGATTGGAGTCCAGGTATTAGTATCAGGATCATATACTTCGCCGGTATTCGTATATTCCCCGGTGTTGGTTATTCCTCCAAAGACGTAAATCTTACCATCATAGGCTACAGCCCCATGTTCGAATCTTGCCTGATTCATTCCGGCTAACTCAGACCAGGTATCAGTAACGGGGTCATAGCAATAGAGGGTGTTTTGCGGCTGGGAATAGATGTTGGAGCCACCAATAACATACACTTTTCCATCCAGGGATACTGCTTTCAGAAACGCAAGCGGTTGGGGGAGACATGCAGCTATATCCCATGAATCAGCAGCCGGGTTATAGACTTCAACCGTGTCAAGGACATCATAGTCATTAAAACCACCTATTACGTAAATGCTGTCACCCGCTGCGGCAGCAGTTAACAGTGAACGGCTTGTTGGCATAGTTTCTATTAGGCTCCAGATTCCCGTATCTGGATTATATGCTTCACAATAATTGGTACTAAACGTTCCACAGTACCAATTGCCACCAAAAAGGTAAATTTTATTGTTATAAGCAACTGCAGCTGCATTATCTCTCCCGATAAGGGAATTTGCCTGCATTTCCCATAAAGAACAGGGGATCTGCTTGGAGTCGGAACCTTTCTTTTGGGTTACATAAACATACTTTTCTGCTTTCATATGGACTACCGCTTTAATAGCAGTATCTGACCAGGAAACAATCCTTGCCTGTTTTTCATTTACTCCGTTGGTAAAATAGACCTTTCCCTTTTTGGAACCGAAATTGTTGCCGTTAATTATAATTTCAGAATGGGCCCGGAGCCCTGTAGAAGGATCTACTGACGTAATCATAGGCAGCAGTTCAATATCTGGATCGAGAGAATTAGCAAGGTTTAAGCGTCCCCCGGTATAAACCTTTTCTTCAAGGTTGCTTAACTTATCTGCTCCACTAAGGATTCTATTTACCCGGGTAAAGACATCATCCCCGGGGTATACATCAGCAACGACAGAGATTGCTCCACTTACAAAAGAAGCAGCCATAGAAGTGCCGGAAGCAGCAAAATAAGCATTAGATCCCTGGGGAATAGGTTCTTCTTCATCAGGTATATACCCGGGTAGGGTACTTAAAATGTTTTCTCCCGGGGCAGCAATATCAATAGTTCGTTTTCCATAGTTGGAATAAGGGCTTAAATCATCATTATTATCTGTCCAGGCTACTGATATAATATTGGGTAAATCAAATCCGGCAGGATAGTGTTTCATATAGCCATCACAGTTTACACTTTCATTGCCGGCCGAAGTGCAGAAGATAATACCCGCACTGCCGGCGATTTCAATAGCATCTTTTAACGGTTGGCTGTGCCAGCTGTATGCTCCCCAGGGGGCATTTATAGCTACAATATTAACCCCGCGTTCCTTCATTGATACAATATATTCTATTGCTTCGATGGCATCAGAATCATAGAGATAACCATCCGGGCCGAAACACTTGATAGGCAGCACTTTAGCTGACCAGCTGACACCGGTAATACCAATATGGTTATTTCCTACTGCAGCCATAATACCTGCAGTATGAGTGCCATGTCCAAAGATGTCCATAGGGTCATTATCATTATTACCCATATTGTCACTGGCAAAATCGTATCCACAGATATCATCTACATAGCCATTATTATCATCATCAACACCGGGGATACCTTCTGCTTCAGCCTGGTTAATCCATATATTATCCCTGAGATCTTCATGGGTATAATCAACCCCGGTATCAATATGAGCGATAACTACATCAGGGGACCCGGTAGAAACTGCCCATGCTTCAGGAGCATCAATATCGGCATCAATAAGACCTGAAAACTGACCGGTATTATGTAAGCCCCACAGTTGATCAAAGAATTCATCATCAGGCAGATTTGTACTGCTGTCCATATACCGGCGGAAGTTCGGCGCAGCAGATTCGATAATAGATTCTTGATTAATTAAATCAATTAATTTCTCGGTTGAGAGAGTAGATGATGTGACCTTGAAATACTGGTGATTGCTTTTTGAGGATAAACCAGGAAAATTCTTTTCTAAATTTACATTAATTTTCTCAGTTATGTCTATTAAATCATTTTTATTGACGTTTTTCTTGAGTTTGATTATAATTTCTCCTTCTTTAAACGGTTTTTCTTTAGCTGGCGCTGTGCTCCAGGGATTCGTATTAACCGGTTTTATCCTGTTTTTACTTGAATCTGCAGCTTTATTGAATAATTCAGCCTGAACCGGAGTTCCTATAACCATGACTACCAGGAAAATAAAAAGCAGCAGCAGGGCCATTTTTTTGGACTTATACATGCGTTCTTTTTCCCTCCTTTTATTTAAAAAATCAAATGGAAAAGATAATGCCACCTCCTTGCTCCATATTGCCTAAAATTTTCTCCCGAGTTAAATATTCCGGGAAAATAATAATTTTCCTGCATATAATATAATAATTTGGCATATAATTAATTGATGTAATTTTTTTACAGAATTTTTAAAATAAAAAATGCGGAAAATCCGCAAATTTTTATAAATTAATTATATTTTACAAGGGTTATAAGCTTTTTAGTGATGGGTACCTTCGACAACGGTTATTCCCTTTTCTTCAATAGAGCGTTTGATCTGTTTTACAAAGGGACATCTAGGATAACTGCCTGAAAGCAGCATACAGGAAGACAGGTGGACAATATCTAAATCATATTTAAGCAGGGCTTCTACAAGCCTTGAAACGCGGCGCCCCGGGCAGCCTCCACAGGTAAAAAATCCGATTATTTCCACATCGTCTCCGTAATTAGCGAAATGGGCATGACGGGCATTAAATGCCTTAAAACAAGCTACACCGGGACATACCTCAGATACGGTTTCACAGCGTACGATTGCTATGCGGGTCTTTTTTTTATCCTCCTCTTTCTTTTCCGCAAATTTAATATGCTTATCTCGTGCTTTTTTTACATCATCTATAGTTACTACATCCCGGCCGCTTTTTCTTATCTCATTTTCCACTGCTTTTCTGGCCATATTACGTACAAAACCAGGTGCTTTTTCTAATTCCTGTAATGCTTGGTCAGTCCACTCCATAATCTCTCTCCCCCTATTGCTTCAAATAGATAGTAACTTAACTAACAAGCTGAGAGTCTTGCATAATTTTTTCCACTGCGTAGTATTGATACATCATTTATAGTCATTCTTGTACTGTACGTAGAGGAGACTTCAGTCTCCGACCAGCTGCAATTCAGGGTGTCAGGGCGGCGACTGAAGTCTCCTCTATGGTTCTATCCGGTTGCTACTTAATGTCAAATTTCTCCAGGGTAGAAGTAACTCGATATTCACCCGATTCGAATTCCCTTTTCACCAAACCCACTCCCTGGCTATAGTATTCATAAATAACCGAATCAGGATAACTGGTTTTCACCTTAATACACTCCTCGAAAAGGCCTGGTTCAGTAGTAACCTGGGCTTTAATATCAACAATTTCCCTTTGTTCATCCGGGTCTCCCCAGATTGTACCAATTTCTAATGGACTTTTCAAAATAATTGTATTATCGTTAGGGGTAAATCCGGTCTCAAGGAGGTTGGTCGGGTCATAGCTCTCAGGTTCAAAGTATACCCTGGTTATACTATCGTCAGTAATTTGGAAAACTGCAGTAATAATAGTTCCGCCATTATCTTCAGTGAATTGAGCAAGGTTATCCTGGCTGAAGATTATCTCTCTACTAAATGAAGCATACTCAATTCCTTCTCCCTGGTAAATCCACGAATTACCAGCCTCTGAAGGAAAAAAATCTCTTAGTAGGGCAGGACTATCTGCTGAAGAGTCACAGCCGGCAGCAAATAGTATTAAAAAGATAACTGCAGCTGCGAATAAATAATAGGATGATTTAATCAATATTTATGCTCCTTTCTTTCTAAGCTGAATAAGCTTTTGCTAAAACAGGATATTAGTATTACTAAAATAAAGGTTCAATACATAAAAGGAAAAAACATATAATTAACAGAAGTACAATAGCTTAAAGAATTATTATAACGTATAAAAAAGTTATACCTGATAACATATACTAGTAAAAAGCGAGTTTTGCATAATTCAAAAATCCAGCATATCTCCCTGAGTGTCAGCCAAGAATCCTTAGATCCTTCGACTTTATCTCAGGATGACAATACTAAAATACCTGGCTAATTATGTAAAAAAGCAAATTCATATTTGTTCAGAGTTGTTTATATTATAGATAAGTTCTACTCTTTGTAAAAGTGGTAAATCATGCAATTGGGGTATTTGTTTGCTTAAGGAGGATATAAAATGCCGGAACTGCGTAAGGATTTGATCAGGGACCAATGGGTACTCATTGTTACCGAGCAGGCTCTTGGCCCCAATTATTTTCCTATTAATAAGAATGGTACATATGTTCTGAATAGTAATAAGATTTGTCCTTTCTGTGAGGGTAATGAAAAATTTACCCCACCGGAAATTGCTGCGGTTAGAAAAAATGGTTCTGAACCGGATACCCCGGGATGGATTATCAGAACAGTACCAAGTAAATACTCTGCTTTTAAGAATGAGGGAGAAGTGTCTTTAGAGGAAAAAGGGCTTTATAAAAATTGCAGTGCAGTAGGAAAACAGGAAGTGATAATAGGAACGCCTGAACATGGGACTGATTTTTCACAATTTACAATAGAAAGAATAGAATTGGTTCTCCAGATGTTCAAGCAGAGATATCAAATAATAGCCGCCGATTCCCGGATAAAATATATACAGATATATAAAAATAGAGGTTTATTTGCCGGGGCTTCCCAGGAGCACAGTCACAGTCAGATAGTGGGGCTGCCAACTATACCGGAGGAAAATAAGGGAATAGATAAATACTACCAGGAGAATAAGCGCTGCCTGATCTGCAGTATTATGCAGGAAGAAAAAACAGCAGGTATCCGGGTGGTATACGAAAGTAATAATTTTTTAATGATTTGTCCATATGCTTCAAGATTCTCTTATGAAACCTGGATAATACCCAAAAAACATACTGAGCACTTTGCAGATATCTCTGATATAGAAATTAAAAACCTGGCATATACAGTAAAGAAGATATTAGGTGCTATGATCGATTGTTTAGACGACCCTGATTATAATATAATAATAAATACAGCACCAGTTAATATTCCTTTACATGATGGATATCACTGGTTTATGGAAATCACTCCTAGATTCCTTATTCCTAACGGGATGGAAATATCGACCGGATATCGTATTAATCCTGCATCTCCAGAGATTTCAGCGGCTTTATTGCGAGAAAAAATTAAAGCATAATTTTATATTTTTCTATTACTAATGTAAAATTAAAAGATAAATGATAGTTTTGCATAATTCTAAAGTTCAGCATGTGTTATTTTGAGGTTAGCAAAGAATCTTTAGATCCTTAAGTATCAAGATGACATGCAAATTCCTCAAAAATTAGAAAGAGTAAGGCTTAGCAATAATAATTAGAATTGAGGGTTAAAAAATGCTTAAAATTCTATATCCCCAAATCTATGTTACTTCATTATTAGATATTCCACTGGATAGACTTAAGGAGCTAAAAATAAGGGCTTTTATCTTTGATTTAGATAATACTGTAACTGAAT
>CAYZYO010000115.1:0-6456 GCA_964482585.1 uncultured Syntrophomonadaceae bacterium | reverse complement strand
CCCAAAGTGTTGGTTCAGAGGGAACCCAATCAGACCGGTTGGCAAGAAAGCCACAACCGCCAGCACCTGGGAAAGGACAGAAACCGCATACAGTTAAACAGGCTTCCCCATCGAAAGACTCAGGCAGTAAAAAAACTGAGAACAGATCAAGACAAAGAATAAATGAAACCAGAGATATGAAAAAACCGCCTGCTGCTGGTGAGCAGGCAGGCTACCGGGATAAACCGGCAAAAAATGTTCAACAGCGGGATGGAGATAGCAAGATTAAACAAGGTGATAGAAAATTACCGGAAAAGACTGCTCGACCATATAAACAAGGTCAAAATGCCAATAGTGCTCAAGCTGGAAAAAATAAACCCGGTAAAAAGAATCATCATTTAGGCAATAATAAACAATCTTTTAAAAAAGACTACAGTCGACCACAAAAAAAAGCTAAGCATAAACGCAAAAGAGAAGACGTTAATGTACAGATTCCAGAAAGCATCAGTATTAATGATACTATTATGGTAAGGGAACTGGCGGAGAAGCTTAATACCAATCCAGCTGAAATAATGAAAAAGTTGATGGACCTGGGGACCATGGCTACTATAAACCAGGTAATAGACTATGATACTGCTGAAATTGTTGCCAGCTTGTATGATACCAGGGTTGAACGCATAATTCCCGAGGAAGAAAAAATCCTTGAGGAAATTGTTGATGATGAATCTAGTTTGGAGATGCGTGCTCCTGTTGTGACTGTAATGGGACACGTTGATCATGGCAAGACATCTCTGCTTGATAAGATACGCAAAGCTGATGTAGTCTCTGGAGAAGCGGGAGGAATTACACAGCATATTGGGGCTTATCAAGTAAATGTAAATGGCAACCGGATTACTTTTATAGATACTCCAGGCCATGAAGCATTTACAGCTATGAGGGCCCGGGGTGCTAACCTTACCGATATTGTTATTCTTGTGGTTGCAGCCGATGATGGAGTAATGCCCCAGACTGTGGAGGCTATTAATCATATAAAAGCTGCCGATGTTCCTTTTATAGTAGCTATTAATAAAATTGATAAACCCCAGGCTAACCCTGACCGGGTAATGCAGCAGCTTACTGAATATGAGATTGTTTCTGAAGAATGGGGTGGAAATGTTATTTATGTACCGGTTTCTGCTAAATCTGGGGAAGGAATCGAAAACCTCCTGGAGATGGTACTTCTGGTAGCGGAAATGCACGATATAAACGCTAACCCTAACCGGATGGCTGAAGGAGTAGTTATTGAAGGGCGATTAGATAAGGGAAGAGGAGCAGTATCTACCGTCCTGGTACTTAAAGGAACTCTTGAAATTGGAGATTATCTGGTGTGTGGGACCAGCTGGTGTAAGGTACGTGCTATGACTGATTATAGAGGTAGACGGGTTGAAAAAGCTCCTCCGTCTATGCCGGTTGAAATAACCGGTTGGTCAGATGTCCCAGAAGCAGGAGGCAAAGTTCAAGTATGTGACGAAAAAATTGCTAAAGAGATAAGCAGTATTAGATTGAGTGAAAGAAAGATAGAAGAGCAGAAGCAGAACAGCCGGGTATCATTAGATGATTTTTTCAAACACATGCAGGATAGTGATGTCAAAGAACTTAATTTGATAATCAAAGGTGATGTGCAGGGATCTATTGAGGCTTTAACTCAATCACTTCTGCGGCTGACAACTGACGAGGTAAAAATCAAGGTGATCCACTCAGCAGTAGGTGCTATTACTGAGACTGATGTTATGCTGGCATCAGCTTCTAATGCGATAATTATCGGTTTTAATGTACGGCCGGATAGTAAGGCTAGAAAACATGCGGAAGAAGAAAAAATAGATGTTCGCCTTTATCGAGTAATATATGAGGCTATTGATGATGTAAAAAAAGCAATGGTAGGGCTGCTTGATCCTGAATACAAAGAGAAATACCTCGGTCGAGCTGAAGTCAGAGCTACCTTTAAAGTTCCCAATATTGGAACTGTTGCCGGTTCCTATGTTATTGATGGAAAAATCCAGAGAAATGCTGGTGTACGTTGTTTGCGTGATGGCATCATTATTTATGAAGGAAAGCTATCTTCTTTAAAACGGTTTAAGGATGATGTCAAAGAAGTCGTAGAGAACTATGAATGTGGAATGGGTATCAAAGATTTTAACGATATTAAAGAAGGGGATCTTATCGAAGCATTTATTATGGAAGAAGTGCCGAGAGAACTGAAATAAATAGAGAACAGTGAATAGTGAATAGAGAAGGTAGGGAAACTGTGTTTTCCTTTGATTATATAATTACCGCAGATGTGATGTGCAGGATTACATAAGGCTGTGATTTTCATTGGTGGTTGTATCCTGCGGGCATAATTAAAAAAAGAAAAAAGCGTTAGCTTTTTTCTTCAGAAACTATTCTCTATTAACTATAAACTATTATCTAGTATAAGGGGTGTTTTTATGGGTAAACGCAGGCAGGAAAAGATGGCAGTTGAAGTAAAACGCGTTATATCATATATTATCCAGGGTGGAATGAAAGATCCTCGCATTGATGCTAAAACTGTTTCTGTTACCAGGGTTGAGGTTAGCAGTGACATAAGTCATGCTAAGGTTAATATAAGTGTTTTAGGGGATGAGATTAAACAGGAAGAGACCATGAAGGCGTTAAAAAATGCTAAAGGATATCTTCGCAGTGAAGTTGCTAAGGCATTAAAAATTAAACATGCGCCGGAACTGGAATTAAGAATTGATAGATCTATAGAACATGGGATTAAAATATCTTCACTTTTGGAAGAACTAAAAGAAAATAAGGAAATAAATCATGAATAGTATTCAAGAGATTGGTGAACAGATTTTAAGCCGGGATGAATTTATGATTGTAGGGCACGCGATACCAGATGGTGACTGCATCGGGTCTTTACTAGGACTATATCTTGGTCTAATGTCTCTAGGAAAGCAGGTGCAAATGGTTCTGGAAGATCCGGTTCCTCCTATATATATGTATTTAGCCGGGGTTAATGACATAATGGAACCGGAAAAGTTTGCTCAAAGTCTTTATAATGTTATTTACCTGGACTGTTCTGATAAATACCGGGTTGGCAAGAGGGTAAAGAAGTTGCTTACTGGTTCATCGTTTATTATTAATATTGACCATCATCCAACTAATGATTTTTTTGGTCATTATAATTATGTTGATCCCAATGCCGGAGCAACTGCCGAGATAATATATAAGTTATTAAAGAGCATAAAGGTTGAAATAACCCCTGACATAGCAGATGCGCTTTATGCTGGCATTATTAAGGATACCGGGAGTTTTTTAAATAATAATACTACAAGTAAAACTATGAAGATTGCTGCCGATCTGCTTGATTCTGGTGCAGATGTAAATAAAGCTAGAATTAATCTTATAGAATCTAAGCCCCGGGAGGAAGTCTTGTTATTGCGCGAGGCTTTAAAGCATATCGATTTTAGTGAAGATGGAAAGATTGCCTGGATGATGCTTTCTTATCAAGAAGCGTACGATATTGGAGCCCTCGACATTCACCCGGAAGGGATTATAAACTATACCCGTATGATAGAAGGGGTTGAAGTAGCACTTCTCTTCAGGGAGATCAGTCCAGGATATGTTAAGGTTGGATTCAGATCAAGAGGACGTATAGATGTATCTGCGTTAGCTGTATCATTAGGTGGTGGTGGACACCGGCAGGCTGCTGGGGCTGAACAGAAAGGAAGCCTGAAAGAGGTTAAGGAAAAAGTGCTCAGGATAGTCAGGGAAGTGGTTTAATAATTGAATGGATTTCTTAATATTAATAAACCGGAAGGTATTACCTCTTTTGATGTTATAAGGATATTGAGAAAATTATTATTACCCCGGAAGAATAAAGTTGGACATCTTGGGACTCTCGATCCAATGGCTGGTGGGGTATTGCCTATAGCCGTCGGTCATGCAACCAGGGTAATTCAGTTTATCGATGATAATCGCAAGGAGTATATTGCTGAAATGAACCTGGGAGGCATATCTGATACCCTGGATGCCTGGGGTGATATTAAATTAACCAATAAAATAAGTTATCAAATTGATGAGCTTGAAAGCATTTTGAGATCATTTAAAGGGGTTATTCAACAGATTCCGCCAATGTTTTCAGCTGTACATCATAGTGGTAAAAGGCTTTATGAACTTGCCCGGCAGGGAATAACAGTTGATCGACAGCCCCGGGAAGTGGAGATTTTTTCTCTGGAAATCCTGCAAATTAATAATAGGGCTGAGCTGCCGGTAGTTACAATTAAGATTGTATGTTCTAGAGGGACTTATATCCGGACCTTATGCCATGATATTGGAAATAGACTGGGTACTGGGGCCTTTATGTCCAAATTGGTGCGTAATCGATCAGGTATTTTTCAGATAGATGATTCTGTAAAATTGGAAAATCTTAGAGAGAACCCGGGACTAATAACTGATTTTATTCTACCTGTGGATTATCCGCTCCAATATATGTATAATATTACCGTAAATGATATCCAGGAAAACTCAATTATAAATGGGGAAAAACTGGTTATAAATAAAATTATGCCAGAGGGTTATATCAGGGTATATTCTCCTGAGAGTGTTCTTATCGTAATCGCTGAGTGTAAACCTGATAACCAGAGATCTATTCTTAAACCATTAAAAGTTTTTAAGAAGAGGGTAGAGGGGTAATATACAAGGCGTTTGCAATAAAGCTACTTAATATCATTATAACTTTTGTATCTGTAGAGGAGACTTTAGTCTCCGGCTTAAGTGCAGCCTGAGGCAAAACCAAAGGAGCTAAAGATACTGCACTGAAGCTCAGAACATAAATTATTCATATAATTCTGCGGGGTCTAAAACGGTTAAAGATGCTGCATAAGTCTACTAAAAGAAGGAGTTTTTATGAAAATAATATGGGGAATAGAGAATTTTATTAAGCCAGAAACACCTGTATATATTGGATTGGGTAATTTTGATGGAGTACATTTAGGGCATAAGGAGTTGTTTACCCAGCTTATAACCAGGGCCCAAGAAAACAATGGACAGTCAGTCGGTTTAATTTTTGAACCACATCCATCCAGGATACTTAATCCATCAAGGGCACCCCGGCTTCTGTTGACTGTTGAAGGTAAAGCTGAAATATTGAGCAGTTTAGGTTTGGATGTATTAATCTACACTCCTTTTAGTAAAGAGTTAAGCAGATGCTTACCCGAAGAATTTGTAGAGAGTTTTATTATCAATAAACTGATGGCCAAGGAAGTCTTTGTTGGGTTTAATTATTCTTTTGGACATAAAGGAGTCGGGACTCCAGGGCTGTTAAGTGAATTGGGTGAAAAATATAATTTTAAAGTTACTGTTATCCCTCCCGTTAAAGTAAATGGTGAGGTTGTATCAAGTACCTTGATACGTAAGGCCCTGGATGCAGGAGATATTAAAAAGGCTTACAGTATGCTGGGTTATTACCCATTTATAGAAGGACAAGTAGTGCAAGGGGAAAAAAGAGGAGCCGCAATCGGGTTTCCTACAGCTAACCTGCAGGTTTCTCCAGCTGTAAATATTCCTTCCAGCGGGGTTTATGTTGCCAGAGCAGTGGTAAATGGAATGAGTTATAAGGCAGCAGTTAATATAGGAAAGAAACCGACATTTCATGACGATTTCCCGGTTTCAATCGAAGCCCATTTGATCAATTTTGATCAGCAGATATATGGCGAAAAACTGAAATTGCATTTTCTGGATAGAATTCGCGGCGAAAAGAAGTTCAGCGGTATTGAAGAATTGAAAGAACAGATTAAAAAAGACCGGGAGAAAGCCATGCTTTTTGATTAATTCTACATTAATTAACCCCAGATAAACAATGATATCTTGCAGATGATCTGACCTCAGACATCTGGCATCCGACTTCAGATTCTACCGATACTGTTCTTGATAATTATGGGTAATAATTTTACTTTTTGAATCCGCTATGCTACAATTTACCTTGGCTATACTGTGGCATTAGTGGAGATATTGATTATAAATTTTATTAATTTTGTTTACGAGTGGTATATTTTAATTTGCCTGGTGTAAATAAAGCTTTGATTAGCAGGAAAACCAGTTTCCTGCAGGAACCACCGGCTAGGGGTTACGATTTCACCGACGTTATTCTTGGTCAGTGGCGATTATTTAGAAGAGGAGGTGAAACCATGGCATTGTCACTTGAAAGAAAAGCGGAGATTATTAAAACCTATCAGATTCACGATAAAGATACCGGATCTCCCGAAGTTCAAATTGCAATACTGACTGAAAGAATTAATTATCTTAACGAACATTTGAAAATCAATAAGAAAGATCACCATTCCCGGAGGGGTCTTTTGAAAATGGTTGGTCAACGTCGTTCTCTTCTTGAATACTTAAAAAAGAATGAATTTGACCGTTATCGTAACATTGTTACTAAACTTGGTCTACGCAGGTAAAAGAGCGGAGTTG
>CAYZYO010000114.1:0-6561 GCA_964482585.1 uncultured Syntrophomonadaceae bacterium | reverse complement strand
GCGGTTCTTTTCCCTCGTTACAACGCGCAAAAATAACCGCCCCCGTGCTTTGCTTTTATTCTACCATTTTACCTGCATTAGGACCTGGACTGGTTAAATAGATTGAATCAAGGTCTACAACTACTACTCCTTTGGGTTTAGCTTTAGGATTTGCTTGAATGACCTTACCTGCTCCGGCTTCGAAGTTTGGACCTGATGTTTCGATAACTGCCTTACCCTTAAACTGATAACCAGTGGTTTTTTTCCATACCGATATTGATACATTAGGATTATTGCTTATATTGTCAATAGTCTTATTCATATAATTATTAACCAGCATAAGCTTATTGTCGCTTAGAATAATCCCCCAGTGAATTGGTACTGCATTAGGTACACCGTTAGCATCCGCAGTTGCCAGCACCCACATACTACCAGTGAGTATTTCTTTCATTTCCTCATTTAATTTAACCACCTTACTTCCTCCCCTTCCATTTTATGCTATTCATATTATACACATTAACACCATTATTTCTCAATACCAATCATAAACAAACAAATTATACGGTGTTGGAAGCATATAAGTATTTTTTATACAACCGCAAAAATACTTTAATTTGTCAATAGGGGTGATAATTTGTAGAATATAGTCGAACCTTCATTTCATTTTTAATATATATTCTCTCTTTTGAGCCCTTTCAGGGTTCTTTTTTTTTAGGGCTTTGTTATTTTTTTTACAAAGTCCTAATTTTTATAAAATAGCAGTAAATAAGGCTAATAGATTAATAAAGAGAAATGACTCACCTTTTAGGTAAGCCATTTTTTAAAGCGAGAAGAATTTTAATCCATTGGACCACCTTCCCAATATTGCCTTATTTTTCGCAGAGCATATCCCCCAAAGAATAAACCATTAATAAATGCTAGAGGAATTGCCATTGCTCCAAAATAGTGGAATTTCTGTTTCATATCTTCTTTTCCATCAGTTGTACGATATCTGGTCATTTGTAATCCCTCCTTTAACATTTATTCTAAACTAATAAGAGAATAATTATTTCAATATATGGTTTTTATCTTTTACTAGTTAAGGAAGGGATAACTTTTATTAGCAATAAATATAGAAATGTTCCACCGAGAATTATTATTGAAAAAAGACTTATAAACTTTATTATCATATTTTATCACCCGTAATAATTTGCCGCTAATAAAAGGTTTTTATACTATTTTCAATTTTCAATGAAGGTGATCTATTTTATGCAGTATATTTGCCTTAAATGGTGCGAAATGTTACATTAAAAAATACGAAGGTTATTTAACTCATTATTTAATTCAGGAGAGTTTTATGATAAAGAAAAAGAAGCTGTGTTTTTCCCGAGCTATACTAAAAAACTTAATAAACGATATAAGAAAGCTGATAAAAAGTAATGAAGGAAAGCTGTTAATACTTGAGAATTTAGAAGAAATTCCCTATGAAATAAGATACTATATTCTTGAAAATCTAACTTCTTTTCATGAAAAGGAAATAATAGATCTATTTCATCTAATTAGATTAGAATATGGAAAACAGATCGAAACAGTAGCAGACAGGGCTCTTAATAAGATGAGTATGGCTGGAATTAATGGATCTCCTCCGGAAACATTTACCGGGACTTTTTTAACAGCTTATGCGAGCCGAAGTAGGCATACAGGCCGGATGACTTTGGATGTTATTTGGGATGCCGGGGAAAAAGGGATACACCTAGAGTGTTTTTATCTTACTTTTAATCCTGATGGTGTATATAGTTTCTACTTCCTGGAAAATATGTCTTTATTAAATTTCCAGCAGTATAAAGATACTTTAAAAGACGTGATTGAGATTAGCTTTGAGGAATCCTGTTATCTAGTCTCTCAATCTTATAATTTTAATATGCGTTACATGAGCCGACCTGCCCTGGGAAAATTTTTGTACCATAAGTATCTTAATAATATAGAACTATCTATAAAACAACAAGGAGATTTAATACTAAGAATATGCAAAAAACTAACATGCCGGCAACAGATTAATAGTTTTTTTAACGGGTTAAAAAACCGGGATTTTATTTATTTATCATTTTGTTTATCTGAAAAACATAGATCTTCCCATAGAATTTTAGGCGACTATTTTAATGACCTATTAAATCCAGGAGTTATTTTTTTAGAAGGCCAGTGCAAGAAAGTATTTACATTTAACAAAACCGCTAAAGTGACTGGTTACTCAATTATTATTGAAAATAATAGGTTTTACAAAAATGAATATATTTTTGAAGTTATAAAAAATAAAACAGGTATTTGGCTAATTAATAGTATTGAAAGGAAGAAAAAAGAACTATTAGAAACAGATTTTAAACTAGCTTCCTTTGATATGAGTTTATATTGTAGGGTATATGAAATTATAGACCTTGATGAGCTTTTTAATGTATTAGACAATATTGATAACCTCCAGATTATTGAGGAAATTCCCTATGGTGTGCATATGCGAGTTACTTCTTACCAGGATGATTTTACCTTTGGGATTTCTTTCTTTTCTGGAGTTGTTGCTGATATAGTAATTAATGCTAATGAATTTATTATTTTTACCAGGGAACTATCAAATATGATCAAGATGCAAAATGTTTTACTTAATCAAAGAGTGTCTTTGGTTTTTCAAGGAGAATATAAGATCAGTTTATCAACTGCTTTTAGGTATATGGGGGGGCAGTATATCAAATTTGATGATGTGCTTCGCAATACAGAAAATACTTTTGTTTTTGAAGATGGGATGTGTTTTCTCTGTGCTCGTTATTTGGTTAAAGATATGGAACAGGCAAAAAAACAGCTCGCAAACTGGGATACCATTCAGGATCAAGTGTCTGACCAACACCAGGTATTTTATCAGATTGAAAGAGAAAATGGAGCGCCGGTATTTTTTGCTGAATACATCCTGGGACCTAATTGGATTACCATTTCTACTCTTGGTGATCACGATATGAATATTGCCAGAAAGAAATTTGAGGATAAAATGTATGATTGCCTTGAATTTAATGGCATAGAAGTAAGAAAAGAGGGGATATTTGATATTTTGACTGCCAAAATAAAAAAAGAATATCCTGATATGGAGGCTCTTGTAAAAGAAATATACTTAAACAAATGGGTTAATTTCCGGTTGGATGTTTTAAGTGGAATGAGCCCATCAGAGGCTTGTCAAACAGAGGAAGGGACAAGGCTTTTATGGACTATGTTCAAAAAACTAAATCAGAAAAAAAAGAAAAACTATTATGGTTATAAAAAAGAAAGTATTAGTTTAAACGAGTATATTCAAAAAGTGGAAAGTAAAAAATACAGAAAAACATTAAAATAGTGTATTGACAGTCTTATAAGGTTTAAATATACTTTATAGATAAATAAATATATCTCAACAGGCTGTGAAAGGAACGGACATATAAAATCAATTGATTAAAGAGAGCCGGGAAAGCTGAAAACCGGTATCAACATTTTATATGGTGTTCATCCTGGAGCTGCTATCTGAAAGGCTTAATGGCTTATTAGGATAGGCCGGACGTATAAGTCCGTTAAAAAGTAGCATTGTTGTATGATTGGAATATACTGTAAGAGGTCACTAGCCAGTGACAAACAGGGTGGTACCGCGGGAAAACCCTCTCGCCCCTGATCAGGGCGAGAGGGTCTTTATATATTTTTTTAGATTCAATAAGGCTTAATAGGAAATAAAAAGTGTATACGAATGTTTTTTAGTGGAGAATGTTTGAAAATTAAAATAGGAGTGGTACACATGGGATTAAAGATTTATTTGGATGGCAAATTTGTAGATGAGGGAAATGCGAAAGTATCAGTTTTTGATCATGGTTATCTCTATGGTGACGGTATTTTTGAAGGAATTAGAGCTTATCACAACAGCGTATTTCGCTTAAAGGATCACGTTGATCGTCTTTTTGATTCAGCCAAAGCGATAAACATGGAAATTCCCCTTACCAGGGAAGAAATGGCGGAAGTAATTTTGAGTACCTGCAGAGAAAATGGTTTAAGAGATGCTTACATACGGGTTGTTGTATCCAGGGGCAAAGGAGATCTGGGCTTGGATCCTAAGAAATGCCGGGTACCTACTGTAGTATGTATTGCATCTTCCATAAGTCTTTATCCAGAAGAAATGTATCAAAATGGCCTGGAAGTAATAACTGTGCCTACTCGCCGCAATGGACCTGAGGGAGTTAATCCCCGCATTAAATCATTGAACTATTTGAATAATATTATGGCAAAAATAGAGGCTAGTATAGCCGGCGTTTCAGAGGCAATTATGCTTAACCAGGAAGGATATGTTGCCGAGTGTACCGGAGATAACATATTTATTGTGAAGAACGGGATTTTAAAAACCCCCGCCATTCATGTGGGTATGCTTGAAGGGGTAACTCGCAACGAAGTTCTCAAACTGGCGAATAAACGAAATATACCTGCTCAAGAGACCACGTTTACCCGGTATGATCTTTTTGTTGCTGATGAAGTATTTCTTACTGGTACCGCTGCTGAACTAATTCCGGTTGTAAAAATAGATGATAGGATAATAGCTAATGGAAAACCAGGGCCAGTATTTAATCAATTATTAAATGATTTTAGAGAGTTAGTAAAGGAACCAGAAGCACTGATTTTTAGATAACGAATGTTTAACTTAATCTTATCCCCAGGATATAAAGGAAGGAGAAATAAAATGAAAAGTGATATTGCCAAAAAAGGATTAGAAAAAGCTCCTCATAGGTCTTTATTCAAAGCCCTGGGTTTAACTGATGAAGATATATCCCGGCCATTGGTAGGGATAGTTAATTCTATGAATGATATAGTACCAGGACATATTAACCTGGATAAAATAGGAGAAGCCGTAAAAGCTGGAGTTTACATGGCAGGTGGTACTCCCCTGGAGTTTCATACCATTGGGGTATGTGATGGCATAGCTATGAATCATATAGGAATGAAGTATTCCTTAGGCAGCAGGGAGCTTATTGCTGATTCAGTAGAGATAATGGCTACTGCCCATGCTTTTGACGCCCTGGTCTTTATAACCAACTGTGATAAAATTGTTCCCGGTATGTTAATGGCTGCTTCGCGTTTAAATTTACCTTCTATTTTTATTAGTGGTGGCCCCATGTTGGCAGGCACGGTAGATAAAAGGAAAGTAAGCCTTACCCAGGTTTTTGAAGGGGTAGGTGCAGCAGCTGCCGGGCGGATTGCGCCAGAGGAATTAAGCAGCTTGGAGGAAAAAGCATGTCCAACCTGTGGTTCCTGTTCCGGTATGTTTACAGCTAATTCTATGAACTGTCTTACTGAAGCTCTGGGAATGGCTTTGCCAGGCAATGGTACAATACCTGCAGTCTACTCGGAAAGGATAAGACTGGCCAAGTTAGCTGGTATAAAGATAATGAATTTATTGGAAAATGATGTAAAACCGTCTGATATAATGACTCCTAAAGCATTTAAGAATGCTATCCGTTTGGATATGGCTATTGGTTGTTCTACAAACTCGGTCTTACACCTTATGGCTGTAGCCGATGAAGCCGGAGTTGATATTGACCTGAAACTATTTAATGAAATAAGTGCTGATACTCCTCATTTGTGTATGCTGAGCCCTGCTGGTGGGCACCATATGGAGGATCTTTACCAGGCAGGCGGAATTCAGGCTCTTTATAATGAGCTGAATAAAAAAGGTCTAGTAAATACTGATTGCATTACTGTAACGGGTAATACCATAGGTGAAAATATAGCAGGATGTTCAGTTATGGATTATTCAGTTATTCGCTCGGTTGATAATCCGTATAGTATAAGTGGTGGATTGGCGGTACTGTTTGGCAATTTAGCCCCTGAAGGAGCTGTTGTTAAGAAAAGCGCGGTGGCTCCAGAGATGATACGGCATGAAGGGCCGGCCCGGGTTTATGATTCGGAAGAAGAAGCAGTAGAGGCTATTCTAAATAACCGGATTACCTCGGGGGATGTAATCGTAATCAGATATGAAGGGCCTAGTGGGGGGCCGGGAATGAGAGAAATGTTGACTCCAACATCAGCAGTAGCAGGAATGGGGTTAGACAAAGAAGTAGCACTAATAACTGATGGACGTTTTTCCGGAGCTACCAGGGGAGCATCCATAGGGCATGTATCACCAGAGGCTGCTGCTGGAGGCTTAATAGCTCTTGTAGAAGAAGGGGACCTAATACGAATAGATATTCCAGAGTATACCCTGGAACTACTAGTAGATGATACCATACTACAGGAGAGGAGAAAAAGCTGGAAAGTTCCAGAACCCAAGATAAAAACCGGATATATGAAACGCTATTCCGAGATGGTACAGTCAGCCAGTACCGGTGCAATATTTAAAAAATAGAAGGTTCTATTTACTGGCGATACAAATGCGGGCCATCTAAAAGCCCGCTATTATTTTACAAAAAACAAAATATATTTATTAATTTAGGAAATTATGATTATGAGGATTTTGCATAATTAACTTTTTTGTATTACTAGACAGGTATTTTAGAACTGTCATCCTGAGGCAAAGCCGAAGGATCTTAAGATTCTTCGCTAATGCTCAGAATGGCA
>CAYZYO010000113.1:887-6632 GCA_964482585.1 uncultured Syntrophomonadaceae bacterium | reverse complement strand
AAAAACCACCTGCTGACAAAATTCCTTTTATCAATAGATGGTATTTGATTTGGTGGAGGCGGGGGGAGTCGAACCCCCGTCCGAAAGAAAGACCAGAAGAGTCTCTCCGAGCGCAGTTCGTGTTTTGAGTTTTGCTCAGCCAACGCCCACGAACAGGCTTTTTCGAGCTATCCCCGATTAATTTCACCTTTTAGCCCCTCGAGAAAAAAGGCTAAAGGCTACCCTCGCTGTGTGACGCCCTGCACTGAACCGCGAGGTTATCCAGCCGGACGAGCAGCCTTAGGCTGCTAATGCAAAATTATCTTCTGCAGTTATTTTAAGTTTTCCACCTTTTTTACGAGCTGGCGGCAACTCGGCTCGCTACTCAACCCATCTTTTCCCCCGTCGAAACCAGTACGCCCCCGGGTTTAATTATAACTGCATAGCAGATAATAACATGGAATAAGACTATTGTCACTATTTATTTGAGATTTTTTGCATAATTCAAAAATTCAACATGTTATTCTACAAAGAGTTTTTAAATCATTTGACTTTGATTCAGGATGTCAGTCTAGGCCTGAGACTAAGGTCTACTTGTATCGTAGAGGAGACTTCAGTCTCCGGCCAGCCACAATTCAGGGCGGAGACTGAAGTCGCCCCTACGTTCTATCCGCGGTGGTTGCGGTTTTACCAAAACACCAGTGCGTGGCCAACTTATTTAAGTAAGGTGACTGCATTAAGCATTATTTTTAATTGAGAGTTTTGCATAATTTAATAATTCACCATATCACTTTGCCTGGCGATGATAATCAAACCGGAAACTAAAGTCTCATCTACGAGTGTAAGAGTTCTAATGATATTAAAATAATTATTATGCAAAATCCTCAATTAATAAACCATAAAAATTTCTTGTTTAGTAATAGGATTTAACCTTTTCTTTCATAGCCCGCTGCATATCCCTTTGGGCATCGCGGCTAGCTATATCCTCGCGTTTATCGTATAGTTTCTTCCCTGTTGCAACTGCAAGTTCTACCTTGGCCAAGCTGTCCCTAAAATATATCTTCAGAGGAATTAAAGCATATCCTTTTTCCTTTTGCAAGCCGGCAAGGCGGCCAAGCTCTCTGCGGGTTAGCAAGAGCTTTTTAGGCCGCAACGGATCATGGTTAAACTGATTACCTTTATCATAAGGACTGACATGAAAGTTATTTAGCCATGCTTCTCCATTACGAATAACCGCATAAGCATCCTGCAGGTTTCCTTTTCCCATTCGCAGGGATTTAACCTCAGTTCCTACCAGAACTAATCCGGCTTCATAGGTTTCTTTTATATGATAATTATGTCTTGCTTTACGGTTATTAACCACAGTTTTAATGCCTTTATTCTTAGCCATATTGATACCTCGACAAATAAACCCTCGCCCAGGGATTTCTGCTCCACAGGCCAGGGTTAGTTTACATCAATTACTGGTTTTATTATACCTTGAACCGGTTGAAGAGTCAAGAAAGCAATATGGGACTGCTAATCAAATAAGTTCAAAATCTATTCTAGCGTTTTCGACATCTACCTTTACCAGCTGTACCCTTATTTCATCCCCAATGGCAAATTTTCTTCCTGTATGGTTACCTTTAAGAGTATAATTTTTTTCATTAAAGTCATAATAATCATCAGCAATACTTGATATATGAACCAGCCCTTCGACAGTATTTTCAAGTTCTACAAAGAAACCGAACGATGTAACTGAAGAAATTCTCCCAGTAAATTCATCCCCTACAAACTGCTGCATATACTGGGCTTTCTTAATATCTACGAGCTCCCTTTCAGCTTCTTCTGCTTTCATTTCCTGAATAGTAGAATTCTCGCCGTAAAGTCCCATCTTTTTTACCAGGTTATTACGTCTTTTGCCTTTCAAGCTGCCTGCTAAAATTGCACTCAAAACCCGGTGAACTATGAGATCCGGGTATCTTCTAATAGGACTGGTAAAATGGCAGTAATATCTGGATGCCAACCCAAAGTGCCCTAAAGCCTGCGGGGCATATCGCGCATGTTTCATAGAGCGAAGCATTATCAGGGATATCATTTGTTCTTCGGGCTTACCTTTTATGTCTATTAGTATTCTTTGGAATACCCTGGGCTCAAGCTTGTTTTCTCTAATTTTATATCCAAAGACGCCCAGCACTTTATTAAGGTTGTTAAATGAATCCTCTTCCGGTTTTTCATGAACCCGGTATAATATGGGGGCTTCCTGCCAAAATAAGTGCTCAGCTACTACTTCATTGGCCTTTATCATAAAGTCTTCAATTATCATTTCACCCACACCACGTTCTAAACGCTTTATTTCCACTGGATACCCGGTTTCATCTACTATAACCTTGGATTCAGGAAAATCAAAATCCAACGCTCCCCGGAGCTTTCGTTTTTCCTTTAAGATACCGGCCAGTTCCTGCATAAGGTAAAAATCTTCCACCAGTTCCTTATATCTTTCTTTCATTTCCGGGTCATTTTCAGTCAAAATTTTATTTACAGCTGTATAAGTCATACGGTAATTGACATTAATAACTGACTTACAGATATCATACTCAGTTACATTACCGTCTTTATCTATCTCCATTATACAGCTTATTGCCAGCCGGTCTTCATCAGCATTTAAACTGCAGATGTTATTTGATAATTCCTTGGGCAGCATAGGCAGAACTTGATCAATTAAATAAACACTGGTCCCTCTGGCAAAGGCTTCTTTATCCAGTTTACTGTTCTCTTTAACATAGTGAGAAACATCAGCGATGTGTACTCCCAGCTGATAACCCTGGTCAGTCTTTTTTATAGAAACCGCATCATCTAAATCTTTTGCATCTTCTCCGTCGATTGTTACCATTTTAACCTTTCTTAAATCCCGGCGCCGGGAAATTTCTTCCTGGGTTATAGGTTTAGCTATGGTTTTAGCCTCCTCTACAACTGCTTCAGGAAAAACGGATTTTAACCCGTGTTTTCTTATAATAACCTTAACATCCATCCCGGGATCATCTTTATTACCCAAAATCTCTACAATTTTTCCTTCCGGGGCCCTGTCTTTATCAGGAAACGAAGTGATCTTTACCAGGACTTTATCACCATTCTTAATCCTGAATTTCTTAACCGGTTTTACATAAACCTGATATATCTGCCTGGAATCATCAGGAATTACCTGGAAAAGATGGTTCCCGCGTTTAATAGTCCCAACTAGTTCCTTATTAGCCCGGCTTATTATGCGGATCACCTTTCCTTCTGGTCGTTGTTCTCCATGGGCATTATTCTGGTAGATTCGTACCATTACCCGGTCATTATGCATCGCACCGTTCAAGCTTCTGCCATATACAAATACTTCTGATAGGCCAACTTCATCCGGCACCAGGATACCGTAACCCCGCTGATTTAAACGGATTGCCCCCTTTATCAAATTCATCATTTCTGGTAGACCATACTTATTTTTTCGGGTTTTTACTATTTCCCCCTCTTTTTCGAGCCTTCCCAGAACTTTGCTGAAACTAATCTCATCCTCGCTGTTTTCAACATTAATAACATCTTTAAGTTCACTATAGCTTAGCGGTCTATAGGTTTCCTGACGCATATAGTCAAGTATAACTTCCCTATTTATCATTACATTTCTCCTTAAATTTAATTTAAATTTATTTATAGTATACCCTGGGTTATCCCTTCACTAACATGATAGTTTTGCATAATTCAAGAATTCACCATGTCACTTTCCTCACGATAACAGTTAAGCCGGGGACTAAAGGACTCCTCTACAGATGGGGAATTCTAATGCTATGAAATAATTATTATGCAAATCTTAGATAAAAGCTCAAAAATACCCAGGCTGCACAACAACATCCTGAGTATTAAAAATCAACTATTATGTACACAAAAATTCATAATTATTTATAAATCAATTTCAGGCGCTATTTTTTTCATGCTTTCAAGGGCTATGGTAAGGAATTCTTCCAATTCTAAGCCCAGCTCTGAACATGTTGCCATCTGTTCTCTACTAGCTCCCCTGGCAAATGCCTTCTCTTTAAAGCGTTTTTTTAATGATTTAAGTTTTACCTCGGCTAATTTTTTATCCGGTCGCACTAGAGCAGCAGCGGTAATAAACCCGCTTACTGGATCTGCTGCATAAAGGGCATGGTCAAGAATAGTGTTGCGTTCAAGCCCATGTATTTCATTATGTACCTTAACCGCATATACAATATCTTCTGGCAGACCATTTTCTTTAAGTATTTCCGCCCCCAGAAGCGAATGCTTTTCTGGATCCTCATAGGTTACATCATAATCTATATCATGTAATAAACCGGTTAACCCGAATTTATCTGTATCTTCTCCCAATCGTTCGGCTACCCCCCTCATAATTGCTTCAACTGCTAAAGAATGATTAATCAGGTTTTCATTTTTAAGATGCTTTTTTAATAAGATGACCGCTTCATTTCTCTGCATAGTATACTCCTTTCATTATTACTTTATTATTTCCCTGATATTAAATTATAACCAATGAATTTTACAAAACCAAATCCCTTCGTTCTAAAATTAGTCTATTTCCCAACAACAAATTCAGCTATTTCAGCCACAATCTTTTCCTTTTCAATTCCCATTGTAGCAACATGCTCAGATTCCTGCAGTTCTACCAATTTTACATTGGCATTATCAACCCTATCCAATATAAACTGAGCACTTCTCGGATTTACTGACTCATCCTTTAAAGACTGCATTATAAGCACTGGAATATCAATTTCTTTCAGCTCTTTTATTACCTTGTTGCGTAAGCTAATCATACTTCTAAAAGCCTTAACTGGAGTAACTTTATAAGCAAACCTACCCTGTTCTTCGAGCAACTTCGTTTTAGGATTAGTTTTGGGATAATAGGGTTTAATATACCTCATAACTGGAGCAGAAGCAGTTAAAAAGGAAGATTGGGTATATATAGGAGTGTTTATTGCCACCGCTCCCTTTAAACCCTTTATTTTACAAGCGGCGTGAAGTGCCAGCAACCCACCTAATGATAACCCAACCACAAAAACCCCGGCGTATTTATCAAGCAATTCTACCAATTCCATTTCCACAGCTTCAAACCATTCATACCAGGTTGTCTTATTAAGATCCCTGGGTGTTGATCCATGTCCCGGCAAAAGTATCCCTGATGCAGTATAACCAGTATTATCGTATAACAGCTGTGCTGTAGGATAAACCTCTGAAGGCGAAGCAGTAAAACCATGAATAAACAATAAAACTTTGTCTTTGCTGCCATTAAAGAAAAAAGGTTCAGCTTCTGGATAAATAGACACAATAGCAACCTCCTTTATAAACCATAGATGGAAATTATCTTCTATTTATTGATTCATTTAAACACTTATTTTCTCTTAACCTTCCTTACCTTTAAGTTCTCATAAAAAAAATAAAAGTTTAAATTAAGAATCTAAAGCTAAACATTTTTCTTATAATGGTTGCTCTATGTGCTACTTATTTTTAAAAGCTTTGAGAACCCGAAAAAGAATATTTTTTTCAACCAGTTTCCTTTTGCGACCATTATACAACAAAAAGTAATAGACAGGGGCTTTAATTTCCACCTGTCTATTACTTTGTCTTTTTTTTCGACTTTTTTTTATAATAATGGAGCTACAAATACCAGGGATACAATTGCCATAAGTTTTAGCAGTATATTTAAGGATGGAACTGCTGTATGTTTTATGTGTTGACCTAATTTATGTCATACTACCGATTCTGGTTTTGCTTATCTGT
>CAYZYO010000113.1:0-877 GCA_964482585.1 uncultured Syntrophomonadaceae bacterium | reverse complement strand
AATAATAACCAAAACTATATTAAAAAGTGTCACATAATTTAACACCTAAAAACAAACCTGCATGAGCTTCACTGCCTTTTCCTCCAAAATGGCCATTTTCTATATATTTCTTAGCATTGTCCCAGGCTCCGCCTGAATTAGCCAGCATTATCGCTAAGGAAACACCAGAGGCAACGGAACCAGCCAGCAGCCCTGCTAGAGCTTCGGCTCCCAGGGTAAGGCCGATAACAACTGGAGCCACGACTGCTAACAGCCCTGGAATCACCATTTCTTTAATAGCTGAATTAGTACTTATTTCAACACAGCGAGCATAATCGGCTTTCTCTTTTCCTTCCCAGAGTCCGGGGATTTCTCTAAACTGCCTTCTTACTTCTTCTACCATTTCCTGGGCTGCTCTTCCAACCGCACCCATAGTAAGGGCACAGAAGAAAAATGGCAGCATCGCTCCGACTAAAATACCTACAATTACCAATGGATCAAGAAGATTAACTACTTCAATTCCTACTACCTGGGAATATGCAGTTAATAAAGCCAGGGCAGTAAGGGCTGCAGATCCAATAGCAAAACCTTTTCCTATGGCTGCAGTTGTATTACCTACTGAATCCAGTCTATCAGTTGTCTCTCTAACTTCGGGGGGCAGTCCTGCCATTTCCGCTATTCCACCTGCATTATCGGCAATTGGCCCATAAGCATCAACCGCTACCACCATACCCGTTGTAGCCAGCATTCCAACTGCTGAAAGGGCTATACCATATAAGCCTCCGGTTATGTAAGCTATAATAATAGCACTCACAATTAAAAGTATTGGTATTAGAGTAGACAGCATGCCGACACCCAGTCCAGCAATAATTACTGTAGCCGGTCCGGTCTGTGCTGA
>CAYZYO010000112.1:0-6646 GCA_964482585.1 uncultured Syntrophomonadaceae bacterium | reverse complement strand
ATGCGCAAAGCTAAATAACGGCTTTGCCGCAGGCCCGGCAGAGTACTTGTCTCCTGGGAACACTTTACTTCCCATTTTTACTTCTTTTCCTATCAGTTCCTCCATGGTAATAGTTTCGGGATTAATATCTATAAGGTTTCCCATTATCCAGGGACCTTCGATGAGTTCAACCAGCACTATAGTATAGGGAACTTCGTTTTGGCGGCCTTCAGGGGCCAGGTTAACTGTTGTAAAGGTAACTATCTTTCCTTTTCCACTTAATTCTACTATATCCAGGTCGCCAGCTGTACACTCATTGCACACCATCATCGGGGGACAGGTAATAGCTCCACATTTATTACATTTTAATCCTAATAATTTATTTTTTTTAAGAGCATTGTTATAATCTTTAAATGGCAGCTTATATTCCATGATTTATTCCCTCCTCTTAGTTAGCTGATAAAATAAGATTAACAATCAGTCCATCTCCACCTAATGTATCTATAAGGCCAAGTTTAGCCTAGCCCCTTCTACCTGCCTGCCCTGGTGTACCAACTGACCACGTAATTGACGGGTTACTTCATATACCTGGGAAGCTCCAGTAGCTCCAATAGGATGGCCTTTAGATTTTAGCCCACCGGAAATATTTATGGGAATCTTGCCTCCGATTCGGGTTTCACCTTTTTCCCAGGCTTCCCCGGCTGTCCCGAATTCAAAAAACCCCAGGCTTTCTGCCGCTATCAAGGAGGCAATACTAAAGCAATCATGAAGTTCACAGATATCAATATCCTCCGGTCTCACTCCGGCCATACTATAAGCCTGCTGAGAGGCAATTTCCCTGGCTTTCAATCTCGGTAAACACCTGCTCTGCTTGGCCAGCTGGGGAGATGAAGCCTGTCCTATCCCAGCAAACCGTATCATTTCACTATTAAGCATGGATTTGTAAAACTACTCTATTATAATTCACCTGATTTATTTTTCTTTAAACTCAGGTTTTCTCTTTTTAACAAATGCCTTCATACCTTCTTTGATCTTCTGTAGTAAAGCAGAGACTAGTTGAGAATTTTGCATAATTCAAACATGTTCTGAGCTTCAGCAAAGAATCTTTTCCATTTCACTTTACCCAGGATGACAGTTTAGCCGGTTTAAGTCTCCTCTGCAGGGTACAAAATTTCTAATAATATAAAATAACTATTATGCAAAATCCTCAATTGTTACAATGTATAAAGTCTATTTCCTTATAAACTTTAAAACCATTATCTTCCCTTAAATTGTGGTATCCTGCGTTCAAAAAAAGCACTAATACCTTCTTTAAAATCCTCGGTTTCTAAATGATGAGTAGTAAAACTCATTTCAATATCATACTTTTCTCCAAGCCTGGCATCTTCATTAATATGCATGGCTTTTTTAAAATCCTGTTGTACTAATGGGGGTTGAGCACTTAAAATTTTAGCCACTTTCATTGCTTCATCCATCAATTCCTCTAAAGGTACAACTTTAAGTACAGCACCGTATTTGTGCATTTCCTGGGCGCTTATATTTTGCCCGGTTAAAGCCATATAGTAAGCTACCTTTTTAGGTACCATCTGCCGGAGAAATGCTGCTGCCCCTACAATAGCAACCTTGACTTCAGGCAAACCAAAAAACGCATCTTCTGCAGCTACCAAAATATCACAGCAGGCACAATAACAAAGACCTCCTCCTACGGCTGCCCCGTTTACTGCACCAATTACCGGAACCCGGCAATAATATACGGCATTCATAGCTTCTTTAAGTGTATCGCGGGTTTCAACTACCGTTTCTTTATTAAGTGCACCGAGTTCCTTTAGATCATTTCCTGCCATAAAGGTTTTCCCTTCTGCACGCATTATAACTACCCTCAGCTCATCATTATTATTAATAATGGAATTAAACATATGTGTCATTTCCCTGTGAAGCTCATTGTTTACTGCATTGATAGGTGGTCGATTAACCGTAACTATACCGATATCATCCTTAATTTCCAACCTTATAAATTTGAATTTCATAAACATCATTCCTCCTTGTCCGGTTTGCTGTTTTTCAATAAATTTCTTCCAACCCATTGTTGAAATATACATTTTTTAATGAAAGTAAATTTAGTATATATAAAACTTCTTATTTAGCTGCTTATTATGATATTAGTAACTAATTAGTTACTAATTTATATCCGGCAGTTCATGGTTTTCGTATATTAAATGTTGAAACAAAGACTTTCCGTAGTGTATATAACAATAAAACCTACAAGGAATACTATTAAATTGGATTGAGGAGCTTCCTGAAAGGTAAGAAAGCCCCCCTTGTTGAAATGGAATAGTAAATTAAAGTAATTGCCTTAATAATTATAGACTTGCCTAGTAGCGTTTTAACATAGCAGGAGTTTTTCTTGCGTACCGGGGCAAGGTTTCTGGTTTTGCCCACTCAACTGTTGGTGAGCATCTGAAATTGGCTTTACATATTTGCTTAATTTCCTCAGCTAGTTTATCCAGATTATTTTCCTGACCTGGTGCATATTCAACACTCAGTTTTAGATCAACTACCTTTGGACTAGGTGATTCCTTAATTATGAATAAATGCCCGGTTAATTTTTCTCCCATTTCTTTTCTTACGGCGGTTATTAAAGCTCCGCCAAAGACATTAACACCCTTAACCGTTAACATATCATCAGCTCGCCCTACAATTTTCCCACGCATTCCTTTGAATCCGCAGCCTGGGCATTCAGAAACAGAAACCTCAGCTATATCGCCAGTTGCATATTTGAAATAAGGTGACCCTTTTTTCTTAAATGCAGTAATAACAATTTCTCCTATGGCACCATCTTTTATTTCTATTGGCTCTTTGGTTTTTGGATTAACCAAATCTTCAAAGCCACTATCGAAGTCATCAGCAAAATTGTGCAGTCCATAGAACTCATCAGAATTACATGAAGCACATATATTGGTCTGTGATGGAGCCCAGAAGTCATACATTCTGCATCCCAAGGCATTTTCAATTTTCCCTTTAATACCAGGGTCTTCAATCCCCTTTTCTCCTGAGCAGGCAATAAGTTTGAGTTTGTAATCTCTTGGATCTATACCCTGTTCCTCCCATAACTTTATATAATGCAGCATAATAGTATTTCCCGTCCAAACAAAGGTGGGCCTGGTCCATTTAGCTAGATCAAAAGCAAACTGGGGGCCAAGTCGAATATCTATAGGAAGCTGTAAAATCCCTGCTCTTCTAACTCCACCTAACATGGCTACTGTTGTTGCATATACTCCCAGTGGGAAAATAAACCAGGCGCGGTCACCTTTACCAAGTTCCCAAATGTCATTATGCAAAAAAGCCATAGTGTTATCAATAAGGTCGGTATCTGCTTCAGTTACGCTGTATGGATATGTCGGATGTCCAGTAGTTCCAGCTGTTCCCCCAGTCAATATAATGTCATTAGGATCAGCACAGACATGAAGTCCAAATGGATGATTATACCTGTCCAGACTTTCTTCCATGCTTAAGCGTTCGGCATTTTTATCCATTAGAACGGGAACTTTGCGCAGATCATCAATTGTCTTAACATCACCAGGTTCAAGACTTTAAACCTAACTTGATAGAATTCAGGAGAATTCTTATACATATACTGAATACTCTCGCGCATCACTTTGTCCTTGTGTTCCTGTCGTTCTTCGGCTGACATAAAATTTAGAATCTCTGGGTAAAACCTCATTGGCCTACCGTAGTATTTCTTCATATGAATACTCCTTTCGAAGTCGTGTCCGCACCGGTCTACTTTTGGAAAAACTAATCGAAAGATCTTTATAATCTTTAATGAATTTTATTTTATCCAGGGAGTCCCTACAGGTAATACTGCTCTACCCCAGGCACCATTGATTATTACAGCCATAGCAAAATACATAGCAACAAAAACTGCTAAAAATGCCATTACTGATGCAATACTTATTATAGCTGGTGAAGCCATCTCTAATTTAATCAGAGTAACACAAACTACGAATACATCTAAAATTAATACCAGAGAAGAAAACACCTTGGGTGCTTCTTTAAGATAAGCCGGGGTCCACGTTATAAGAGCAGCTGATAATATAATCCATGCATACCCATTTGCCAGGGCATTCATCTGCCAACCGTATAAATTGGCATAGTAGCTTAATATATCGATACAACCGCCTGCAAACATAAAGAAGCCAGCAAAGAATAAAAACACATTTCCACCGGTTAGTGCTCCTTCTTTTAAATCAATAAGTCCACATACGCCCTGAACTATAAACCCACCCAATAACCAAAAACCAATATATACATTTGATGAAGAATCAATCAGTCCCTGTAGCATAGCATAAAATAGCATTACTGCTAAAGCTAGTGCAACCAAACCTGCTGGTGCGGGATTTGCCCATGGTCTATATTCTGACATAAGAAACCCTCCTTAATAATCTGTTTTTTATTAAACAACGTATTTAGTGTTTTACCTATACCTTTTTAAGAATAATCTAGATACATTACTTTAACTTATTTCCAATACAGATATATAAGTTTAATAAACATCTGGCTAAAATAGCGAATTAACTAGTATAGAAATCTATATTATTGTTAATAGTCTTTTTTTCGATTTTTCCAATTGCTGTTTTGGGAATATCGGTCCTTATAAAGACCTTTTTAGGTCTCTTATAGTCTGCTAACCCTTCCTTACAATAGATGTTTACTTCTTCTGCAGTTAACTCTATATCCTTTTCAGGCTGGATAAATGCATAGCCTACTTCGCCCCATACCGGGTCACTTACTCCAACAACAGCAGCTGCATTTATTTTTTCATGTTTTCCCAGGTAGGCTTCAATTTCAGGGGGATAAACATTATATCCACCACTTATATACATCTCTTTACAGCGACCGACAAAGTGCATATAGCCAGATTCATCCATATAACCGGTATCACCGGTCTTCATCCATCTAGCACCATCTTTTTCAAAGAACGTAGCTTCCGTATGCTCTTTATCCATATACCCCGGTACAACTTGAGGTCCAGTAATACATAATTCACCAAGTTCGCCTATCTTGGCCCAAGCTCCATCATCTTTTAATGGTCTCATCATATTGTAGCCCTTTGGTGAACCTTCAGTTGTACATACTATTTCTAATGGATCACTGGGTTTGGTTAAAGTGAAATAGCCCGCAGTTTCACTCATCCCCCAACTGGAAATTACATGAGTATTCGGGAAATAATCGTTTACAACTGAAGCCAGTTCTGCACTTACAGATTCTCCGGAAAGAATTAATGCCCTCATACTGGTAAGGTCAAATTTTTTCATGTCCACATTTAACATGAGAAGCCGGAAAACGGTAGGTATTGTCAAAATATAGGTAATCCGCTGTTTTTCAATAGCCTTGATTACTTCGAGGGGATCAAATCCAGGCATACAGAATGAGGTACATCCAGCAAAAATAGCCAGGGTTATTTCATCATTTACACAGGCACAATGACTGGTAGGCAAATAATTGCAGACAATATCATCATGGGTGAATTCCCAGGTTTCAGCTGCATTTTTACTTATCCACCAGCAGTTCCGGTTGGTTATCATAGCCCCCTTGGGCATACCGGTTGTACCACTGGTAAAAACAATAATCAGGGTGTCATCTGCAGAACCCTTTTGCTCTTCCGGTATAGGAGTTAAGCTTCCTTCGAGTAGTTTTTCATATGGCAGTGCCCCGGGATAATCAATTTCATCTTCATAAGCATAAATATATTCAAACTTATCATAGTCCTTCACCACGTCATTGACCGGGAAAGCGCTGCTAATTAAAATCCTGGGATTTGTTCTATTACACAGTTCAGCTGCTTCATTAGCCTTAAATCTCATATCTAACGGCACTACTGTTAAGCCTACGGTTGAAGCTGCCATAAAAACAACATGAAATCCATAACCTGCCTTTAGCAATGTAGCGATGGTATCCCCTTTTTTTAAACCAAGATTTAAAAATGAATTGCTAACCCGGGTTACATCATCAGCCAATTCTTTCCATGTTTTGGTGTATCGACCATTATCATTAACAGCTATTCTATCAGGAATATTTTTTGCGTGTTCTTCTACTGCAGAAGCAAAATACTTGTTGAGATCCATTTAATATCCACCTTTCTGTTGCTAAATGTTGACGAAGACTCAGTTCTTTAAAATCTAGAAGGTTTTATATGCTTTTGTAAAAATACTTAATCCTCCTTTCATTGATTTTTAGATTTTTCACATCGCTTAAGTCTTTTACCTTTTACATCATCTTCCATATTTACTTTTCAAGAACTATCTTCGCATTGTTAGTGTATCTCAACACTCTTGGCTACTTATTTGTTATGGATTTATGCCATATTAGTTACTTATTAGAAACTGCTTAGTATTAATTGTTATTAATAGTGCAAATTAGGCTTAATAAATATTTGATCATAATCTTATTAATGTGTTAAAACTTAACAAGAACTAAAATCACAACTATAAATACGTTCAAGATTGATTAAGAAGGGAAAGCAAACTGATCAACAATATTAAACACTAGATAAGAGATATCTTATTACCGGGTAATTTTACATGCCGTATACTGTTTCTACCCAATTTAACTCTTGCACCTCACCCTATTTTCATAATTCATAGGGCTTTTTATTGAAACTAAATTA
>CAYZYO010000111.1:0-6681 GCA_964482585.1 uncultured Syntrophomonadaceae bacterium | reverse complement strand
CTCAAATGAAAATTCCAAAGATAAATTTATTGATATAGATAATAAAGCAGATAAGCCCATAAAAGAGCAGATAGGAAGTGATGAAGATATAATAGAAAAGGTACTAATAAACCATAAGTCCAGCTTAAGTGAAATAAGTAATATAAAAGATAAGAAAAAAAGGAATGAGATTATTAGATATATTAAGAATAATACATCAATATCCATCAGAAGTTTATCGAGAATTTTAGGTATTAGCAAAGATATAATATTTAGAGCATAAATGCGACAAAACGAGAACCGTCCCCTGTCGCATCCCCTGTCGCAGAAAAGGAGGAAGCTTAATGAGAAAAGTGATTAGCGTATTATTGGCTTTTATGATGTTCTTGACCCCGTCTGCCAGCGCTATAATTCTTGATGATACCGATACGCACTGGATGATTGGAGTACATACAGATGGGATCAATAACGATCCCTATGATCAGGCTGAAATGCTGAAAGAATTAGACCTTTTTATGGGTACAGATAAAGGGTTTGAACTTGAGCGAAGCATGACTAGAGCAGAGGCGGCAGTTATGCTGGTGCGCTTTCTGGGTGCAGAGGACAAGGTCCTTGGCGGAACATGGAACCATCCTTTTAATGATGTACCGCAGTGGGTTGATAAGTATATTGGTTGGCTATATCAGAGTGGACTAACCAGGGGATTAAGTGAAATAAAGTATGGTCCGGCAGATAAGGCCACTATGGAGCAGTATGCCATATTCTTAAGCCGCGCGCTGGCCGGCAATGATAATTGGGATATTAATGGCATAGCGACTGTAGATGAAGTTAAGCTTTGGGATGAGGAAAACTGTTTTTTTCCCCGGGCAGCGGCGGTTGGTATGTCTGTGCGCGTACTTACATTAACCTACACTAGAAACGACAATTGGACTTATTCCATGGCCCAATACCTTATAGATCATGGGGTTTTTACTGCCAAACAACTCCTGGAGGCAGCCTGGGGGGTATTGCCACCGGTATACTGTTATCTTGATGAGCAGAATCACATCTATAATACCGTGGCAGGTGTAGCTGTTGCTAAAACATGTGTCGGGGGCCTGTATAATATGACCGGGACTGATAGTTCAATGTCATATTTTTATGCTTCTGCTGTGGAAGGGCAGAAGGTTACACTTTATCAAATTGACTGCAAGACAATGAAGAACTCAATAATTTCTTCCCGAATCCTTCCCGGTGACAGTAAATGGGTTTATACATATGCTTCAAGTATTGATGGAAAGGATTATCTGTTTGAGCATTCATATGGTGAAGATAATAAAGTTAATCTGGTTCGATGCGACAACGGGCAATTAACTGTTGTACTTCTAGATTTTAAATTCTTTAAAGATGGTGTTTATCCGGATTTGAACTGGAATTATTTTATATCAGATAATTCGATACTAATTGCAGGCGGCAGTCAATATTACCTCGTAAACAAAAACGGAATAAAGAGCCATGAGTTGGTTGAAGGCACGCAGATATTAGGCTTTGATAGCACTTGCATTGTAACCCAACTGGCAACCAAAGAGTCTACTACGATTTCCTGCCTGCATGCAATTGATGGTGTAATGATAGATTCCTATACGGTCGAACAGGATATGCAGGATGACTATAACCTGAGGACGGTCGTAGCCAGAGAACATCATCGCTATTACGGTGAAGCCGGTTTGTATGTACTGGACATCGAAAATGAACGGTTAGAACAAATTACCGCGCTTCCGGCTCTTGATATAACTTCGTTCCGTATGGACGATCGTTATATCATCTTAACCCACGATCCAGGTCAACGTATTTATGGAGGGAATCGTTACGGCGGAAATGAGATTGTTATAATTGAAAATGATGGTTCTGAACGAGTTCTGCTAACTAATACTCCGCCACATGGAATATCTATTGCTGGCTTTGAAAATCCGGAAATCGCCAGTGCAGTTGCCTTCTATTCAGTAAATGATGTGGGTATGCAGCACTTCAATAAGTTTTCATATATTCTATTACCTTCATTTGATTCAGCTACCGGAACCTATGATGCTAAGCAATCACAGATCATTGTCACCGGTTACACTGCCGGTCGTCCAGAATTGGAAGCAACCGACTATGAGCAAAGCTATATTAAAAAAGAACAGGAAAGGCTTAATGCGACAAAACGAGAACCGTCCCCTGTCGCATTTTTCTTATCTTGATTAAATGCTTAGTATCCCTGTATAATTTGTATATCGTTTTATTTAAATATTGATTTATTACTAATAATTTTTTGTAGTAATTGTAGAACGGGAGGAAAGAGAAGATGCCTATCACGGAAATACTATCGTACAATGCCAGGATGTACGGACCAGAGACATGCTTGACCGAAATTAATATGGATCTGCAGGAGAAACATAATGTTACCTGGCTTGAATATGAGTTGATCGAAAATAACCCGGCCGGGGAATACCGGCGGGAAATGACCTGGTGGGTTTTTAACGAAAAAGCCAACCGAATGGCAAATCTATTAATGAAGAGGGGAGTGAAGAAAGGCGATAAAGTAGCTATTCTATTGATGAATTGCCTGGAGTGGCTGCCGATTTATTTTGGAATATTAAAAGCTGGAGCAGTTGCAGTACCTTTGAATTTTCGCTATACAGCTGAGGAAATTAAGTATTGTTTGAATTTATCTGAAACCAGCGCTTTAATTTTCGGGCCTGAATTTATCGATCGGGTGGAAACAATTAATGATCAGATACCTGGAGTGAAGATAATTCTTTTTGCCGGAGAAAACCGGCCTCTTTTTGCCGAAAGCTATGATCGCCTTACTGCCAATTGTTCTTCTGAAGAGCCGCAGATTAAGCTTACGGATGAAGATGATGCGGCAATATATTTCTCCTCAGGGACTACAGGCTTCCCTAAAGCAATTCTGCATACGCATCGTAGTCTGATGTCAGCTTGTTATACGGAACTTAACCATCACGGCCAAAAGCGTGGAGATAATTTTTTATGCATACCGCCGCTGTACCATACTGGTGCCAAGATGCATTGGTTTGGAAGTTTGCTGTCAGGAAGCAAAGCCGTATTGCTCCGGGGCATTAAGCCTGAATGGATACTCAAAACAGTCTCTGAAGAACAGATTACTAATGTCTGGCTTTTAGTCCCCTGGGCACAGGATATTCTCGATGCTATTGAGAGAGGAGATATTAGGCTGGAAGATTACCAGCTTTCTCAGTGGAGGTTGATGCATATTGGAGCACAGCCGGTTCCACCCAGTTTAATTAACCGTTGGAAAAAACATTTTCCCAACCACCTTTATGATACAAATTATGGTCTGAGTGAATCTATAGGTCCTGGATGTGTTCATTTAGGAACCCAGAATATTCATAAAGTCGGTGCTATAGGAATACCGGGGTACAATTGGGAAGTTAAGATTACCGATGAGAACAGATGCTGTGTACCGTGTGGACAGGTTGGGGAATTAGCTGTCAAGGGACCAGGGGTTATGAAATGCTATTTTAATGATCCGGAAGCAACTGCAGCCGTAATCGAAGATGGCTGGTTATATACTGGAGATATGGCCCGGATGGATGAAGACGGGTTTATATATTTAGTTGACCGGAAAAAAGATGTGATTATTTGTGGTGGGGAGAATATATATCCGGTACAAGTTGAAGATTTTCTGCGTTCACATAATGTAATTAAAGATGCAGCAGTTATTGGTTTACCTGATAAGCGGGTCGGAGAGATAGCAGCTGCTATTATAGAGTTGAAACCGGGCTGCCAGTGTACTGAAGAGGAAATTAAGGCATTCTGTGCTTCAATGCCCCGTTACAAGCGTCCACGAAAGGTTATTTTCGATAAAGTCCCGCGTAATCCCACCGGCAAGATTGAAAAACCACGCTTGAGGGAAAAATACGGAGCAATGAGCTTAGTGGCGGCTCAAACAGAGAGCTGAGAATAGATTTATGTTGATATCACTTTGCTAAAAGAGGATTGGCGCATGATTGTGTATTGAATTTTTGTAACCAAGACCAGCTGGCTAAATTCAAGCAATTCTTGTAAAGCTTGACTTAAGTTTAGCTGGTCTTGGTTTGGTCTTTTGTATTTGCCTGATGGCTTATTGCTGTATATAATTACCATGGAAAAGATGATCGGAAATAAAACCTTTATTAATTATCGACCTGAATAGAAGCAGGAGTTTCTCAAAATATGGTCTTTTATAATGAAAAGATTGAAGGCAAAACATACGGTTTTTGTTTAAGATGGGGGAAATCAATGATTACTGATTGGAAGAAGAACATAATACTGTTCCTGCTTAGCCAGAATATATCTCTTTTTGGTTCTTCGCTGGTTCAGTATGCCATTATGTGGCATATTACCCTTACCACCAAGTCAGGTATTATGATGACCATAGCCATTATTTGCGGCTTTCTTCCTACTTTCTTGCTGTCATCCTTTGCCGGGGTATGGGCCGATCGCTATAATCGGAAAATAATTATTATGCTGTCTGACTCTATCATTGCTCTATCAACTTTATTATTAGCCATCTTGTTCTTTATTGGCTACAAGATGTTGTGGCTGCTGTTTCTGATATCTGCGGTGAGGGCAGTTGGGACAGCTGTTCAAATGCCGGCTGTGGGAGCCTTTATTCCCCAGCTGGTACCGCAGGATAAGCTTACTAAAGTGAATGGAGTCAACAGCAGTATACAATCGCTGGTTATGCTGGTTTCTCCTATGCTTAGCGGTGCTTTGCTTACGATTTCTACGATAGAAATCATATTTTTCATCGATGTATTTACTGCAGCTCTAGCGGTCTTAGTTCTACTGTTTTTTTTGCATGTACCAGCTCATACCAAAGCCTTGCAGAAACCAGACATAGGCTATTTTGACGATATGCTGGCAGGATTTCGGTATATTAATATACACGGGTATGTAAAAAAACTATTTATATTTTGTGCATTTTACTTTGTTTTAATAGGACCGGTGGCTTTTTTAACCCCACTGCAGGTGACTCGTAGTTTTGGTGAGGATATTTGGCGTTTGACCGCGATTGAGGTTATTTTTTCGGTTGGCATGATCTTAGGTGGTGCTATTATGGCCTCCTGGGGTGGATTCAAGAATAGAATTCACTCTATGACTTTATCAATCCTTATTATTGGGATCTGTACTTTTGCTCTGGGGATTACTCCGGCTTTTTTAATCTACCTGATTTTTATGGGTCTATCTGGAATAGCTATACCGATTTTTAATATCCCTTTTACCGTATTATTACAGGAGAGGGTAGACCCTGATTATTTAGGCAGGGTTTTTGGTGTTTTAGCAATGATAACCAGTACTATGATGCCTATGGGAATGCTCTTTTTCGGTCCAATTGCTGATGTTATTAAAATCGAATGGTTACTAATCGGGACTGGTTTATTGATGTGCATTCAGGGAATGTTTCTTCTGGGTAATAGGGTGCTAATTGAGGCTGGGAAGCCAATTCCCAATCCTGAAATGTAACATTTTGAGCAACGTAAACCGATAAATTTAACCTATGCTTTATTCATAACAAGCCCATTATTATATTAGCTCAGTTCAAAATATCTTATCTCACCATGTTCAAAATATTTAACCTGATTTAATTCCTGCAGATATTTAAGATGAGCGATCACTTCACCGGTTGCAAACCACTTCTGAGAGATATGAACTTCTTCCCAATTATCATAACTTAAATCCCATTCAATTTTCGATGCAATCTGATAAGCATTATGGGAACCTTGAACTAGAACCGCAAGAATATTTTCACAGCGATGCTGATGATGTTTTTTTAATTCGTCAACCCGTTTACGCAAATCCTTAGATAACCACCGGTGAGCAGGTAGAACCAGGTCAACATCCATTTTGTATACCTTGTCCAGGCTGAGCAGGTATTCCTGCAGTGGATTGTGGTTATCAGAGAAAAGGGCAATATTAGGAGTGATTTTGAATAAGATGTGGTCACCGGAGAAAAGCAACTTTTTGTTGGGTTCATACAGACAGGTGTGTCCCTGGCTGTGTCCCGGGGTAGCAATACAGATTAGAGTGTAATCACCTATCTGTATTTCATCTCCATCAGAAATAACTGAAAAATCTACAGTTTCCCGGTTACGGTATTTGAACCCCGGGTGTAGTTTAATAGCCTCTTTATCATCAGGAAATCCATTGTTTACTGCGAATTCAAGCACAGGGTCCCAGCTCGCTTTAGAATTTATGGTGTCTGTATCCGGGTGCCGACAGTATACCCGGGCGCCCTCAGCAGCAATGGTAGACACCAATCCGGAATGATCAGCATGCATATGGGTAACAAAGACATCGGTTTTTTGCAAATCGATTTCAAGTTCTTTTAAACCATTGCTCATAGCATGAAAACACTCGGGTCTATTCATGCCGGTGTCAATAATAAGGTTACGCTCAGATGAAGTGATTACATAAGAATTCAGGGCGCGTAAAGGATTATTAGGAAGCGGTATTTCCAACTTAAACAAGTTCTCAGCTATGTTTTCAATCATGAACCCACCTCTTTTTTTACGTATTAACCACCCATGGCCGCAAGCCACAACCACCGATGAAAATAAGGTAAGGTGATTAACCACAGATGAACACAGATTCACGCAGATTTTTTTGTTTTAATAGGTATCTGGAACAATTATAATATTTTACCTTTAACTCTGCAGTTAA
>CAYZYO010000110.1:0-6735 GCA_964482585.1 uncultured Syntrophomonadaceae bacterium | reverse complement strand
ATATATTCTACAACATCGTTTACGCAGCTAAAGGTATGGACATCTTCATCATGAATAATTATTTTAAATTCCTTCTCACATTCTATTACCAGTTTGGCAATGTGGACTGCCTTAAGATCATATTCCTTTGTCCAATCTGTTTCTGGCGATATATCTTCCCAGTCAATGTCAATAATCTCTGCTAGAATTTTCGCCACCTTTTCCCTAACCAAATTTATCACTCCTTAAAAAGTTCGTTGCAGCTGCAATTTTGACGGTTGCAATAATGGACTGATTTCTCCGGTATAAAACAGGTTGAGTCTATGAAGTGCCCTGGTACATGCTATATATAAGAGATTTTTATCATCTTCGCTGTTAAAATGCTCCCTATCTGCATCACATATCAGTACGGCATCAAACTCCAGGCCTTTCGACATATATACGGGTATGATGAATACTCCGTTTAAATTAATTAAAAGGTTATCTTTTATCAGTTGAATATCGATCTTATACTTTAGACGCTCATATAAAGCCATACCATCTTGTTCAGTTTTACAGATTAACCCTATAGATTGATAACCATTTTCCTGGCAGGTTATACATTCATTTATTATCATTTTATCAAGAGCTGATTTGGTCGGGGTGGTGCAAACTGATGGCGTATCACCTTTTCTGCTGAAACTATTGAGTTTAAAGCCCGGGTCAAGAAACTTGGTGCTATACCTCAATATTTCATTGGTACACCGAAAGCTTTTGTCTAAAGTAACCAGAGTGGATTTCTTCCTGTCCAGTATTTTGCTCATTTGCTCATATAGTGATAAATCTTCCGGTTTGCCTATGGTTTGATTTATATCTCCCAAAACAGTAAAGCGGGATTTGGGAAACAGGGAATTCAGTATGGCAAAATGGAGGGGATAATAATCCTGGGCTTCGTCTATTACAACCTGTTTTATACCTTTATCATCTGTATAGCCTTTGGTTTTTAACTGTAAAAAAACCAGTGCCAGACCATCATCATAAGGTAAATAATCATTTTCAAGGTTTTTATTGGTGAAGTTTATAATATCCTCAATACAATCCGGTAATTCAATACCTTTGGCTAAACTGTAAAAGTAGTTTTTATTACTAAATAACTTTCTATAAAGCTCTAAATAGTTTAGCTGAGTAAACTTTAGAATTTTTTTTATCAGATTGGTACTTTCATGTATGGATAACATACGGGCCACTTCTTCTACTTCAAATTCGTGCCCGGCCTGTTCGAAAACATGGTTTTTTAACTTTTCCATACGGCTTTTTCGCTGTTCATGTACTAATTCCAGAATATAATTTTTCAATTGCTCCAAACGCGTGTCCAGCACAGATGCTTTATTTCCCTTTAGGATTTTGTCCTTCAATAATTGCCGGCTTAGCAAATGCTTGCCATCATAATAGATATCACTGAACTCGATCCATCTATTGGGCAGGTCATTAATGAAACGTTTTAATATCTCTACAAATTGGGTAGAGCCCTTAAACTGCATGCTGGTCTTTAGTATATTGCTATATTTTTTATCCTTGGAAGAGAGCAGAGATTCTAAAAAGTGATTCTTGGTTTGAAAATGTTCAATTTGTAAAATTATTCTAATAATTTCTTCGAATATGGTAGAATTCACATTGTTCTCTCCCAGTTCGGGCAATACATTGGAAATGTATTGTTCAAATAGAGCATTCGGTGAGATAATTAATATATCGTTATTAGATAACCTACCTGAAAGACCCTGATACATAAGGTAGGCTACCCGATGCAGCGCAACTGAGGTTTTGCCGCTTCCGGCAACTCCCTGGACCATCATCAAATCCGTTTCCAAATCTCGTATAATAATATCCTGATCTCTTTGGATTGTTTCAACAATTGTTTTCATTTTAGAGGAAGCATTTTTGGACAGCAGCTCCCTTAAGAATTCATCTATAATTTGAACATCCGCATCAAAGAAATATACCAGTTTTCCTTTCTTTATTTCATATTGACGTTTTAAACTAACCTGACCCGTTACCTTTCCGGCTGGGGCCTCATAAAATGCTTTTCCGGTTCCGAAACGGTAAAAGACACTTGCAATCGGAGACCTCCAATCGTAAATATAGATTTCACGAGATTTGTTATCCTTTAGGGAAGACAATCCGATATATACTTTTTTAACCGCATTACTACCATCTAACTTGAAATCAATGCGCGCAAAGTATGGTGAATTAATCATTTTCTCTAATGACAATATCTTTTTGAATTCCATTTCATCTTCAGAGATTTTATATGATACTGGATTTAAGTATTGGCTTAATTCTACAAGTTGATGGAAATTTTCCATAGACCAGAGGTTTGGCACAAAGCGAGAAGTATCCTCTAACAGTTCCTTTTTTGCAGAGATAATGGCAGCCTGGTTTTTCTGGCTCCTTAATCTGGCAGCAGATAATTGTTCCATCGCTATTGATATAGTTTGCTTTAAACGCTTCTCTTCAGTATCCCAGTCCATATGATTATTATCCAATCGCTGAAGCCCCCTGTTAAATGTAATTTGACAACTCCCATAACATTTTTTCGAGTACCTGTAGACTGTTCCTATGATACACACAAAAGATAGTAATTATAAGACTATTATGAAATTTATTTTTGAATTATAATAAAAATGGAAGAAAATATCTTAGTGCTTATGGCATGTTTACACCTGGATCTATTAGCTCCGGCGAAATACCTTACATGCAGGATTGTCTATAATAGCATCTGCCTTGCAGTCATCAAGAAAGGAAAACCTGTGTTGCCAACATCAACTGCCTTTAAGAGCATATTTATTTACCCAGTCTGTTTCTTGGTGTTATATCTTCCCAGTCAACTTCAATAATCTCTGCTATAATCTTCGCCACCTTTTCACTAACCAAATATATCATGAATCCTTAAAAAGTTCGTTGTAAGACTATGTATAATAAGCAGACCCCCTTAAGAAGGTGAATTTTAAATGACAGCAGACAAAACCGCCCGGATACAAAGATTTCAAACCAGACTGGGCCAATTGGGGATTGAGTCGGCCCTGTTAATCTACTCACGAGATGTTTTATATTATTGTGGGACTGCTCAGCCTGCTATTCTGGTAGTTACGCCTGGTGATTATTATTTAATAGTGCGCCGCGCCCTTGATTTTGTGTTAAAAGAAATCTGGATAGACCCAAACCGGGTTATTGCGCCGGGTAGTTTTCAGGAAGCCTTACTAAAGATAAAAGAACTGGGTGCCGGTAAGGGAAAATTGGGTTTGGAAATGGATGTAATGCCTGCGGAATTATTTTTGAAAATAAGGCAAATATTTACCGGTTATACACCGGTTAATATCTCTCCCGAGATATTAATGCAAAGGATGCTCAAGGATGAAGAGGAGATTGAATTAATAAAAACAGCCTGTGCGATAATGAAGGCAGGACACTTGAGGGTTTTTGATGTGCTGTCACCAGGGATGACTGAATTGGAGCTGGCTGCGGAAATAGAGTATGCCCATAGAAAAGCCGGACATGAGGGTGATTTTTCTATGAGGAATTTCGACTTTTATATGAGTCGCGGTCCCCTTTCCTCCGGGGAGAACCTGTTAAAGGTCAGTGGGTTTGCCAATACCATTACTGGAATAGGTCTCAGTCCTGCTATCCCAGCCGGACCATCGGCCAGAAAGATCTCGCCGGGCGATACCATAATAGTAGACATACCTACCTGTTACCAGGGTTACCATTGCGATGAGACCCGCACCTATGTTTTAGGGGAGCCTGCCCCAGAAGTTGAAAGTCTGTTCCAGTGCCTGAGTCAAATTACCGATGATGTCCGCATGTCCCTGAAAGAAGGGATTAAATGTGGGGAGCTATATAATATTGCCTGGAACAGTGCCTGTCGACTGGGGGTTAGCGATTACTTTTTAGGTTTACCCCCCAGAAAGGGAAACTTTATAGGTCATGGGGTAGGATTAGAATTAAATGAGCCTCCGGTATTATTTGCCCAATCAGACTTTAAATTGAAAGCCAATTCCATAATCACTCTGGAAATGCATTTAACCCATCCCCAGCATGGTGCAGTTAAACGGGAAAGCATGTTTTTGATAACAGAGAACGGTCATGAGACTCTTTCTGTAACCGAACAGGAATTGTTTGATACAACTTTTGCTGCCAACAATTTCTAAAATAAACATGATCCGTCCTCCATAGTAAATAATTTTTATTCAGAGTTCATCTTTTTTTCAATAGTTGAGATACTTGTGCCCTCTGGTCATGAGGGGTTAGTATAGTATTACTTTAGAGGTGTTTTCTTATCTTCGTTTTTTACTCCAGTATCCTCCTTATACAAACTAATACCAATAGCGCACACCAGAAAAAAGATTATCATGGCAGCCAAAACTATTGCAGCAGATTGAATAGGAACTTCTGATATCAATACCAGAGCATAGTAAACCAGAATTAATCCTGCCAGTAAAATAACTTCAACAAACCGTGACCATTTCATTAACCACTGGCCCGATCTGCCCCTGTTTGAAATAATGTTTTTTATTGCAAAAGCCAGGGGAACAGCAAATAAACTTAAGACAATTAGCCTTCGTATTCCCACAAAAAAGTATATTAACAGTACTCCCAATCCAGCCAACATGGCTAATGGCATCGGCATAAATATCCCCTCCATTTTCATTATACAAGGATAACTCTCATGACAAGATGCTTTTCGAGATATTTTAACGAACACTACTACCCCTATTCATTAAACACTGTATAATAAGGACAGTGTTTTTTGACGACAGGAGGGATTTTACTTGCATAAACGGTTTTTTTGTTTTACTTCCATATTGATAATGATGTGCCTGGTCTTGGGCGGCTGTATAACCGGTGCCGGTGGGAATAATAATGATAATTCAGCAGTATCAGGCTCAGGTTCCCGGATAAGTGATGGTAAATTAACTGTCCATTTCCTGGATGTGGGGCAGGGGGATTCTATATTTATTCAAATCCCCTCGGGCCAGAATGTATTGATCGATGGGGGAGAAAGGAATCAGGGAGAAAAAATAACCGGGTATTTAGAGGAACAGGGTATAAGTAAATTAGATATTCTAATCGGAACCCATCCCCATTCAGATCATATCGGTGGACTTATTGATGTATTAAGGAACTTTAAAGTTGAAAAAATCTATCTGCCAAAGGTAACTCATACTACGGCTACTTTCAGGGATCTTCTAACAGCAGTAAAGAGCCAGGGCCTGAAGGTGAGTACAGCCAGGGCAGGGGTTGAGATCCCACTGGAAGGTGTAGAGGCCTGTTTTGCTGCGCCGGTGGGGGATACATATGAAAACCTGAATAACTACAGTGCGGTACTTAGATTAGTTTATGGAAATAATTCATTCCTCTTTACCGGGGATGCGGAAGAAGAATCTGAACAGGAGATGCTTTTAGCATCAAATAGGAGTTTACAGGCTGATATATTAAAGGTTGGACATCATGGAAGCGCCAGCAGTACGAGTAATGCATTTTTAAATACAGTGGCACCAAAATACGCTGTTATCATGTGCGAAACTGATAATGACTATGGTCATCCCCATAAAGAAACGATAGAAAAACTAAACCAAAGGGGTATAAAAATATACCGGACGGATCAGGATGGGAATATAGCAATCACTTCAGACGGCAATACTATAAAGATAAAAACCTTTAAAGATCTTTTAGCAGATCAGGAAGCTGAACCTGCTGCACCAGTTGATCCCAACAATGATGAGAATACCTGCTATATTGGCAACAAAAATTCGAAGAAGTTTCACTGTGCTGAATGTACAAGCCTGCCGGAAGAGCACAACCGGATTTATTTTAATACTCGAAAAGAAGCAGTTGAGGCAGGTTATAGTCCCTGCTCTATCTGTCAGCCATAAGGGGGGAGTTACTTGAAAGCGGTAATTGATCGTTTTGAAGGCGAGTACGCGGTTTTAGATATTGAAGGAAGGATAGAAAATATTAAAAGCAGTGAGATTCCAGGGAAGGCCAGGGAAGGAGATGTCCTGGTTAAAAAAGGAGATAAATGGATAATTGATAGAGAAGCAACAAAAAATCTAAAAAAAGAAATAGACGATCTAGCAGATGAATTATGGGAGGATTAGTACTAAATTGGTTTGGTGATAGGATGTAGTACTTTATACCCTGGAGTTTCGTCTTACACGACGAAATGTGGAATCTAGTTCCTACGTTCCAAAGGGTAAACAGCTCTAAGGGCAATAAACTAACGGATTTAGATAAATATTTCGACAATTTCTGCAAAGTTCAATATAGTGCGTTGTCTGTGTCTTTCAAGCCATTTCAACGTCTTATTTTAGAGGACTACTGGACTTTGGGAAAAAATATTTTTGATAGCAACAACAAATTAGCCACTAAAAACTCGTTTATTAATAGCATAAGAGAGACTATAGTTCCTCTCTATCAGATAGCCTATAACCACGGTTATGATCTGTGGGTTAATGATGTTTATAATATTAACGTACCAGAAATGCATAACCACTATTAATGGGTTGGAGACCCTGTCACAGAAGCAATCAGAAGAGCAATTTGAGGTATATGGCTAGTGCTTAATGAGTAACCACGTTTATTTATTGATACGAGAAAAGAACGATAAGATTTCGTGGATAATGGGCAGAATCGGGACTGGTTATGCATGGCGGTATAATCAGACGATGCCTACCTGTTGACAGTGGTCAGATATATCCATAACAATCCGGTTAAAGCAAA
>CAYZYO010000109.1:0-6835 GCA_964482585.1 uncultured Syntrophomonadaceae bacterium | reverse complement strand
TTGTTCAAGCAGTTGATCCCTATCCAGGTTCATTATTTCTTTAATTGCAGTCCTGATATCATTTTTTATGTTATCTGCAATTATTTCAAATTGCTCCTGGGCTCCACCAACCGGTTCTTCTATTATTCTATCTACTATATTAAGTTGATGGAGATCTTGGGCAGTAATTTTCATTGCAGCAGCTGTTTCTTCTACCCGGTTTGTATCCTGCCATAGGATTGATGCACAGGCTTCTGCTGTAGCTACAGAAAATACTGCATTAGAAAGCATTAACAAACGATCACAGACTGCCAGGGCAAGGGCTCCACCACTACCACCTTCACCAGTAACCACTGAGACTACCGGCACTTTAATATGTGACAGGACCATTAGAACCTGTGATATGCTCCAGGCCTGTCCTCGTTCTTCAGCCCCAATTCCCGGATATGCTCCCTGGGTATCTATTAGGTTTATAACTGGCCGATTAAACTTTTCTGCCTGTGAAAGCAGTCTATGGATTTTGCGATATCCTTCAGGGTGAGGCATACCAAAGTTCCGGTGAATATTATCCCCGGTGCTCTTGCCCCTCTGATGTCCGAAGACAGTAACCGGTTGGCCTTCAAAAGAACCTATCCCAGCTACTATTGCTTTATCATCCCCAAAACATCGATCTCCATGCAATTCTATCCATTCATCACAAACATATTCAATATAATCATAGCTAGTTGGTCTCTGCGGGTTACGGACTAAAAGTATTTTTTCCCAGGGGCTTAAATTACTGTACTTCTGATCCCTGATTGCCATCATTTTATCTTCCAGGGAATCTATTTCCCCTGATAAATTAAAACTGGTTGTTTCGGATAATTCTTTTAATTCCTGAATTTTTTTTAATAAATCTCGATACTTTTTATCATAATCAAATTGGCGTTTAACCATTAGTGCCTCCTTGATGAAGCTTTAGCAATAATGCTAGTTTCTCTTTTATTTCCTTCCGGTTTACCACCAGATCAATCATTCCATGTTCAAGTAAAAACTCGGAACGTTGAAATCCTTCAGGTAATTTTTGTTTAATCGTCTGTTCGATAACCCGGGGTCCGGCAAACCCTATAAGTGCACCCGGTTCAGCTATAATAATATCGGCTAAAGAAGCAAAACTGGCCAATACTCCACCAGTAGTTGGATGAGTAAGAAGAGAAATGTATAGAAGTCCACTATCATGGAACCGTGCCAGCAGCGAACTGGTCTTAGCCATCTGCATTAATGCCACCATACCCTCCTGCATCCGGGCCCCACCAGAAGCAGTACACATGATAAGCGGACACCGGTCATTAATAGCCCTCTCGACCGCCCGGCAGAACTTTTCCCCAACAACTGAACCCATACTGGCCATCATAAAGTTGGAATCCATAACTCCCAAAACCACTTTGCAGCCAGCAATATTAGCATATCCAGTAACAATGGCTTCATTCAGCTCTGATTTATTGGAACCAGAGGTAAGCTTTTCTTCATAACCCGGGAAATCTAATATATTGCAAGAAGTTAACCCTGAATCAAACTCACAAAAACTGTTTTCATCAACTAACAGATCAATTCGTTCTCCTGAGTTCATGGGGAAATGATATGAACACCTGGGACATACCAGGTTATTTTCTATCAGGTCTGTTTCCCATAATAAAGCAGAACAGGAAGAACAATTTATTCTCTGCGCGAGTTTATTATTATCATCTTGTTCAAGCAGATGCTTATTATGTATAGAAATGTATTTTTTCCTGTTAAAGGTTTTTTTTATCATTTACTTAATTCACCCTCAAACCTGGTCAGGGCAAAAAGGAATTCACCCCCACAAACCATTTCATTATTAATATAAATATTCCCCTTTCCTTTCCCAATATTACCTCTGATATTAGATAGTTCAGTTGTAATCTGCAGGGTTTCACCTGGAACCACCAGCCGTTTAAAACGTATACGATCTATCCCAGCCAGGTAAACCAGCTGGTTTTTGTATTTTTCCTCACATAATAGGGCACATGCCCCAACCTGTGCCATCGCTTCAATCATAAGTACTCCCGGCATTATTGGTCTACCGGGAAAATGCCCGGTGAATTGAGGTTCATTAATTGTGACATTCTTAATCCCCACAGCTCTTTTTCCTGGAACAATCTCCACAATCTTATCTACTAACAAAAATGGGTAACGATGAGGAAGAATTTTCATAATATCTTCAATATTCATAGTGTTTTTGCCCCTTGCTTTAGTTAATAATCTCGCCCAGGTACATTATAATAATTACCTTTTTTATATTAAAATAATTTTTAGCAATATCGTCTTATGATTAAAGCTGCATTATGTCCTCCAAAACCAAGCGAATCAGAAAGAATCGTTTGTAACTCTATTTCTCTAGCCTTACCTGGAACATAATCAAGATCACACCTGGGATCTGGATTTTCCAGATTTAAAGTAGGAGGTATTTCATTATTTACTAAAGATAATACAGAAGCAATGAGTTCGACTGCACCTGCTGCCCCCAACATATGCCCAGTGGCCGCTTTAATTGAAGTTACCGGAATTTTATAGCTGTGTTCAGAAAAAACCTGTTTTATTACTGCTGTTTCCACCATATCATTTAGCTCAGTACCAGTACCATGGGCATTAATATAATCTATCTCTTCAGGATTAATACCGGCATCCCTCAAGGCCATTTTGAAAGCCAATGCTGCCCCGGATCCTGTCTCATCTGGCTGTACCATATGACAGGCATCGGCACTGGTGCCATATCCTATTAGCTCAGCATAGATATTAGCTCCCCGTTTTAAAGCATGTTCTAATTCTTCCAAAACAAGAATACCTGAACCCTCACCCATTACAAATCCATTGCGGTTAAGGTCAAAAGGTCGGCATGCCTTAATTGGTTCCTCGTTAAATGTAGATAAGGCTTTCATAGAGCAAAAGCCTCCAACTGCCAATGGGGTAATTGAACCCTCAGCTCCTCCTGCTATCATTACATCAGCCTTTCCTCTCTGAATTAAATGAAAGGCTTCTCCTATCGAATTGGTGCCTGAAGCACAAGCAGTCACTGTACAGCCATTAGGTCCTTTAACACCTAACATTATTGCAACTTGACCTGCAGCCATATTAGGAATCATCATAGGGATAAAGAAAGGACTTATCCCTGATATACCTCTTTTGAGCATTGCTGAATACTGTTTTTCAAAAGTATCAATTCCACCAATACCTGAACCTACCCATACACCTATCTTATCTCTGGGCTCATTTTCTATATTTAATTGGGCATCTGCAACTGCTATGCGAGCAGCCGCACAGGCATATTGAACAAACAGATCCATACGCCTGGCATCTTTACGAGCAATATAATCTACTACATTAAAATCCCTTACCTGAGCAGCGATTTGAACCGGGAACATAGCAGTATCAAAACGCTCTATTTTCCTTATCCCTGTATGTCCCTGAATAAGATTATTCCAAAAATCATTTTTATTGTTGCCAACCGGGGAAATCATTCCTAATCCAGTTATTACAACCCTGTGCCCGGGCATTTTATCACCTCGATGTTTATTCATTTTCCTGTAGTCTAGCTTCTACGTATTGCACAACATCTTGAACTGTCTTAAGCCCCTCAGCAGTCTCCTCAGGAATCTGAATATCATATTTTTCCTCAAGCATCATCAGCATTTCAACTATGTCTAAAGAATCTGCTTCCAGGTCATCAGCAAAACTTGAATCAAGCACAATATCTTCTTCAGGTATGTCTTTAATCTCCATAATAATCTCTTTCAATTCGTCAAATACTGCCATTGGAATCCTCCTTTTTTCTTTAATATTTTTTATATAGTAATTGACTCTTCCATTAACATGGGTTTTTGTTAATATTTTATAGGTTAGATAGCCCCCCGTCAACCCGAATACATTGCGCAGTAATATATGCTGCTTGAGGAGAAGCCAGGAAGGCTACAACCCCTGCAATGTCTTCAGGTGTTCCTATCCTCCCTACTGCAATTGCTGAGAGAATCCGTGACTTCTGTTCAGAAGTAAGTCCCTCCGTCATATCACTCTGTATATACCCCGGGGCAATTACATTAGCAGTTATCCCCCTATTTCCATATTCACGAGCAATTGAGAAAGACAACCCCAGCAATCCTGATTTTGAAGCAGCATAATGGGCCTGACCTGCATTTCCGGTTAATCCGACTACTGAAGATATATTGACAATTCTCCCAAAGCGTTTCCTTACCATATGTTTTAAGGCAGCTCGACTGCAGTAGAATGCTGAATTAAGGTTGGTGTTTATGATCTTATTCCATTCATTATCCTGCATACGAATCATCAATTGGTCATGGTTAATGCCAGCATTATTAACCAGAACATCTATCTGGCCATATTCCTTTATGGTCCTATCTATCAGTTCCTGTGCTGACTCTGGAACTGATACATCGGCACCTATTATTATGCCACTGCTGCCTAAAGACTTAATTTCCTCGAGAACCTCTTCGGCTGCAGACAGGTTATTAGAAAAGTTAACTACCAGCCGGCACCCTTTCCTGGCTAATTCTACAGCTATAGCTCTGCCTATTCCTCGTGAGCTGCCTGTTACTACAGCGACCTTTCCCATCATAAACCCACCTTTTTAAGTACTTTTGCCAGTGTTTTAGTATCTTCAATATGCCCGAGTATACGAGAACGATCAATCCTTTTAATCAATCCACTCAAGGTTGATCCTGGCCCGATTTCAATAAAATAGTCTGTTTTATTCATCATATACCTGATACTCTGTTCCCATAATACTGGAGAAAAAAGCTGTTTTACCAGGAGGTCTTTATACCCGGTAAAGCTATTGCCCTGGGCATTAACATTGCTTACTACATCCACAGCTGGCGGTTTAAAACTAATCTCTTCAAGATGAGGCTTAAGATTCATTGCCGCATTATACATGAGCTGACTGTGTGACGGTACACTTACGGCTAAGATTTTTACCCGTCCTCCCTGCTTTCTTAAAATATCAACTACTTGTGACACTGCTTCGCTCTCACCAGAAATTACTGTCTGGCCTGGTGCATTATAGTTAGCAATATTCACAATCCCTACTGCCTGTTTGCAGGCTTCCTCTATAGTATTATTATCAAGGCCCATTACTGCAGCCATTGCTCCTTTTCCAGGCGGTACCGCTTCTTGCATTAAAGAACCTCTAATTTGGACCAGCAGTAATGCCTTTTTAAAACTAATTGCACCAGAAGCAACCAGTGCAGTATATTCCCCCAGGCTGAGCCCCGCCATTATTACCGGGTTAATACCATGTTTTTTTACCACCTCAAAAACTGCTAGGCTGGTAGTTAGTAAAGCAGGTTGGGCATATTTTGTCTGGTTTAACATCTTCTCCTGATCATAGAAACACAATTCACTTAGTTTATAACCCGCAATTTCATCAGCCTGTTCATAGATTAAGGCAGCTTCATCAAAATTTTGGGCCAGATCTTTTCCCATGCCAGCATATTGTGCTCCCTGTCCGGGAAAAACCACTGCTATTCTAGGCATTCTTTATCCCCCAATCGCCTGATAACGCTCAAGGTATCCTTTATTATACCAGATATGATCTCACCAGCAGGTTGAACCTCACTTATTAAACCACATACCTGTCCTGCAAGTATGCTGCCATCGTCAATTTTCCCTTCAACAGCAGCTGCTGGATAACGCCCTTTTCCTAATTCCTCAAGTTCTTCCTTACTAGTTCCCATTCTTTCCCGGGTTAAATACTCCCGGGTAAATTTATTACGAATAGCCCGTACCGGATGCCCAGTAGCGGTTCCACATACAACTGTATCTCTATCCCTGGCTTTTAATACCTTCTGCTGGTAGGATGGATGTACATCACATTCTGGTGAACAAATAAAACGGGTCCCAACTTGAACCCCCTCTGCCCCTAGAGCCAGGGCAGCTGCAATTCCTCGTCCATCCGCAATTCCTCCTGCAGCTATTACCGGGACATCTACTGCATCAACTACCATAGGCACAAGAGTCATAGTGGTCATTTCACCAATATGACCGCCAGATTCAGTTCCCTCAACTATTAGAGCATCAGCACCTAATCTGCTTAACCTTCTAGCCAAAGCCACCGAGGCCACTACTGGAATCACTTTTATTCCGGCATTTTTCAGTTTTTCCATATATCTCCCTGGATTGCCTCCACCAGTTGTTACTACTGGTATTCTTTCCTTTATCACGAGCTCAACTACTTCTTCAATATAAGGAGAAGTAAGCATTAGATTAACCGCAAATGGCCTATCCGTAGTCTTTCTAGCTATATCTATCTCTTTAGTTATCCAGGTCGTATCAGCACTACCAGCACCAATCACCCCTAGCGCTCCTGCGGATGAAACAGCTCCAGCCAATCTGCCACCAGCAATCCAAGCCATCGCCCCCTGGATTAAAGGGTATTTAATAGATAATAAATTACATATTTCGGTCTTTAACAAAATCTTAATCCCTCCCCCAGCGTACTAATGCTCCACCATAGGTTAATCCTCCTCCAAAAGCTACCATTAGAACCAAATCTCCAGGATTTAATCTTCCTTCCTGTTCAGCTAATGATAGCCCAACCGGTATACATGCTGCTGACATGTTGCCAAAATCCCGAATATTTATCAAGGTTTTCTCTTCTGGTATCTTCATACGCTTCATAGCAGTTTTTATAATTCGCAGATTGGATTGATGCGGAATAAAGATGTCAACATCTTTATAATCTAAGCCGGCCATTTCAAGAAGCTTATTACTTATCTCAAGAGTAATTCTAGTAGCAAACCTGAATATCTCATTTCCATTCATGCGCATAAAATGCATCCGGTCG